>CAKTAT010000164.1:0-1502 GCA_934532365.1 uncultured Faecalibacterium sp. | reverse complement strand
ACGCTGACCAGATTGCGGATGAGTTTCTGGTGATGGTCGCAGGCGGTGGGGCAGGAGGTGAGCAGCCGCTTGACGTTGAGCAGCAGAATTTCGCAATCCTCCTCTGCCACCACGCTGATGTTCAGGATGGCACCGGGGGTGGCGGCGTAAGGCTCGCCGAAAAAATCCCCGGTATTGCATTTGGACAGGATGTTGCGGTGTCCCCAAAGATCCTCCTGAATCACAAGGGTGGAGCCGGACAGCACAAGCCCCATGACCTCCGTGGAATCTCCGGCACGGAAGATGTAGGTGCCCCGGGGTCGGGTGATGCTCGACGCACTGACACAGTGCAGGATGGACAGGATCTCATCGTCGGTAAGCCCGGTGAAGAAGGGGCAGCTCCGCAGAACAGGCAGATATTTTTGCATAAAGGCTCTCCTTGTTGGAATTCAAACATACAAGATGGCTTTAGTATACTATAATAAACCTGCAAATGCAAAAAACACCCACAACAGGAGAGTATAGATATGATTCGGAAGATCATCCATATTGACGAAGAAAAATGCAACGGCTGCGGTCTGTGCGCAACCGCCTGCCACGAGGGAGCCATTGATATCATCAACGGCAAGGCAAAGCTGGTGCGGGAGAATTTCTGCGATGGCTTTGGGGACTGCCTGCCGGGCTGCCCCACCGGTGCTATCACCTTTGAAGAGCGGGAAGCCCCTGCCTACGACGAAGCGGCGGTGCAGGAGAACAAAAAGAAGAAGGAATTGCAGGAAAAGATGAAGCACCTCCACGAGGGCGGCTGCCCCGGCTCCCGGATGCGGATGCTGGAACAGCCGGAGGCAGCCGAAAGCGCAGCTTCTGTCCCTGTGCAGTCCGTTTCCCGCCTGCGCAACTGGCCGGTGCAGATCAAGCTGGCACCCGTCCGCGCGCCCTATTTTGAGGGCGCAAAGCTCCTGATCGCAGCGGACTGCACGGCCTACGCCTACGCCAATTTCCATCAGGAATTTATGCGCGGCAAGGTGACCCTCATCGGCTGCCCGAAGCTGGACGCTGTGGATTACAGCGAAAAACTCACCGAGATCATTCGCAATAACGACATCCAGAGCGTGACCATCCTCCGCATGGAGGTGCCCTGCTGCGGCGGCTTGGAGATGGCAGCGAAAAAGGCGCTGCAGACCAGCGGAAAGTTCATCCCGTGGCAGGTGGTCACCATCTCCATTGACGGAAAAATTCTGGATTGAATGCATAGGGCAGACCTATACCGCTTGGGTGGTAAACGTGGTATAATCTTTGCAGGAGCCGCCGCAGAAAAACGAGCGGCTCTGAGATGGTTTTGAGGAAATGTGAAATGAAGATCCGTAAGGCAGAGGAAAAAGATATTCCCAGACTTCTTGCGCTGCTGGGGCAGGTGCTGCAGATCCACGCAGAGATCCGCCCTGATATTTTTGTTCCCGGCACCACCAAATACACCGTCCGCGAGTTGGCAGAGCTTTTGAAGCAGGAGGACAGCCCCATCT
>CAKTAT010000163.1:0-1506 GCA_934532365.1 uncultured Faecalibacterium sp. | reverse complement strand
ATGCTGGACAAAAAGTTCGGCGCATCCGGCAACCATGTGGTGGTGGAAGAGTTCCTCACCGGGCCGGAGGTCAGCGTGCTGAGCTTTACGGACGGCAAGGTAGTCAAGCCCATGGTCTCCAGCATGGACCATAAGCGCGCCAACGACCACGACACCGGCCTGAACACCGGCGGCATGGGCACCATTGCCCCCAACCCCTACTACACCCCGGAGGTGGCTGCGGAGTGCATGGAAAAGATCTTCCTGCCTACCATCCGCGCCATGAATGCCGAGGGTTGCCCCTTCAAGGGCTGCCTGTACTTCGGTCTTATGCTCACCCCGGACGGCCCCAAGGTCATCGAGTATAACTGCCGCTTCGGCGACCCCGAAACGCAGGTGGTGCTGCCGTTGCTGGAAAGCGACCTGCTGCACATCATGCAGGCCTGCACCGACGGCACGCTGGCAGAGCAGGAGGTCAAGTTCTCCGATGGTGCTGCGGCCTGCGTCATTCTGGCTTCCGGCGGCTACCCTGTGGCCTACGAGAAGGGCAAGCCCATCTCCGGCCTTGTGGACGGTCAGCTGCCCGGCGAGGAGAATGTGACGGTGTACCACTCCGGCACTGTCATCACCGAGGACGGCCAGCTTGTGACCAACGGCGGCCGCGTGCTGGGCGTTACCGCCACCGGCCCGCGCCTGACCAACGCCCTGAGCCACGCCTACGAAGCAGCCGAGAAGATCAGCTTTGAAAAGCTGCATAAGCGCAGCGATATCGGCCTGCGTGCCCTGAAAGCGCTGGCAGAGAAGCAGTAAGAAAGAATACAAAGGGGGAACCTACCCAATGGTCTATCGTATTTATGTGGAAAAAAAGCCCGGCTTTGATGTCGAGGCAAACGGTCTGAAAAACGAACTCACCAGCCTGCTGGGCATCAAGGACCTGACCGGTCTGCGCCTGCTGAACCGCTACGATGTGGAAGGCATCGACGAGGCACTGTTCAACCAGTGCGTCAGCACCGTGTTCAGCGAGCCGCCGGTGGATAACACCTACGCCGAACTGCCCGCTGCCGAGGGCGTGTCCTTCGCGGTGGAGTACCTGCCCGGTCAGTTCGACCAGCGCGCAGCTTCTGCCGCCGAGTGCATCCAGCTCATCAGTCAGGGCGAGCGCCCGCTGGTGCGCTCTGCCCGCGTCTACCTGCTGGAGGGCGCTCTGACCCCCGAGCAGGTGGCCGAGATCAAAAAGTATGTCATCAACCCTGTGGAAGCCCGCGAGGCTTCTCTGGAGACCAAGGAGACCCTGAAGATGGATTACCCCGTGCCCGCTGCCGTGGCAGTGCTGGAGGGCTTCAACCAGCTGGACGAGGCAGGTCTTGCCAAGTTCATTGAGGAAAAGGGCCTGGCCATGGATCTGGGGGATATCAAGTTCTGTCAGGAGTACTTCCGCACCGAGCAGCGCGACCCCACCATCACCGAGATCAAGATGATCGACACCTACTGGTCCGATCACTGCCGCCACACCACCTTTGGCACCAT
>CAKTAT010000162.1:0-1600 GCA_934532365.1 uncultured Faecalibacterium sp. | reverse complement strand
CAAGGCTGCCATCCTCTTTTGCGGCTGCGATTGCTTCGTTTACGCCTGCTAACAGAGCCTCGTTGCCCTTGCAAACACCGATTGCGGAACCCTCAGCATCGTACGGTACATCCATAACAAGCTCAAGCTCCGGATAGTTCTTCTGATAGCTCTTAGCTACATCAGTCTCGATGAATGCAGCATCCATCTTACCGGTCAGCAGTTCAGAAATGATATCGGTAACCTTCGGCAGACCAACAATGTCAGCGTCCGGGGTGTTCTCGTTTGCCAGATCCATCTGGATGGAACCAACCTGCGCGCCTACGGAAACGTCCGGTTTGTTCACTGCTTCAAAGGTGTTGAATTTCTCTGCGTTATCTTTTACGGTTACTAAGGACTGTCCGCCCATGTAGTACAGATCGGAGAAATCCATGATGCCCATACGTTTCTCATCCGGGGAAAGTCCAGCCATGCCCAGGTCAACAGACTTGGTCTGCAGCTCGCTTAATACGCCATCGAAGTCAACGGTAACAACCTCTAACTCAAGTCCAAGGTAATCAGCAATGTACTGAGCCAGATCCATATCGAAACCTGCCAGCTTCGGAGTTCCATCCTCACCGATTGCGTAGAACTCGTACGGAGCGAAGTCCGGGCTGGTTGCTACGGTCAGCTTGCCAGGGGTAACAGTCTCGATATCAGCTGCTGCAGCTGCCTCGGTCTCCTCTGCGCTGCTCTCTTCTGCTGCTGCCTCAGCTGCAGTAGTCTCTGCCTCGGTTGCTGCTGCAGTGGTCTCTGCAGGCTTGCTTCCGCCGCAGGCGGTTACAGATGCTGCCATACATGCTGCCATGGATAATGCCACGATTTTCTTCTTCATAATATTCCTCCTCTTTCACATTTATTCATCTTTCAATGAATAACATGCATAAATATAAATATATACTTAAACATTATAACGAATTTCCGAAATTAATCAAGTGCCAGAACTTGAAAAAAGGAGGAAATCCGCAGATTCCTCCTTTTTTGTGCATTTTTTTCTGTTTTACTTAAGAAAATGAAGCAAGAATATGATTTGTTACCATCTTCGGGTCATCGATGACAAAGTCCGGATGAAATGCTTCCAGCTCCGCCCGGTCGCGGAATCCCCAGGTCACGCCTACGGTGTGAGCCTTTGCGTTAAGACCAGTCTGCATATCCGTATTCGTATCACCAAAGTACAGGCACTCCTCCGGCTTGCATCCAAACTCCTCCAGAATCCGGTTCACGCCAGCCGGATCCGGTTTCTTCGGGACATCGTCCTTCTGTCCGGCCACAATATCAAAATATCCTTTTCCAAAAACTGCTTCAATATTTTCCACAGTCCGGGCATGAGGCTTGTTGGAAAGAACCGCAATGCGGATTCCCTGTGCCTTTAATTTCTGAAGCAGCTCAGGAATTCCCTCATAAGGCCGCACATGGTAAAGACAATGCTCTGCAAACAGTCTGGTGTAGGCAGAAAGTGCTTCTTCATAATGAAGAAGTTCCTTATCCCCACTGTACATCAGAGCACGCTTCACCTGCATCCGGTATCCATCTCCCACAAATTGTTTGATGTGTTCCGGATCCACCGGACCATATCCAAACT
>CAKTAT010000161.1:0-1628 GCA_934532365.1 uncultured Faecalibacterium sp. | reverse complement strand
TACTCGTTCCAGAAGGACAGGAAGTTGAACAGGATAATGGTGATGATGGACGGCTTTGCCATGGGGAAGATGATGCGGGTCATGGTGGAGAAATAGCTCGCACCGTCGATGTAGGCCGCCTCCTCAAAGTCGTGCGGCAGAGTGGCGAAATAGCCCGACAGCAGATAGATCGTAAACGGCAGGGCCGTTGCCGCATAGACCACGGCCAGAATGAACAGGTTGTTCAGCAAAATGCCGCTGCCGAAATGGCCTTTCAGCCACACATCGCCGTCCCGCAGCATCAAAAAGATGGGCACCACGATGTAGTTCACGTTGATGAACAGACCTGCCATAAACAGGGTGTTCAGCAGCTTGCGGCCCTTGAAGTGGAAGCGGGATAGGCAGTAGGCGGCGGGCAGGGCAACGACCAGCAGCAGCGCCAGCGCCAGCGCGGTGACGATGACCGAATTGAGCATATATTCGCCCATCTTGGCCCCGTTCCATGCGTTGACAAAGTTCTGCCAGTAGAACCCGGCAGGCAGTGCCCACGGGTTGCCGTAGAACTCGGCGTTCTGCTTGATGGATGCCATGAACACCCATGCCACCGGCACGATGATGGTCACGGCCAGCAGGATCAGCACAAAATAGATAAAGAACTTATAGAGACCTTCCGCCGAGCGGGAAGATTTTTCTTCGGTTTTCTGCATATTCTTCCCTCCTTAAAATTCCAGCGGGTCACGGCTGGTGGCCTTGTTGACACAGGCGGACAGCGCAAACGAGAACAGGAAAATGACGACGCCGATGGCCATACTATAGCCATACAGGCCAGCGTCCTTCTGGCTGTACATATAGCTCAGCGCCACATCCGATGCGCCGTTCGGCCCGCCGCTGGTCATGGCCTTGACAAACAGGAACGCCATGTTGATGGTGGAGATAATGAAGAAGGTCAGGGTGGTGCGGATGTTCGTCCAGATGAGCGGGATGGTGATCTGGAAGAACTGGGTCAGCCGCCCGGCACCGTCCAGATTGGCACTCTCGTACAGGCTGATGGGCACGGCAGACATGGAGGCCATATACATGACCATGTAATAGCCCACAGCCTGCCACACCATCGCAATGATGATGGAGGGGATGACCAGTTTTTCACCTTTCCAGAGGATGGGGTCGGTCATATCCCGGAACAGACCAATGATGCTGTTCAGCATACCATTTTCCGGCTTGTAGATGGCCGAGAAAATACCGGAGATGACGACCACGGAAAGAATGTTGGGGATGTAGAAAATGACCCGAAAGAAGTTCTGCCCTTTGATCTTTTCGCGGGTCAGGATGGCTGCAAACACCAGTGCAAACGCAAAGGTGACGATGGTGACCACCACCACGAGCAGGATCATATTCTGCATCGAGCGGATGAACTGGGTATCTTTCAGCAGATGCTGGAAGTTTTTCAGGCCCACAAACGTCTCATTGGGCGAATAGGCACCCCGCTCATACAAGCTCATACGGAACACATTGAGGGTGGGCAGGATCATAAAGATGAAAAACAGGATGGTGGCCGGTGCCACGCAGAGGAACACGAACCGTTTGCGGCTTTTGTCAGATTTCATAGACAAACCGCTCCTTTCTATTGGAATCCCGAAACCACAAAAAGC
>CAKTAT010000160.1:0-1646 GCA_934532365.1 uncultured Faecalibacterium sp. | reverse complement strand
GTTCTTGGGCTCGACCAGTGCGGGCAGAGCAGCGGGGGTATTCTTCTTGTTGGGCAGACCGCGCTTTGCTGCTTCCTCTTCCCACTCGGCGGTGTAGCCGTTGCCGTTGAAGATAACGCGGCGATGGTCGCGGATGGTGCGCTTGACCAGAGCGATGGCTGCGCTGGTAAAGTCCTCAGCGCCCTCCAGTTCGTCGGCGTAGCCCTTCAGTTCCTTGGCAACAGCAGTGTTCAGGATGGTGTTGCAGTCGCTCAGGTTCTCGGCAGAACCGGGCATACGGAACTCGAACTTATTGCCGGTGAAGGCGAAGGGGGAGGTACGGTTACGGTCGGTGGTGTCCTTGCTGAACTTGGGCAGAACGTCCACGCCCAGATCCATCTTCATCTTGACGGGGCCGGCATAGGGAGAATCGGATGCGATGGCATCGATAACAGCTTCCAGTTCCTCGCCCACGAAGATAGAGATGATGGCCGGAGGTGCCTCGTTGGCGCCCAGACGGTGATCGTTGCCCGGGGTAGCCACCGAGGTGCGCAGCAGGTCGGCATACTCATCCACAGCCTTGATGACAGCAGCCAGGAAGATCAGGAACTGCAGGTTCTCCATGGGGGTGTCGCCGGGATCCAGCAGGTTCTCGTGGGTGGTGCTCATGGACCAGTTGTTGTGCTTGCCGCTGCCGTTCACGCCTTCAAAGGGCTTCTCGTGCTGCAGGCAGACCAGACCGTACTTGGGTGCGATCTTGCGCATCATTTCCATGGTCAGCAGGTTGTGGTCGATGGCAACGTTGGTGGTATCGAAGATGGGAGCAAGCTCATGCTGGCAAGGAGCAACCTCGTTGTGCTTGGTCTTGGCGGGCACGCCCAGCTTCCACAGCTCCTCGTCCAGCTCCTTCATGAAATCAGAAACCTCGGGACGGATGACGCCGAAGTAGTGCTCTTCCAGCTCCTGACCCTTGGCAGAGGGAGCGCCGAACAGGGTGCGGCCAGTGAGGATCAGATCCTGACGTGCCTCGTAGTCCTCCTTCTTGACAAGGAAGTACTCCTGCTCGGGGCCGACGGTGGTGGAGACATAGTCCACATCCTTGCCGAACAGCTTCAGGATGCGGACAGCCTGACCGGACAGTGCGTTCATGGAACGCAGCAGGGGAGTCTTTTTATCCAGAGCTTCGCCAGTGTAGCTGACGAATGCGGTGGGGATGCACAGCACGTCATCCTTCACAAAGGCGTAGCTGGTGGGGTCCCATGCGGTGTAGCCGCGTGCTTCGCAGGTGGCGCGCAGACCGCCGGAGGGGAAGGAGGAAGCATCGGGCTCGCCGCGTACCAGTTCCTTGCCGGAGAACTCCATAATGGCGGTGCCGTCGCCCACAGGGCTGACGAAGCCATCGTGCTTCTCACTGGTGATGCCGGTCAGGGGCTGGAACCAGTGGGTGTAGTGGGTAGCACCCAGCTCCATAGCCCAGCGCTTCATCACGCTGGCGACAACGTTTGCCACCTCGATGTCCAGCGGAGCACCCTTGTGCAGGGTGTTCTTCAGGCTCTTGTAAGTAGCGCTGGGCAGGCGCTCCTTCATAACGTGTTCGTTAAAGACCTTGCTGCCGTAGATCTCCATAACATTTGCTGCCATAAATCCTACTCCTTACTTGATCTTAC
>CAKTAT010000159.1:0-1654 GCA_934532365.1 uncultured Faecalibacterium sp. | reverse complement strand
CTGCTGAAGTAAGCGTCTGCTGAAAAAAGGGGAATACAGGTATGAAATTCTACATTGATACAGCCAACGTGGACGAGATCCGCAAGGCAAACGATATGGGCATCATTGCCGGTGTCACCACTAATCCCAGCCTGATTGCCAAGGAAGGCCGTGATTACGCCGAGACCCTGAAGGAAATCACCTCCATTGTGGACGGTCCCATCTCCGGCGAGGTCAAGGCCACTACGCTGGACGCTGCAGGTATGATCGAGGAAGGCCGTGCTATCTACGCGCTGGACCCTGCGCACATGGTAGTAAAGATCCCCATGACGGCAGAGGGTCTGAAGGCCATCAAGGTGCTGAGCAGTGAGAGCATTCCCACCAACTGCACCCTGATCTTCAGCGCAAATCAGGCGCTGCTGGCTGCCCGTGCTGGTGCTGCCTATGTCAGCCCCTTTCTGGGACGTCTGGACGATATCGGCCAGCCCGGCATTGACCTGATCCAGACCATCGCTGAGATGTTCGGCAATTACCCCGACATCCATACCGAGATCATCGCTGCCTCGGTGCGCAATCCTATCCACATCACGGACTGCGCACTGGCTGGTGCACACATTGCCACCGTGCCCTATAAGGTGCTGGAGCAGATGATCCACCACCCTTTGACCGATGCCGGCATTGAGAAGTTCCAGAAGGACTACGTTGCCGTCTTTGGTAAATAAGTGTGTTCCTGCCGCCGGTGCGTCCCGTAGCGCCGGTACAGGTTCCTGCAAAAAGAGCTGCCGCGCCGGTTTTCCGGTGCGGCAGCTCTTTTTGTGTAGAAAGAAATGAAAAAGAATGCGGCGGATGTCATATTTCTTTACAGTTTTTTCGGTGCTCCGGGTTTGAAAACGATCCCTCAAAGCAGCTTTACAGCCAGTGCCTCGGTGGTGCGTTCCTGCGCTTCGGTGCTGCCGGGCTTGTTGTCCAGAATGTACCGCAGCACCAGCACCTCGGCCACATACAGCACCGCCACCTTGATGGGGATGCTGCCGGAATCCAGCGGGCTTTCCTGCGCGCCGCACAGAAGCACGATATCTGCCAGCTTTGCGCCGGGGGAGTCCTCGTAGTGGGTGATCAGGATGATCTTTGCGCCGTTGGCTTTGGCGGTGCGCAGGGTCTCCATCAGGTCGCGGGTAGCGCCGGAGTAGGAGACGAACAGCACCACGTCCTGCTCGGTCATCAGGCTGGCAGCCATGACCTGCATGTGGCTGTCGGCAACGGCACGGAACTTGTTGGTGATGCAGGCAAACCGGGCGCAGATCTCGTTGGCGGCAGCCATGCTGCCGCCCTGCCCCATGCAGAACACCTGCCGGGCGCTATGCAGCAGTGCTACGGCCTGCTCCACCGCCTGCGGCGAAAGGGCGTTTTGGGTGCCGTTGATGGCGGTCATGAACAGCGCCGAGGCGTGCTCGCACAGGGTTGCGGTGTCGGCGTCCGGGGCGGGCTCCTGCTGGTTCACCAGCACACCGGTGGCGTTGGCTTGCGCCAGTGCAATGCGCATTTCGTGGTAGCCCTCAAAGCCCAGCGCCCGGCAGAACCGGAACACCGTGGCTTCAGCCACCTGACACTCTCTGGCCAGCGACGATATGGACAGATACTGTGCCTCCGCAGCGTGCTGCACCAGATATTCGGC
>CAKTAT010000158.1:0-1723 GCA_934532365.1 uncultured Faecalibacterium sp. | reverse complement strand
CAGGATACTCACCCGGACAACTATCTGGAGACCAACGAGGGTCGTCATCTCCCGGTAGCCCACTGCATCGCCGGCAGCGAGGGGCACGCCTTGAATCCTCTGGTGGCAGAGGCTCTGGAGGGCGTGCCCGCAGACCACTTTATCTGCAAGCCCACCTTTGGCTCCACCCTGCTGGCGGAAAAGCTCAAGACCGCCGCCGGAGCCGATACCCCAGAGATCGAGCTGGTGGGTCTGTGTACCGGCATCTGCGTGCTGTCCAACGCCATCCTGTGCAAAGCGACCTTCCCGGAAAGCGACGTTTCCGTGGACGCTGCCTGCTGCGCCTGCGTCACGCCCCAGTCCCACGATACGGCACTTTCTGCCATGAAGCTGTGCCAGATCGAGATCAACAACCAGGGCAGCGAGCCTTGGAGAGCGTGAGACCCGCTTAGCATTCGAGAGAAGGTGCCAACATGAAACACCGCATTGTGACGGCTGCGCAGATGAAGGAAATTGAACGAGCCGGGGATACCCACGGTCTGTCCTATCTGCAAATGATGGAAAACGCCGGACTGGCTACTTACGCCGAACTGCAAAAACAGTTCCCACAGCCCGGCAGCCTGCTGGTGGTCTGCGGAAAAGGCAACAACGGCGGCGATGGGTTTGTGATTGCCCGTGCCGCCGCAAAAGACGGCTGGAATGTGACTGCTCTTTTAGCCGAAGGCGAACCCAAAACCACAGATGCCATCACCAATTTTGAGCGTCTGCACTCCCTGCCGGTGCACCTCTGCGCCGACGGTTCCGTACCGGAAACCCAGTGCTTTGCTGCCGTTGTGGATGCCCTCTACGGCACCGGGTTCCATGGTGAATTGCGGCCTTCCGGCCTTGCTGCCTGCGGGCTGATACGCCGTCTGCACATGAGCGGTGCCTTTGTGCTTGCCGTAGACCTACCCAGCGGCATCAACACTGACACCGGCGAAGTCGCCGAGGGGCCGCTCATGCAGACCTGACCGTGACTTTCGACAGCTATAAGCCCCTGCATGTGGCAGAATCTTCTGCACCGCTGTGCGGAAAAATCGTCTGCGCCGACATTGGCATCCGGGATGAATGGCACCCGGAGTTTTGAAGTGACTCTTCCATTTGTAATGCACTGTTTTTTGAAATCCTGCTGTCGGGAATTGACTGTTACGGTCGATTTCCGACATTCTTTTTTGCCTTTTCAATCTCTATCGCAATGAACAATCTCTTTCGTGTGTGCATGAAAAAGGCAGCAACAGGTATTCTAAAGAGTACAAACAACTCGATAGGATGAGGTCACACAATGAAAGAGCTATTTGGACAAAGGCTTCGGGAGCAGCGTTTGAAGCAGAACCTAACACTGGAACAGCTTGCAGAAAAGGCAAATCTGTCACCCAACTATGTCGGCATGGTGGAACGCGGACTAAAAGAACCGGGGCTTGCTACGATCGTCAAGCTCCTGAATGGTTTGAATGTTTCAGCGGACACTCTTCTGTGTGATCTGGTTCCCAGTGCATCCCATGTGACGGACGATGAGATCAGCAAGCGTTTAGAGGGACTGACGCCCATGCAGAAAAAAGCAGCACTCGATTTGCTGGACACCTATATTGCCAATCTGCCTTACCTTATAAAAGAAGACTGAACCTATAACCTTGCAAGCGCATCTGCTTAAATTTTGGCGGATGCGCTTTTCTTTTGCAACTCTTTTGGATATAATATTATCTAT
>CAKTAT010000157.1:0-1749 GCA_934532365.1 uncultured Faecalibacterium sp. | reverse complement strand
TCGATCTCCTCGTGGTGCAGCAGGTACATATCCTTGTCGCCCACCTGATCGAAGTTGTACTCCCGCTTGATGCTCATAGCGGGGATCTCTACCCAGTGGCCATTCTCCCAGTAGCTGCCGGGTGCGGATACCTCGCGCAGGTTGATCTCGGGGTTAAAGTTGGTGGCAAAGGCGTAGCCATGGTCGCCGCCGTTGCAGTCCAGAATGTCGATGGTATCAATGGTATCGAACTCGTGCTTCTTGGCGTAGGCGCAGTAAGCCTGGGTCACACCCGGGTCGAAGCCGCTGCCCAGCAGGGCGGTCAGACCGGCTTCCTCAAACTTTTTGGCGTAAGCCCACTGCCAGCTGTAATCAAAGTAGGCAGAGAAGCCAGCCTCCTTGCAGCGCTTCTCGTAGATAGCGCGCCACTCCGGGTCGTCGGTGTTCTCGGGCTCGTAGTTGGCGGTGTCCATGTAGTTGACCCCGCAGGCAAGGCAGGCGTCCATGATGGTCAGATCCTGATAAGGCAGGGCGATGTTCATCACCAGATCGGGCTGATAGGCCTTGATCAGGGCGATGACCTCCTCCACCTTGTCTGCGTCCACCTGTGCGGTGGTAATCTTGGTGGCGGTGGTGGGAGCCAGCTCGGCAGCCAGCTTATCGCACTTTGCCTTGGTACGGCTGGCGATGCAGATCTCGGTGAACACCTCGGGCACCTGGCAGCACTTATGGATGGCAACGGAGGCCACGCCGCCGCAGCCAATGATCAGAACTTTGCTCATGTCGGTTACTCCTTTATCTGTAAAATGGTAGGTTCGTATTTATACCTGAAAACCCGGCCAGCCCTTGTCCAGCGCGATCAGGGTCTCGCGCAGCACCTTGCAGGCGGTGGCGGTGGAAACGCCGGTGGTGTCCAGCGTGGGAGCCAGTTCGTTCAGGTCTGCACCAATGATGTTGGCCTTGGTCACCGTGCGGATGGCCTCCAGCAGCTGCAAAAAGCTTACGCCGCCAGCCTCCGGGGTACCGGTACCCGGGAAGCAGGAGGGGTCAAGGCAGTCCAGATCGATGGTCAGGTACACCGGCACCTTGCTCTCGCACAGCTGTGCGGTCAGCTCGGCAAGACCTGTAAAATCGAATTTGTGCATCTCGGTGTGCTGAGCAGCAAACTCGAACTCTGCCCGGTCTCCGCTGCGGATGCAGAACTGATGGATGCGGCCATCCCCTACCAGCTCGTGGCAGCGGCGCAGCACACAGGCGTGACTCAGCTTCGCGCCCAGATAGTCGTCCCGCAGGTCGGCGTGGGCATCGAAGTGGACGATGTGCAGGTCAGGATATTTTTTCACCGCAGCCCGCACTGCACCCAGCGTGACCAGATGCTCGCCGCCCAGCAGCAGCGGGAACTTGCCGTCCTTCAAAATCTCCTCTGCCCGGGCCTCGATATCGGCCAGCGCCAGCTCGCTGGAGCCGAAGCACAGCTCCAAGTCGCCGCTGTCGAACACGTCAAAATCGGTCAGGTCGGCGTTCTGGTAGGGGCTGTAAGTCTCCAGACCGTAGCTCTCGTGCCGGATAGCCGCCGGGCCGAACCGTGCGCCGGGGCGGTAGCTGGTGGTAGAATCGTAAGGTGCACCGTACAGCACGATGCTGGCGGCGCGGTAGCTGCTGTCGCAGCCGATAAAGGTCTCAACGTTGGGGTGCATCAGTGTTCCTCCACTTCCCGCAGCATCTCCTCCAGAAAAGCCGGCAGGTAGAATGCTCCGATATGCAGTTTGG
>CAKTAT010000156.1:0-1771 GCA_934532365.1 uncultured Faecalibacterium sp. | reverse complement strand
GGCCTGATGATCGAGGTGCACAACAACCCCGCCAAGGCCAAGTGCGACGGCGCACAGAGCCTGACCCCCGACCAGTTCGATGAGCTGATGCAGTTCATCGGCAAAGAGGTGGAGTTCTTCGGCAAAAAAATGAACTGAATCTTCTCCGTCTGCTCCCCCGCAAGGGGGAGTTTTTTTGTGTGCCCCGGCGGGTTTTCATTTTCTTTTCACGGGTTTTATGGTATACTATAGTGTATTTTGAAAAAACACTGCCGAAAGAGGTTTTAAAGATGAAAGCACACATTGCACGCAACCAGAACGCCGGGGTGCCGCTGGCGCTGGGCTGGAACCTTTCCCCTGCCGACCGGGGCAAGCTGGAGGGCATGGCACCCGCCTTTGGCATGAAGCTGCTGCCCGTTTCCCCCGCCGATGCGGGCAAGACCGTTGCCCAGCTGCTGGGCGAGGTGGAGGTAAAAGCCCCCAGAACACTGGTGCTGGAGCCGGGCGCCTATCCTTCGGCGCTGGTGCTGGCAAACTTCCGCGATAAGGACGTGGACACCCTGCTGGACCTGATGCGGCAGGCACAGGTGACCATCCCGCTCAAGGCGGTGGTCACCCCCGCAAACCGCAACTGGATGTTTGCAGACCTGCTGGCGCATTTGCAGGAGGAGCACACCGCCTTTACCGCTGCAAAGGAGAGCCAGACCGTATGAAGAGCCGCATCACCCGCATGACCGCTGCACTGCTGGCGGCGGTGCTGAGCCTTAGCCTGCTGGTCGGCTGCAAGCCCAAAAAGGAACTGACCCGGTACACCACTATCTTTTATGATGTGTTCGACACGGTGACGCAGGTCATCGCCTACTGTGAGAGTGAGGAAGAGTTCAACACCCAGATGCAGGCGCTGCATCAGGATCTTGTCGCCTACAACCAGCTCTACGATATCTACAACGATTATGATGGCGTTGTGAACGTCAAAACCATCAACGAAAACGCCGGGAAAGCCCCGGTACAGGTAGATGACCGCATCCTCTCCATGCTGGAGCTGGCGCGGCAGATGTACGACCTGACCGGCGGCAAGATCAACATTGCCATGGGCAGCGTGCTGGGCATCTGGCACGATTACCGCGAGGCTGCCGAACAGAACGCCTCCGAGGCCGACAACACCCTGCCCACACAGGAGGAGCTGGAAGCCGCTGCCCAGCACTGCGATATCAACGGCCTTGTCATTGACGAGGCCGCCAAAACGGTCTATCTGTCCGACCCGGAGATGTCGCTGGACGTGGGCAGCGTGGGCAAGGGCTACGCAGTGGAGATGGTCTGCCGCGCCGCCGAAGCCCGGGGCCTGACCAGTGCACTGGTGAGCGTGGGCGGCAACCTGCGCGCCATCGGCACAAAGCCGGACGGTAGCCAGTGGACGGGCGGCGTGGAGAACCCGTGGAACGCCTCGGAGGTGTACACCAACTCCAACTCCATCTTCGGCTCGCCCATCAACATGAGCGACCTTGCACTGGTGACCAGCGGCGACTACCAGCGCTATTTTGTGGTGGACGGCAAGCGCTACCACCACATCATCGACCCGGACACCCTGTGGCCGGCTGCCTACTACAACGGCGTCACCGTGCTGTGCCCGGACTCCGGCATGGCAGACTGCCTGACCACTGCCCTGTTCTGTATGCCGCTGGAAGAGGGGCAGAAGCTGGTGGAATCGCTGGACGGCGTAGAGGCCATGTGGTGCACGCCCGATAAGCAGGCCACCACCTCCAGCGGCTGGGACAGCCACCTGAAAAAGTAA
>CAKTAT010000155.1:0-1818 GCA_934532365.1 uncultured Faecalibacterium sp. | reverse complement strand
CCGTTGATGATCTCCTTGATGGCGTCCACGAAGTCGTCGTCATCCAGCATCATGGCGTGGATGTTGAACACCTCGGCGATGTCCTCGCCGGCTTCTGCCAGTGCCTTTTCGTACAGGGCGGTCTGCTGCTCAATGGCCTTCTGGCGGGCAGCTTCAAAACGCTCCAGCTCTGCGGCAGTATCTGCCACAGGGGCGGTGGAAATCGCGGTATCTTTTTTCTTGTAGATCTTCAGCTTGCCAATGGCGATGCCATTGAGTACGCTTTTGCCGGTGCCTACCTGCATAGCATGTTCTCCTTCCACTTACAGCCGGGCGTGCAGCGCCCGGCGTTTTGTCAAAAAAGCCCCCGCAGTTTTCCCGCGAGGGCTCGGCTTTCAAGTCGCGGCTCAGACGTTCTCGCTCAGGAACTTCTGGATTGCCTCTGCGGCTGCTTCTTCATCATCGCCTTCGACCTTGATGGTCACGGTCTCGCCCTGCTTGACGCCCATGCCCATCAGAGCCATCAGCTTGCGCATATCGCAGCTCTTGCCGTCCTTCTCGAGGGTGGCGGTGCTTGCAAAGCCCTTCACGGTCTTGACCAGCAGGCCGGCGGGACGGGCATGGATGCCGCAGGCATCCTTAATAGTGTACTGAAATTCCTTCATAATCATTTTCTCCTTACTACTTGATCCCTCTGCCCGGGCTGCACATTCAGCCCCGGAACATGGCTTTGCCAATGGGGATCGGTATGCTATTATTATAAACCCGTACCGGTTTTTTTGCACCGTTTCATATTGCTGATTTTTACAAGAATTTTTTGTTACATTTGAACATACGGATGCTACAAAAATCCGTGCTTTGTCTAATTTTTGTCGAATCGTTTGTAAAAACTAGGCAGTTTGTGCAACTGCCGGACAAGAGCTTAAAAAAGGTCGTTTTTCCCCCGAATGCCGTCCCTATTCCACAGGGTAGCCCTCCGCGTCCAGCGGCAGCTCGGTGTAGGGGGCTGCCTGCGGGGCGGCTTCGGGCTCTGCCTCCGGCTCACCGGAGGTCTGCTGCGCGGTGCTGTCGGTCAGCTGCTCATCGTGCCGCTCGCCCCAGTCGCCGCTGTAATCCTCGCCGGAGGTCTGCTTTGCCAGCTCGTTCTGGGCGTCCTGCAGCCCAAGCACCGTACCGGAGGGTTTTTCCAGCAGATACGCGCCCACCGCCTTCTTTTTATACACCAGCAGCACGCCGTAGCGGCTGGTCTCGCCGTTGCTTGCCGCCGGGAGCAGCGCCGACCATTTTTCCACCGTCTTGCCCTTGTAGCGGGCAAGGTCCATGCCGCTTTGCTGCACCACGCCGTTGAAGGCGGAAAAGCTGTCGTCCCACCTGCGGGGGATCTTGACCTTATCCGCCGTAATGGACGCGCCGTCCACCTCCAGTCCGTAGCCGGTAAACCATGTCTGGATGTCCTGTGCACTCTCGATACGGTTCACCGGGGCAGCTACCGCTACCGTCCGGGTACTGATGAACCGCCCCAGCATGGCGCTGAACACCACCAGCGCGCAGCATGCCGCCCCTGCTCCCAGTTTTTTCAGGCTCGTCTTGCTCAGTGTTACCACAAACATATCCCCATGCCTCCCCGCCATTTGCGCTTGCATATTCTGCCACCAGCTTATGCACAAAAACAGGGGAGTATGCCCTGTTTTTGCGGCAGGGGGACGATTTTAAATGCGGCGTGCTCCGCGGGGAAAGCTTTTCTTTGCCGCAAGCGTGCAGGGACGCTCCGCTGGGCCAGAGGCAGGGAGGGGTGTTCCGAGTCCCCCCTCCCTACCTCTGGACTCCACCCACCCCGCA
>CAKTAT010000154.1:0-1924 GCA_934532365.1 uncultured Faecalibacterium sp. | reverse complement strand
TTGGTGATCGGGCACATATTCTGTACTTGCTGCGAATAGGTCATAATCATACTCTCCTTTTGACAAATGTCGCTTTGGCAGCACAAAACCGCCGCCGCGCCCTGCCGGCACAGCTGCTGCTCCATACTGCTTGCATCCGAACCGGGTGCGCTGCTCTCTTTCAGCGCCTGCACCGGTACTACCACGCATGATTTTATTATAGAGAAAACGGACGAATTTTGCAAGTCATTTCCTGTAAAAAGTGCAGCCGGGTTTTACGGTCATCCGGCGCTAACTGTCATTTCCACCGCTTTATACAAATCAGTCGTCAAGTTTTTGTCAATTCTGCCGTAAGCACCAGCAAACTTTTTGCAGCCTTTTCTTTTTGCGCGTTTCAGCGCGGGTCTTTCTGCACCGGATGCAGCGCCCAAATGGACGCAAAACCCGCCGCCGCACCGGCCATGGCAAGCAGGTGCCGCCCATTCTCCAGCGCCAGCAGATTGGCTGCAAAGGGGAACGCAAGGCTGCCCACGCTCTGCCCCAAGGCCAGAAAGCCGTAGTTCACCCCCGCATGGGGCAGGCCGAACAGGTCGGTGGAAAGGGCGGGCAGTACCGCCGCCAGCGCCGAGTAGCAGAAGGTGAGCCCGGCGTAGCACACCACCACCCACCAGCCCTGCGCCGCCCAGAACGCCGCCGACAGACCCAGTGAAGCCGCAAACAGCCCAAGGTCGGTGGCGCGGCGGCCGATATGGTCGCTGAGCATGGGCATCAGCATCCGCCCTGCGGCGCTGCCCACACTCCCCAGCACGATGCTCCACAGCGCAGCGGTCTCGTCCAGCCCGCGCTCCATGCCCAATTTTAAGATGATGGGGCTGAACAGCAGCACTGCCGGGGTGGAAAAGCACACTGCGCCCGCACACAGCCAGTACTGCTTTGTGCGCAGCATCTGCCCCGGGGAGAGGTCGATGCCGTTTTTGCCGCTTTTCTGCTGCTTTTGCTGCGGCGGGTCGCTGAGCACCGCGCTGCCCGCAAGGCACACCGGCAGGGTAAGCACACCCAGCGCCCAGAACGCGCCCCGGATGCCCTGCACCGGGCCAAAGCCCCGCAGCGCCGCCCGGACGAACAGGGTAAGGAACGCGCCGGAAAGCCCCACTGCCCCGCCGATGACTCCGGTCGCCAGTCCCTTGCGGCCTGCGTACCACTTTTGGGCGCAGGACTGGATAGAGGGGTACAAAAATGCCGTGCCCAGCCCCGCCGGGATGCTGAATACCAAAAAGAACCCCCACCCTGCCCTGCCCGGCAGAAAGGCCGCTGCAAAAAAGCCTCCGCAAAGCAGGGCGGTGCCCCACAGCGCCGCGCAGCGCGGGCCCTTTTTATCCTGCAAAAAGCCGCCCAGCACACACCCCACCCCAAAGGCGGCAATGAGCAGCGCAAAGGCGTAGCCCGCCCCCTGCTCTGAAAGGCCGTATTCCTCCATGACCGGCTGCTGAAAGACCCCCCAAGCCGCCGGTAAGCCGGTAAGCACCTGAATGGCTGCCCCCGCAGCCAGAATCGTCCACGGGTGTTTTGCTGCAAACTGCTGTTTCATATCTTCACCTCAAAGATTTGTGCAATTTGCGATAGTGTGCCCATTTGGATTGACAATCCGGCATTATCCTTTATAATGGTAAAGTACTGAGTTCGAAAACGCTCCCGCCCCTTTTCAGGCATCGAGGGCGGGTACAATTTACAGATAGAGAGGAATTACTGTTATGAAAACACAGGCTTTGAAGGGTATGCGGGACCTGCTGCCCGCTGAGCAGACCCTGCGCGATTACATTCAGGGCAAAATTCTGGAGACCTACCGCTCTGCCGGCTTCGAGCGCATCTCCACCCCCATGCTGGAGGATATGGAAAATCTGGACAAATCCGACGGCGGCGACAACCTGAACCTGATCTTCAAGGT
>CAKTAT010000153.1:0-1974 GCA_934532365.1 uncultured Faecalibacterium sp. | reverse complement strand
CTGCTGCTGAACGTGTTCACCGACCCCTTCCTTGGCTACTTCCGCAACGTGTACATCTTTGGTCAGGACTACACCGTAGCACAGGCGCTGACCAAGATCGCCGGCGGCGTCACCTTTGTAAACAGTGTGGCTTCCACCGCCTGCGCCGTGGTGCTGTATCTGGCACTGCGCCCCGCACTGGAGCGTGCAAAGCTGCTTTCCAAGGGCGAAGGCAAGACCGTTTAAAATCATTTTTATTTGAGGTTCAGAAATGTCTGCGGGCGTTTCTGGACCTTTTTCATGTTCTAGAGTAAAATGACATTTTGCCTTTACGACCCCTCCCGTGAAAAGGCGTTTGGAGCGCTCCGCAGAGCGCGACAAACGCGAAACTATAAATAATTTTTCCGCTAAAGATGGCTAGAGCGCAGCGGAAGCCATTTTAAATCGTCAGCCCTGCCCCTTGTCCCGGGGCGGGCTTTGTGCTATGCTAGGGGGTATAAGCGTTTTATGCACTGAGAGGAGGAGCAACCCCATGGCCGCCGTAAAGACCCGGAGCACCGCTACCCTTATGACCGAGGGCAGCATTGTAAAAAGTCTGCTGCTGTTTGCCCTGCCGTTGATCTTCGGCAACCTGCTGCAGCAGATGTACAACACCGCCGACAGCATCATTGTGGGCAATTTTGTGGGCAGCAATGCCCTTGCCGCTGTGGGCTCCAGCGGGTCGCCCATCTATCTGCTCATCGGCTTCAGTCAGGGGCTTGCCGTGGGTGCGGGCGTGGTGGTGTCGCAGTATCTGGGCGCGGGCGACCACAAGGAGACCCGCGAGGCGGTGCACACCGCCCTTGCCATTGCGGTGGTCATGGGGCTTTTGCTGACGGTGGGCGGCGTTGCCTGCGGGCGCGCTTTGCTGGTGGCCATGAACACCCCCGCCGAGGTGCTGGCCGATGCCGTGACCTATATCCGCATCTACTTTGGCGGGGTGCTGTTCAGCGTGGTGTATAACATGACCGCCGGCATCCTGAACGCCGCCGGCAACTCCCGGCGCTCGCTGGTGTATCTGGCATGGGCGTCGGTGACCAACATCGTGCTGGACCTTGTGTTCATCGTAGGGCTGCGGATGGGGGTGGCGGGCGCCGCCATCGCCACCGACTTAAGCCAGCTGGTGTCCTGCGTGCTCAGCCTGCGTTTTCTGATGAAAAGCGAGGACGCCTGCCGGGTGGAGCTTTCTGCCATCCGGCTGCACCGCAAAATGGCAGGCCGCATCATCCGGGTGGGCCTGCCCACCGGCATCCAGAATATGGTCATCTCCTTTTCCAACGTGCTGGTGCAGGCCAGCGTGAACAGCTACGGTGCCGCCGCCATGGCGGGCTTTGCGGCCTACATGAAGATCGATGGCTTCAACATCCTGCCGGTGAGCAGCATCAGCATGGCAGCTACCACCTTTGTGGGGCAGAACTACGGCGCGGGGCGTCTGGACCGGGTAAAGCGCTCAGTCTGGGTCACCATTGCCATCGGGGTCCTCTACACCCTTTGCACCGGCGCGGCGCTATTGGCCGGACAGGACGCCATTCTGCACCTGTTCACCGCCGACGAGGCCGTGGTCACCTACGGCAAGCTGGCCATGCGGTGGTTCTGTCCGTTCTACTTTTTGCTCAGCATCCTGCACGGCCTTGCCGGTGCCGTGCGCGGCACCGGTGCCAGCATCCCGCCCATGGTGGTGCTGCTGGTCTCGCTGTGCCTGTTCCGTGTGGTGTGGATCCAGTTCCTGCTGCCCTTCTTCCCCGGCATCGAGGGCGTGTTCATCCTCTACCCCGTCAGCTGGGGTCTGGGCGCAGTGCTCATGATCCTGTACGCATGGAAGGGCAAATGGATGGAGTATCATACATAACGATTGGAAATGCGCGCTGCGGGGGAAGTTACTGCTTGCCATCAGCGTGCATGGACGCTCCGCTGGGCCAGAGGCAGGGAGGGGTGTTCCGACTCCCCCCTCCCTAC
>CAKTAT010000152.1:0-2034 GCA_934532365.1 uncultured Faecalibacterium sp. | reverse complement strand
GAGTTTGAGCAGATGGAGTGCGAGTTCTTCTGCAAGCCCGGCACCGATCTGGACTGGTTCGCATACTGGAAGGACTACTGCGAGAACTGGCTGCTGAGCCTTGGCATCAAGAAGGAGCACCTGCGGCTGCGTGACCACGAGCCCGCAGAGCTGGCCTTCTACAGCCGCGCTACCACCGATATTGAGTATGCCTTCCCGTTCACCGACTGGGGCGAGCTGTGGGGCATTGCAGACCGTACCAACTACGACCTGACCCGCCATCAGGAGGCTTCCGGCAAGAGCCTGGAGTACTTCGACAGCGAGACCAACGAGCACTACATCCCCTACGTCATCGAGCCCTCTCTGGGCTGCGACCGCGTGGCGCTGGCCTTCCTGTGCGAGGCCTACGACGAGGAGCACCTGACCGACAGCAAGGGCAAGGAGGATGTCCGCACCGTGCTGCGTCTGCATCCGGCTCTGGCTCCCTACAAGTGCGCCGTGCTGCCCCTGAGCAAGAAGCTGGGCGAGAAGGCCATGGAGATCCGCAACGAGCTGAGCAAGTACTTCATGGTGGATTACGACGATACCGGTTCTATCGGCAAGCGTTACCGCCGCGAGGACGAGATCGGTACTCCGTTCTGCATCACCGTGGACTTTGACACCGTGGGCGACGAGGCCAAGGGCATTGCTGCCGACAACTGCGTCACCGTCCGTGACCGCGACACCATGGAGCAGGTGCGTATGCCCATCAGCGAGCTGAAGAGCTACATCGAGAGCAAGATCGAGTTCTAAAAAATACACTGTTACGCAAAAGCAGCCCCGCCGGAGCACCGGCGGGGCTGCTTTTTTAGTGTTGTGACGGCTGAAAAAAGTGGCCCGGAAACGTCCGCAGACGTTTCTGAGCCACAAAATTTAAAATCGTCAGGCAGGTTACTGCTGGGCGAAGATCTTTACCTCGTCCTTGTCCATAAAGGCGGCGCCCGCAAAGCCTGCGGCTTCCAGCTGACCCAGCTGCTTGCCCAGCTTTTTGCCCTGCGGCAGCACGGTGACGTTGTACTGCTCGCGCAGCGCGGCGGCCTTGCTCAGCACGGCAGGGAAGTCAACGTCCTTGCCGTACAGCAGGGCGATCTTCTGCTTTGCGCCGGGGATCTGGTAGCCCTGCTCCAGCAGAATGCCGCACACCCGCTCGAAACCGATGGAGAAGCCCACGGCGGGCACCTGCACGCCAAGGAACTTGCCCACCATGTTGTCGTAGCGTCCGCCGCCGGCCACAGCACCGCTGAACTGCGGGCAGGTCACCTCGAACACCATGCCGGTGTAGTAGCCCTGACCGCGCACCAGACTGGGGCAGTAGGCCACCTGATAGCGGCCGGCAGCCAGTGTGTTGGCAGTGGCCAGCACGTACTTCAGGTCGTCGGCGATGGCGGGGTCGGCGCAGCGGGCAGCCACGGCGTCCAGCGTCACATCTCCGGCGGCAATGAAGTCAGCCAGTGCACGGATGGCGCTTTCCGGCAGCTGCTTCTCGGTCAACTCGGCCTTCACGCCCTCGGCACCGATCTTGTCCATCTTGTCAAAGGTAATGCAGACAGAATCCAGCGTGTCGGCGGCAAAGCCCATGCTCTCCAGCATCCCGCGCAGGATGCGGCGGTCGTTGATGTTGACGGTAAAGCCGGTAAAGCCGATGTTCAGCAGTGCGCGGGTGGTCACGTCGATCAGCTCCACCTCAGCGTTGGGGGAGGCATCGCCCAGAATGTCGATATCGCACTGCACGAACTCGCGCAGACGGCCCTTCTGCGGGCGCTCGGCACGGAACACCCGGTCGGTCTGGATGACCTTGAAGGGGCTGGGCAGTTTATCCTTGTTGGCGGCGTAGTAACGGCTCAGCGGCAGGGTGAGGTCGTAGCGCAGACCCATGTCGGACAGCTGCTTGGGATCGCCGGTGTTCAGGGCAGCGGTCAGCTTGTCGCCGCGCTTGAGCACCTTGAAGATCAGGTTCAGGTTGTCGCCGCCGTCGGATTTGTCCAGATTTTCCATATCCTCCAGCATGGGGGTGGA
>CAKTAT010000151.1:0-2074 GCA_934532365.1 uncultured Faecalibacterium sp. | reverse complement strand
CCGTAGCTGGAATCCTCCCAGATCAGGGTGACAAAGGGCACCTTCTCGCGCACGGCGGTCTCCAGCTCCTGACTGTTCATCATAAAACCGCCGTCGCCGCACACCGCCAGCACCTTTTTGTCCGGGTTCAGCAGCTTGGCCGCAAAGGCACCGGGAATGGAAAAGCCCATGCTGGCAAAGCCGTTGGAGATCAGGCAGGTGTTGGGGGCGTAGCAGTCGTAGTGGCGGGCAATCCACATTTTGTGCGCGCCCACATCGCTGACAAGAATATCGTCCCGGCCCATCACCTTGCGCACATCCGCAAGGATGCGGGCGGGCTTCATGGGGCAGCTGTCATCTGCTGCCATGGCGGCATGCTCGGCTACCATGGTCTCACGCAGCCTGAGCGCAAATTCCGGCTCGGTGTCCCGGCGGGCACAGCGCAGGATCTCGTAAATGCTTTCGGAGATATCGCCCACCACCTCCACGGCGGGCTGATACCGCTTGTTCACGTCTGCGGGGGCGCTGTCGATGTGCAGAATGGTCCTGTCGGCACTTGCACCCCACTTGGCGGGGGCGCACTCCACGATGTCGTAGCCGATGGCGATGATCAGGTCGGCCCGGTCGAACACCTGATTTACATAGTCCTTCTGGGGGATGCCGATGGTCCACAGGCTGTATTTGTCGTCCATGGGGATGATGCCCTTGGCCATCATGGTGTTCACCACCGGGATGTGCAGCCGGTCGGCCAGCTCGGTAACGGCAGCGGCGGCATGGCCGCGCACCGCCCCGGCACCGGCCAGAATGACCGGGCTCTTTGCCTCGCTGATGATCCTTCCGGCGGCAGCAATATGGGTGGGGTCGGCGTAGAGTTCGTGCAGCTGCTGGCGCTTGAGCGGCACAGCGTCGGCGGGCATTTTGGCAATATTCTGAGGCAGGTCGATGTGGGTGGCACCGGGCTTGCCCTTTTCAGCGTGCTTGAAGGCCAGCCGCACGATCTCGCCCACCGTGTCCGGCCGGATGATCTGCTTGGAGCGCTTGGTAATGGGCTCGAACATGGCGGTCAGGTCGAGGTACTGGTGGCTGGTCAGCTGCATCCGGTCGGTGCCCACCTGCCCGGTGATGGCAACCAGCGGTGCACCGTCCAGATAGGCATCGGCTACGCCGGTCACAAGGTTGGTGGCACCGGGGCCAAGGGTGGAAAGGCACACGCCTGCCCGGCCGGTCAGACGGCCATAGACATCGGCCATAAAAGCGGCGCCCTGCTCGTGGCGCACCGGGATAAAGCGGATGTGACTGTCCCGGATGGCAAACATCAGGTCCAGCGTTTCCTCACCGGGAATGCCGAACATCACATCCACGCCTTCTGCTTCCAGACAGTCCACCAGCACCTGTGCGGTGGTTTTTGTTTTTTCCTGCATCTTGTAAATACTCCTATCATTCATAAAAACAAAAAGGCGGTGCAGCCCGTTTGGGGCCACACTGCCTTTGTCAGCATCATTTTACCGTTTTTTGCGCCCCTCTACAAGAGCCAATTTCCACAAAAAGTGCGGGGCGCAAAGGGGGCTGGCTTGACCGCTCTGCCCGAACTTTGCGTAAAATCCCGTTTTTCTGCCGGAAAGCGTTGACAAGTGGAATTGATGTTTTTATAATAAAACCAGCACAAGGCGGCGTGGCCCACAAACGGGGTCACGCCGCCTTGTGCTTTTTGCGTTTCCGGGTAGGAGAGGCCGGTAGGGGAAAGTCCGGCGATACCGGAAAAGCGGAAAATCCAGAAAAAAGAGGGGAGATCTATGGATCAACTGGTGCAGCATCAACAGACCATCAACGACCAATTGGCACGGTACGGCGTGAAATTTGGCCTATACAAAAACGGCACATTTCAGGAACGGCTTTTTCCGTTCGACCCGCTGCCCCGGGTCATCACGGCGCAGGAATTCCAGACGCTGGACAAGGGACTTGTGCAGCGGGTCAACGCACTGAATCTGTTTTTAAAGGATGTCTACGGCGACAAAAAGATCATCCGGGACGGCATCGTGCCGGAGGATTTTGTGTTTGCGGGCAGCGGCTATCTGCCGCAGTGCGAGGGCTTTGT
>CAKTAT010000150.1:0-2087 GCA_934532365.1 uncultured Faecalibacterium sp. | reverse complement strand
AATTTTGACAAGCTGCTTCGGAAGCTGGAACAGGAAATTCCGGACAGCAGCTGGTCGGCCAATCTGGAAGCGGGCAGCGACTTCAAAGAGGGCAATGCCCGGTGCAGCGTTCGGGTGTTTGAGCGGTACAGCATGATGGGCGGCAACCGCCTGAGCCTGACGTTGACCATGTTCCAGAATGGGGACAGCCCCATCCGGCTGTCTGCGATTACGGCGGGCGGCAGTCAGGCAGTGTTTTTCAAAGTGAATACCATCGGAGAAGAATCCTTTCTGGAGGACGTAAAGAACCTGCTGGAAGAAATTTTGGAGGAGTAACCGCCATGAAAAAGAAACGATTTATCCTTTTTGTCCTTGTATTGATAATTACAGCTGGTGCAGCAGCAATTATCTTAACCAGACCATATAAGGCAACGTCATTTGTCGTTGATGGAGATGATTGGTCAGCTACGGTCGTTGATGGGAGTTCTGTTCTTCTGAATCTGAATAATGACAGCAACAGCAAAGAGTGGTCGATCACATTGGAACCTGAAGCTTTTGCGAGTGATTACCATAACATTTTGGAAAATGTCACAGAGTTTCACATCATTGCTTTGAGTGATGGAGCGGATGAAATGGTATTTCAATGTACAAAAGATGATGGAAGCACGGCCCGATATATCCTTGCACTTTCTATCTCACGACATCAGAAAACCCGTCTCCAAATTGATTCGGTTTCCTTCAAAAAGTGCGAGTAACCATCCCGGTTTATCAAATAAGTAAATCATTCCGTACCCCTGCGGGCAGCTATGAAACGGCTGCCCGCTCTTTTTGTACCCTGAAACCGAAAGGAGGCTTCAAATGCCAAACAAAACCGAAGAATATCTTGCACTTGCCTGCAAAACGGCAGACAGCTTTTCGCGACAGTGGGAGCACTGGGCAGAATTTCTGATCACAGCGGCACGGCTGTACAAATACAGTTACCCGGATCAGCTGATGATCTATGCCCAAAGACCGGATGCTACGGCCTGTGCCGAGTATGATGTATGGAACAATAAAATGAACCGTTACGTCCGGCGTGGTTCCAAGGGCATTGCGCTGCTGGATGAATCCGGCGGATACCCGCGCCTGCACTATGTCTTTGATGTGTCTGATACGGCACCGCGGCGAAACGCCCTGTACCCGGACCTGTGGCAGATCATGAATCCCTGAAAGAGCCGGTCAGGTCTATGTTGGCAGAAAACTATGGCGTTCACAGCGAAAGTTTTGGGCAGCAGCTGGCGGATGTGGCCGGAAAACTGGTGCAGTCCTACTGGGACAACAACAGCAGTGACATCCTCGGCATCGTTGACGGCTCGTACCTTATGAGCTATGATGATGCCGGGCGGGAACTGCAGTTCAAAAGTGCAGCGGCAATGGGCGTTACCTATATGCTGCTGGAGCGGTGCGGACTGGACCCCGCAGGCTGGTTTGATGAGAAAGATTTTCAGGCAGTCTACGATTTTACAACGCCGTCGGCCGTCTATGCGCTGGGAACCGCCGTCAGCGACTGCAGCCGGGAAGTCTTACGTCAGATTGAGCGCACCGTTAAAACGACGATTCGCCGCAGAAACATTGAAAGGAGCCAAGAAGAATATGAGCAGCAATCTGAACTACACGAAGACCGGGGATTATTTTCTGCCGAACCTGACCTTGAATCAGCCCCGGAAGCAGCTGAACCGGTACGGCAGGATGCGCCGGAACTATCTGATGGAGCAGCGGGAAGGGTGAAAAAGGGAAGGAGTGAAAGAACACACTGTTTGTGTTTGTTAAACGCCAATGACGTTTAATTTGTTGCGCTGAATCGTAAAAAATGCTGTCTGTGGAAAATGTAGAAAATCTGACGTGTTTGTGTCGCAAAGTAAGACATGTTGATAATTTTGAGACGATTATATGAGTAAATATGCATGAAATGAACGAGAATAACTCTTTTTTGTGAGTTTACTGCTTAAAATTGCTACGATACGACGACAAAAAGAACTTGACGGAAGAAAAACTCTATGGTAATTTATGAACAAATTTGACTTTAATAAAATAAAGTTGAATTTGAACCGTCATGCGCTATTTTGGCA
>CAKTAT010000149.1:0-2113 GCA_934532365.1 uncultured Faecalibacterium sp. | reverse complement strand
ATCCAATGAGCCGATAAAGCGGTAGAAAATCTGGATTTTCTGGACGTATTCGCCATCGACCTTTTCCGCTTTGGATACCAGAATCTTGTCAATCAGCTGATGCAGAATCTTATAGTTCAGTTCGGTGATGCCAGCGTACTTGCTGACTTCATCAATAAAATCCTGAATCTTGTCCAGCTGATCGTGTTCAGCACGGCCTTCCCGCTCGTACTTCTCAATCTTTTCGGTCAGTTCAGCCTGTTCTTTGTCGTAGCGATCTGCAAGCATTTGAAAACGTTTCTCCGGGAGAAGTCCCTTTGATACGTCCTCATAAAGTTTTGCATACAGGTCTTCGATTTCTGCGATTCGTGCTTTACACTGCTTCAAATCCCGTTTGTGCTGCGCCCGGTCAGAGGACACCCGGAGGTGCATCTGATTTGCAATCTTCTTCACAAGGGCTTCCCGATTGCTCACAGCAGCCTTTGCGTGTGCCTGAATGTCCGCAAAGACAGCTTCATGCAGAACACGGGCTTCCAAGTTGTGAGAGTCACAGGCTTTTGCACCATATTTCCGATAAGTGCTGCAACAATAAAAGGTCTGATCCAGAACACTGTTACGTTTGCGCCTGTGCTCAACCTTGACTAACATCGTTCTGCCGCAGTCTGCACAACGGACGATGCCCTTGAAGATATTGTTGTAGTCGGTCTTATCACACATAAAGCAGCCGGAACGGCTGTAAAGGATTCGTTGCACGTTCTCCCAACGGTCTTGTGGGATGATTGCTTCATGTGTATTCGGAACGATAGCGCGTTCTTCAAACGGAATATAACGCCGCTTTTTGGATTTCATGGACACGGTGGGCTTGGCTTCGTAGATGATGTGTCCGGCGTAGACTGGGCTGTGCAGAACCTGACTGATATAGGCACTGTCCCAATCATACATCTTTTCATCATCAATAAAGCGGCCAAACATCTCTTTCTTGTAGTAACACGGCTTCAGAACTTTTTCATCGTGGAGCCGCTTGGCGATGCGGTGAAGCCCCAGCCCTTCCTCTGCCATTGAATAGATGTACTCAACAACAGGGGCGGTATTCGGGTCGATTACAAGGTGATTGTGGTCGGCAGGGTCTTTCTGATAGCCAAACGGTGCGTTGCTGGAGATATACTTTCCGCTTTTCTTGCGTGTCCGAAGGGCACTCTTGATTTTTCGGGAAGTGTCTTTGGCGTACATTTCATTGATGATGTTTCGGAACGGGGCAATATCCATCTGGGATTGCTCGTTGGAATCATAACCATCGTTGATTGCAATATAGCGGACACCGTGTTCAGGAAAGAAGATTTCCATATACGTTCCGGTTTCGATGTGGTTGCGCCCAAGTCGGGACTGGTCTTTGGTAATGACTGTTGCCACCTTTCCTTCCCGGATATCATCCAGAAGTTCCTGAAAGGCAGGGCGGTCAGAGTTCGTACCGCTGTAACCATCATCGACATAGTACTGGCAATTCCCGAAACCGTTGCGTGTGGCATACTCCATAAGCATCGCCTTTTGAGTGCGGATGCTCAGGCTTTCGCTGTTTGAACCGTCATCTTTTGACAGCCGGCAGTATAAAGCAGTTACTTTTTTGTCCTTTTCCATGTGTACCTCCATAATGGAAAAGAGACCTCATCAATCACATTGTAGCGGATGCTGCGTGATGATGCAAGCCCTTTTCCGCAGTAAAACGTCCAATTAACCAGCGGCGAGATACGATTCGGCAATTTTACGAATTTCTTCTTCCGCAAGCCGCTGAAAAAGCGTATTCATCGGCACATTGCCGATATAATGGCGTTCCACGATCAGGCGCACGGACTTCGGACTTCTCGGCGCACGTTTGCGTGTGGTGGGCTTCTTCTCAGATTTTTCTTTGTTCAAGGGCAGACCTCCTCATTCATGTGGTGCAAATACGGAAAGGAATGGATGGATTCTATTCGTTTTTCTCTTTTTGTTTTATTACGTTGGTTAGGTGAAAGCTTTCTTTGGTACAGTCTTAAAGGCTGCTATACTGCATAGGAAAAATCTCTTTTGCGGATGCCATTAAGAATCTGCATCACAGAATCGTGATTTTGGCGGTTCTTGAATCGTGAAAAACGCAGAA
>CAKTAT010000148.1:0-2174 GCA_934532365.1 uncultured Faecalibacterium sp. | reverse complement strand
GCGCTGTGCTGATCTTCCCCATGAAGTAACAGGAGAAACACCAAATGAAAAACACGTTTGAGCTGGAGCATGTCGGCATCAACACCGACAACGCAGGCGAGGCCGAGCAGCTGGCGCTGCTGCTGTGCAAGCTGTTCAACATCGAGCCCCGCCACGGACAGAAATCCGAGTTTGCCGGCAACTATTTCGAGTGCATGAAGAGCCCCTTTTTGGGCAAGAACGGCCACATCGCAATGCGCACCCCCGACCTGAAGGCTGCGATGGAAGAGCTGGAGGAAAAAGGCTTCCGCTTCCGCATGGAGACTGCCGCCTATTTTGAGGACGGCCGCATCAAGAACGTATATCTTGACGGCGAGTACGGCGGTTTTGCCATCCACATCATGCAGAAATAACGCCAACTGACCGATCTTGTGCAGAACCGGGGATGGAGCGATCCGTTCCCGGTTCTGTGGGTTCACGCCCCGCGAAAAATCAGAGGAGAAAAAATTATGCTGGTTCCTGTATTGCTTTTTATCGTCGGTCTGCTGTTCCTGATCAAGGGCGGCGACTGGTTCGTGGACGGTGCTTCGGCACTGGCACGGCGCTTCCACCTGCCGGAGCTGCTTATCGGCGCAACGGTGGTGTCCATCGGCACCACCCTGCCGGAGGTCATGGTGTCCACCATGTCCGCTGTGTCCGGCCATGGTGAGATCGCCTACGGCAACGCTATCGGCTCGGTCATCTGCAACTCTGCCCTGATCGCCGCCATCACCATCGCTGTCCGTCCGGGCAAGGTAGACCCCAAGACCCTGCGGGTGCCGGTAGCCTTCTTCTTTGCCGCAGCCGCCATCTACTGCGTGGCTGCCTACGCCATGGGCGAGTTCACCCGCCCGCTGGGCTTTGTGATGCTTGCCATGTTCGTGGCCTACATGGTGGCAAACGTATTGCAGATGAAAAAAGCCCCTGCCGCCGCCGAAGCGGAGGCCGAGGCCGAAAGCGCCGGGGAGGAAATGTCCCTTGCCAAAACGCTGGTGCTGCTGGTGCTGGGTGCTGTGCTCATCGCACTGGGCGCAAACCTGCTGGTGGATAACGGCACCCTCATCGCACAGGCACTGGGCGTGCCGGAGTCGGTCATTGCGCTGACCTTTGTGGCACTGGGCACCTCCCTGCCGGAGCTGGTCACCGCCATCACCTCGCTGGTCAAGGGCTGCAGCGACCTGTCCCTTGGCAACATCGTGGGCGCAAACGTGTTCAATCTGGTGCTGGTCAGCGGCATGTCCGTCACGCTGGCTCCCTTCACCGTGCCGCAAAGCTCCACTCTGTTCGGCATCAATTCCAGCCTTGTGCTGGAGATCCCGGTCATGCTGGCTGTCATGGCAATCATGACCCTTCCCGCACTGAAGCGCGGCAAGCTGTCCCGTGCACAGGGCATTATCCTGCTGTGCATCTACGCTGCCTTCTGCGCCATCCAGTTTACCATGTGACATCCCCGGAGATACTTCCTGAAAAAAGGCTGCTGCACTTTCGGCTAAAACGATGTGCAGCAGCCTTTTTGTTCTTATGCGCAGTTCTTACCCTACCCGGGCGCAGAAAGCCTCCCGGACGGCAGCTTCCCGCCCGCGGGGGATGGGGATGCGCGCCCCGCTGCGCATCCGTACCTCGCCGGGTGCCAGCAGCTGTACCGCTTCCAAATTGACCACATAGGAACGGTGCGGCTGCACAAAGCGGCCGTCTGCCAGCAGCGGCTGCGCCACAGCGGAAAAGGGCACCCGCAGCGAGAGGGATGCTACATCCTCCCCGGTGGTCAGGTGAAAGTGCACGATATGGTGGGTGCATTCCAGATATTCGATTTCTGCATAGGTCAGCGCCCGTACGCCGTCTGCGGTGGTCACGGTAAGGGTGGGGCCGTATTCCGGCTCCACCGCCCGCTTGAGCAGGGCAGAGATTTCCGGCTGGTGCACCGGCTGCAGCAAATACTGCATGGCGTCCACCCGGTAGGCGCTGTATGCGTGTGCCGGGGTGCGTGCCACAAAGGCCAGCGGGCTGCGGCGTCCCCGGCGGCGCAGCTCTGCCGCCGCCGTAAGCCCGTCGGGCCGGGCTACCGCCGCAAGCTCAATGAGGTACAGCTCGTACCGCAGCCCGGCGGCATCCTGCTGCAAAAGCGCCTCCGGGCTTTGCAGCTGCTCCACGATACA
>CAKTAT010000147.1:0-2182 GCA_934532365.1 uncultured Faecalibacterium sp. | reverse complement strand
CCATATCATTCCCTAGTATGTCAATATGAATACTGGATTTTCGTGATTCAGTCACCTTTTTTGCCCTTTCCGGTCAGCTTACCCAGCGCCACCTTCCACTTGGGGTAGCCCCAGCGCTTATCCTCGGCAAAGTCGTCCGCCAGCTTCCACGGGAACACCCCGCCGTCAAAGTACAGGTTTCCGGCTTCGTCCACCCGGTCCAGCTTTTTGGGCAGATAGCTCTCGTCGTAGTAACTCTTGCGGCGGTCCGGCAGCACCCAGTGCAGTGTGCCGTCCTCATCCATGCCGGACGCCCACACGCCGAACACAAAGGTGGCAGCCTCGCCGTAGCAGTGCTGCTCAAAGCGGATGGCGCCATCGTAGTAGAACTTGATGACCTCCAGCGTGCCGGATTCCTTTTTGCCGTCCCGACCTAAAGTAGGGCGGTAATCCTGCTGGTAACGGCAGCCGCAGTGGCTGCCCGCGAACTCTTTTGCATGGAACGACATGGCATGGTTTCCTTTCTGTTGTGGTTTTTGCGCTTCCTATTATAGTGAGCAGCTTTTTAGGGGACGATTTAGAATATCCTCCGCTTCGCTCTGGATATTTTTAGCGGAATTAAATTTTTTATTTGAGCATCTGAAAAGCCTGCGGGCTTTTCAGATGCTCTTTTTCACGGGTGGGGGTTCGCCGGCTTTCTAAGCCCCTTTTGTGAAAATGCGTTTGGAGCGGCCCGCAGAGCTTGTCGGGGCAAAGCCCCTCCATCTGCTAACGCAGACCGCTCTGCCGCTTAAAAGCCCCACTGGGGCTTTCATTGCTACGCTGCGCTCCGCAAACGCGGTCGCTCCAAACGCGAAATAAAAATAATTTTTCCGCTGTTTATGCCCAGAGCGTAAGCGGAGGGCATTTCAATGGTTTTCCTTAAAAATGCCCCTCAAAATCGCCCTCGATCTCGTAGGGCCAGCTTAAAATGCCGCCCAGGTCCCGCAGGTCGGTGTAGCCAAGGGCTTCCAGCTTCTGCACGGCGTCGGCGCTGCGGCGTCCGGTGCGGCAGTACACCAGCCACAGGGCGTTTTTGTCCGGCAGCACCTCGGCGGCGCGGTCGATGACCTGCCCCAGCGGCAGCAGCTTTGCCCCCGGGATGTGCCCCACGGCGTATTCGTCCGGCTCGCGCACATCCACGGCTACGGCCTTGCCGGAATCCAGCAGACGGATGGCGTCTGCGGCGGTGATCTTTTCTGTCATACTCTCACTCCTCAAAGATAGGTTCTGTTCCATCCTATGATAGCAGACCTTTTTTGTTTGCACAAGAGGTTTCTCCTTTGCAAAATCCGAGTAACGTGCTATACTATAAACTGCAACAAGGAGAGGACGACCATGAAATTTTCCACCAAGAGCCGCTACGCCCTGCGCCTGATGGCGGAGCTGGCGCGCTATGCGCCGGGCACGACTGTCAGCCTGAAGGAGATCAGCGAGCGGCAGAACCTGAGCCTGAAATATCTGGAGCAGATCGTCACCCCGCTGGCGCGGGTGGGGCTGGTCAAGAGCGAGCGGGGCAGTCAGGGCGGCTACCGCCTGACAAAGGATCCCGCCGATTACACTGCCGGCGAGATCCTGCGCGCCATCGAGGGCAGCGTAGCGCCCATTCCGTGCCTTGGCAGCGTGACCAACGAATGCCCCATGTCCGAGCAGTGCTTCACCCTGCCGTTCTGGGCTGGGCTGGACGAGGTGATCAACCAGTATATCGACAGCGTTACGCTGGAGCAGCTGGCAAGTCAGCTGCCTGCACCGGATTCCACCGCACAGGAGAACTGCTGCAGCTGCGGCGGCGCGAAAAATGAGAAATAAGTAAAAATAAGGCTTGACATTCCCCTTTGCATCGGCTATAATAATCAAGCATTCAGCGAATGCATATAGGGGTATAGCTCAGCTGGTAGAGCAGCGGTCTCCAAAACCGCGTGCCGTGAGTTCGAAACTTACTACCCCTGCCATGACGCACAGGTTCTTCGGAACTTGTGCGTTTTGTTTTTCTTACCCGCTTTTGCAAAAAATTGCATTTTCCGCAAATTTGTGCTTGACAACAGACCGACTTTCCGATATAATAGAGCACGTTCCCGCGGTAAGATGCCGCACGAACTTGAGCGATCATGGCCCGGTAGCTCAGTTGGTTAGAGCACCAGCCTGTCACGCTGGGGGTCGTCGG
>CAKTAT010000146.1:0-2211 GCA_934532365.1 uncultured Faecalibacterium sp. | reverse complement strand
AAGCAGAAGATGGAAAAGCTGGACGAACAGGGCAAGCCGATTCTGGACAAGGACGGCAAGCCGCTGACGGAAGAAAAAACGGTGCAGATTCCGGCCTTTAAGGTGGTTTCCGTGTTCGATGTCAGCCAGACCGAGGGCGAACCGCTGCCATCTATCGCAGTGAATGAACTGTCCGGCAGCGTGCAGGACTATCAAGATTTTTTCAAAGCGTTGGAGCAAGCTTCCCCGGTGCCCATCGGGTTTGAGGACATCGAGGGCGGGGCGCACGGTTATTTCCACCTGCTTGACAACCGCATTGCCATTCAAGAGGGCATGAGCCAGTTACAGACCATCAAGACAGCTATCCATGAAATTGCCCACGCCAAACTTCACGCCATCGACCCCACCGACCCGGAACAGACCAACCGCCCGGACAGCCGCACCCGCGAGGTGCAGGCCGAAAGCGTAGCTTATGCAGTCTGCCAGCACTATGGGCTGGACACGTCCGAGTATTCGTTTGGCTATGTAGCTGGGTGGAGTTCGGGCCGGGAACTGGCCGAACTAAAAGCCTCTCTGGAAATTATTCGCAGCGCGGCCCATGAGCTGATCTCTGCGCTGGACGAACATCTGGCAGAACTGCGCCAGCAGCGGGAAGCAGACCTTTCCGCCGCACAGGAAGCCGCATTTGCGCTGGACAACGGCAGTACCCTGTTCATCCAGACCTGTGATTCCGGCTATGACTACACCCTGTATGGCCCGGATAATAAGGCTCTGGACGGCGGCCAACTGGACGCACCCGGTCTGACCCTGCCGGATGCCGGAGAGGAAGCTCTTGCTCTGCTGGGGCAGACAGTCAAGGTGTCGGAAGTTTTGTTGGGCGACAAGCTGGCAGCGTTCCAAGAGGCAGCAGAAAAAGCCAATGAAATTCCCGCACCCGTTAAAATTCCAGACCCCGCCGCAGAGCCCACGGTCACAATTCTGTGGAGTGAAAGTGACAAGCTGCAGGACGGCGAAACCATGCCACTGTCCGTGGCAAACCGCGTCTTTGAAGAACTGGACACCACCCAGCACACGGAACGGGAAAAGGACGGCTACACAGGTGGCTGGTACGACAAGACCGCATTCCGCATTGATTTTACCCTGAACGGCCAGCCAGACAACTACGAGGGGCGGCAGGATTTTGGTGACGGAGAGGGTTCTTTGGTTCAACACATCCAGAACTACCACGAATACTACGCCAAAGATGAAAACTGGAAGAATTTTGTTCTGCATAACAAAGGCCCGAAAGCATGGGAGCAGGACAAGGCAGAGCGGGAAATGGTGCTGACCGAGTTTATCCCGTACCTCAAACAGCATTGCAATCTTTCCGCTATGGAGCAGACGGCTACCGCCGCTTTGCGAGAGGGTCAGGATATTTCGCCGGAACGAACCGCTTATTACAATGCCATTGTAACCTATGTGCAGGACTGCCGCCCGCTGCTCAACCAAGGCCAGTATGACTTCCCGGAACCGCCCAAGCTGGCCGACTTTGACCAGAGCTTGCAGGACTACAAGGCGCAGGTACAGTCCGAGATCGAGCAGGAAGCGGCCGCTGCTGGAATGACCGTGGAGGAATACGCGGCGGCAGGCTTCGAATCACCGCAGCAGGGCAGCTTTTCCATCTACCAGCTGCGCAATGAGGATTCCACCCGTGATTATCGTTTTGAGCCTTACGACCGCCTGCAAGCCGCTGGCCGAACCGTGGATAAGGCAAACTATATGGAGGTGTATGCCGCGCCGCTGACTGCTGGCACCACGTTGGAGGACATCTACCGCACATTCAATGTGGACTATCCGGCAGATTTCAAGGGACACTCGCTGTCTGTTTCGGATGTGGTGGTGCTGCACCAGAATGGGCAGGACACCGCCCACTACTGCGACAGTGTGGGCTTCCAGCAGGTGCCGGAGTTCTTGCGGGAAAATCCGCTGCGCACCGCAGAACTTTCCACCGAACAAAACGAAAACATGATTGACGGTGTGCTGAACAATGCGCCCTCTTTAGGTGAGTTGGAAGCCAAAGCAAAGGCCGGAGAACAAATTTCTCTGACGGACCTTGCCGCCGCAGTCAAGGCCGAGGAAAAGGCACCGAAAGCCAAGAAGTCCCGCGCCGCAAAAACGAAAAAGCCATCCATCCGGGCACAGCTGGATGCCGCAAAAAAGGAGCAGAGCAAGCAAACACCGCCACGGGAAAAG
>CAKTAT010000145.1:0-2283 GCA_934532365.1 uncultured Faecalibacterium sp. | reverse complement strand
GGTAGGGAGGGGGGAGTCGGAACACCCCTCCCTGCCTCTGGCCCAGCGGAGCGTCCCTGCACGCTTGCGGCAAGCAGAAACTTTCCCCGCGGAGCGCGGGGCATTTAAATCATCCCACTGGTCGGAAAGGAGGTCTTGCCATGCGCAGCAGAGAGCCTTGGCGTCTGCCTGCGGGGCAGAGCAGGGCAGTGCCCTTTTTGCAGGCTGCGGTGCTGTTTGCAGTGCTGTGCATCCTTGCCCGCAGCGCCGCGCTGGTGCTGGCAGCCTTTCTGGCAGCGCCGGTGCCCGCTGCGCAGACCCTGCTGCATCTCGGGCAGCAGGCGGTGGAGAGCCGGGCGGCGGCAGAAGCGTCTGCGGAAAGCGTGCCGGAGGCTGCATCCGCAACCTCTCCGGCGCAGGAGGCCGCCGCTCCGGTGCAGACCGGGGTGGAACAGTATTTTGTGGCGCTGCAGCCGGACGAAGCCCGCCCTGCCGATGCCGGCACGGTGACAGAGCAGCAGTTCGGGCACGGCAGCGGCGAAAAGTACATTCCCTGCGGCACGGGCAGCATCAAGAATAACACCCGGCAATCGGCGGCAGACATCGCCGCCGAGGCGGCGCAGCCCCTGCCCTTTGCCATCGAAAAGGACAGTGCCGCGCCGCAGGTGCTCATCATGCACACCCACGCCACCGAGGACTACCGCCTTTCTGCCGGGCTGTGGTTCACCCCCGGGGACGGTGCCCGCAGCACCGACCGCAGCATCAATATGTGCGCGGTGGGGCGGGTGATGGCCGATACCCTCAACGCGGCGGGCATCTGCACCCTGCACGACGAGACGTTGAACGACTACCCCAGCTACACCGGCAGCTACGCCAACAGCCGGGCGGTGGTGCAGCAGTATCTGGCGCAGTACCCCAGCATCAAGGTGGTGCTGGACGTCCACCGGGACGCCATCGAGCGGGAAAACGGCACCCGCTGCGCCCCGGTGTGCACCATAGACGGGCGGCAGGCGGCGCAGGTGATGATCATCTGCGGGTGCGACAACGGCACCAGCGTGCAGCTGCCCGCATGGCGGCAGAACTTGCGCTTTGCCGCTGCGTGGGAGCGCAGCATGGAGGCAAAATACCCCGGCCTTACCCGCCCGGTGCTGTTCAGCTACCGGTTCTATAATCAGGACCTGACCACCGGCAGTTTGCTGATCGAGATCGGCGGACACGGCAACAACCTAAATGAGGCCCTGTACGCCGGATATCTGGCAGCACAGGGCCTCGCGGAAACATTATTGGGTTGAATCAGCCGCCAAGGCTGGAGATCATGCTGCTTTTGGCAGACTGATAGTAACTCCATGCCTGATCGGCTACGGTCTCGGGCTGGTTATACTCCCGCAGCACGCTGCGCATCTCGCTGACCACCGAGGAGACGGCACTGTCGTAGGTGCTCTCCACCGAGGAAAGGTGCTTGTAGGCGATGCTGGCCTTACTGATAAGGTTGCGCTCGCTGGCGGGCAGGGCGTGGTATTCGTCCCTTGCGCTCTGGACGGCGCTGCTGACATCCGACCGGGCGGAGGATTCCAGCGAATACAGCTCGCTCATCAGCGAGGCGATCTTGGCATCGCACTCGGGATTGGGCGGGTCGTAGGTGTGGCTGGGGCTGGGGCTTTCGGAGCTGGCGTCGGTGCTCTCCGGCGCGGTGGACGGAGCACTGGATTCAGAGGAAGAGGACGAATCGCCGAACAGAAACTCTTTATAACCGGCGATGAACTCTTCCTTGGTGCAGCCGCTCAGCATAGCGGCCAGTGCGCAGCTGACCACGGTCAGCGCGAGCAGGCGGGGAAGGCGGGAAGCGCTTTTTGGGTTACGCATACAGAATGATCTCCTCCATACTGGAAACAAAGCGGGCAGTTGATATACATTCTGATTTTACCAGAGAAAAGGCGGTATGACAAGCAAAAACGCAGAAATTTGTCCGATGCCGCACCGTAAGGTTGACAAAATGCCGCCAACGTGCTATTTTAAAACAACAAATGCAAAGAACGGGAAAAGTAGCGCGGGCCGTCCGGCCCAGAGAGTGCGGCACAGCTGAGAGCCGCGCCCGTGCGCCGCGTGAACGAACACCCGGGAGCAGCAAACTGAACACGGCAGCGCGTCTGCCGTTAAGTAGGTGCGCCGCAGGTCCAGCGTTACAGGGACAGCGCTTAAATAAAGAGCGCGTGAGCGACCGGACACATCCGGTAATTCAGGTGGCACCGCGGACATTACAAGACAGCTTGTTCGCCCTGAACTTTCAGGGCAAAAGCTGTCTTT
>CAKTAT010000144.1:0-2297 GCA_934532365.1 uncultured Faecalibacterium sp. | reverse complement strand
CTTGGCACCGGCTCCATCGCCCATGCCTGCGCCGACACCAAAAAGCCGGTCAAGCAGGGTATGTTCGGTATTTTTGAGGTGTTTGCCGATACCATTGTCATCTGCACCCTGACTGCGCTGGTCATCCTGTGCAGCGGCACCCCGGTCAGCTACGGCGCAGCGGCCGGTGCGGAGCTGACCATCTCCGGCTTTACCACCACCTACGGCGGCTGGGCTTCTATTTTTACCGCCGTGGCGCTGTGCTGCTTTGCCTTTTCCACCATCATCGGCTGGGGCCTGTACGGCTCCCGCTTTCTGGTGTTCCTGTGCAAGAGCAACAAGGTGGCGTACCCCTTCTTTGTGGTGTATTCTCTGGTAGCCATTCTGGGCGCTACCATGGACCTTGGTCTGCTGTGGAGCATCGCCGATACCTTCAACGGTCTGATGAGCATCCCCAACCTCATTGCGCTGCTGCTGCTTTCCGGCACGGTGGTGCAGCTGACCCGCGCCTTTTTTGAATCGGAAGGGTGAGCGGCAGCTCTGCCCATAGTGGACAGAAGCGCCGGAACGCGGTATACTGAGAGAAAAACAACGGTGATTTTGCACCACAGGAGGTTCTGACGTGGAAAACTTTAACGAACTGCTGCAAAAGTATGCAGATTTTATCGTCCGGGTGGGTGTGAACCCGCAGCCGGGGCAGACTTTGATCATCAACTGCCCGCTGGAGGGTGCTCCGCTGGCACGGCTGTGCGTGCGCAGCGCCTACGAGGCCGGTGCGCGGGATGTGCAGGTGAACTGGCAGGATGACGCCGTTACCCGCATCCGCATGGAGCTGGGCAGCGAGGACGCACTGACCGACCACAAGGGCTGGCAGCTGCGCCGATATCTGGACTACGCCGAGAGCGAGGGCGGTGTGTGCGTGCTGCACCTCATCGCGGACGACCCGGAACTGTTTGCCGGGCTGGACGGCGCTAAGATCAGCCGGGTGAACAGCGCGAACCGCAGCTTTATGCAGCCGTGGCGGGAGTACACCATGAACGACCGGGTGCAGTGGTCCATCGCCGCCCTGCCCGCCGCGCCGTGGGCAAAGAAGATGTTCCCAGAGCTGGACACTGCCGCCGCCATTGAGGCACAGTGGAAGCTGATCTTTGATACCTGCCGCGTGACCGGCGGCGACCCGGTAGGGGAGTGGCAGAAGCATCTGGACCGCCTGAACGAGCTGGGCGCAAAGATGAACGCCCTTGATCTGGAAAGCGTGCATTTTGAAAGCGCCAACGGCACCGACCTGACCGTAGGTCTGGCCGAGCAGGCCGTGTGGGAGAGCGCCGGCAGCAAAAACGAGAAGGGTGTGCCCTTCCTGCCCAACATCCCCACCGAGGAGGTGTTTACCGCACCCCATAAGGATAAGGTGGACGGCATCGTTTACGGCACAAAGCCCTACGTCTTTAACGGTCAACTGATCAAAAACTTCCATGTCACTTTCAAGGACGGCAAGGTGGTGGAGCACGGCGCCGACGAGGGCGCAGACCTGCTGGGTCAGCTGCTGGACACCGACGAGGGCGCACGCCACATCGGCGAGGTGGCACTGGTGCCTGCCTCCAGCCCCATCAACCGCAGCGGCAAGCTGTTCTACAACACCCTGTTTGACGAGAACGCTGCCTGCCACATCGCCTTTGGCGACAGCTACCCCGGCACCACCGTGGGCGGCACCGGCCTTTCCAAGGAAGAGCTGGCAGCCCGCGGCATGAACCACTCCTCCCTGCACGAGGACGTGATGATTGGTGCCGAGGACAGCCGCATCACCGGCAAATGCCGCGATGGCCGCACCGTGCCGCTGTTTGAAAACGGTGTCTGGGTGCTGTAAAAAAGTCCCAAAGGGCGCACAACTGCAAAAAAATTGCGAAAATGCTTGCATAAATCGCAAGAGTATGCTATATTCTAGTAGTACGATATAGTTTAACCTGAAACGTGGGCCGCAAGGTCCGCGTTTCTTGTTTGTTTGGAGGTTTTTTATGGCGAAGCAGTCTGGCGGCAACACCGCGCAGAGAGTGGAAGCGCTTGTCCGTCCCACGGTGGAAGGCATGGGTCTGCGCCTGTGGGATGTGGTTTTTGAGAAGGAAGGGCCGGACTGGTATCTTCGCATCCTCATCGACCGGGACGGCACCATGGATACCGACACCTGTGCAGAGGTGTCCCACGCACTGGACCCCATTCTGGATGAGGCAGACCCCATCGACCAGAGCTATTATCTGGAGGTGGGCAGCCCCGGCCTTGGCCGCAAGCTGACCCGCCCGGAGCACTACGAGGCACTCAAGGGC
>CAKTAT010000143.1:0-2328 GCA_934532365.1 uncultured Faecalibacterium sp. | reverse complement strand
CCGGGCGAGAAAATCAAAGTTCCAATTTTTATCAGGCGCAAGGGCGCGGATGCTTTCCGCCCTGCACTTGCGGCTGGTGGCTCGTTGATGGCTTACAAGTGCCTGTCGTTATGCGGTCTTTTTAGCTTCTTCAAGGGTTTCGGCGAGAATCTGTTCCATGCAGGCTTCCAGCTCATTCAGATAGAGGGCCGGCCGCTGCATGGCAAAACGGAGAACTTTCTGCTTTTCAGGGTCGGAGAGATAGCTCTGATTGTTCTTGAGCACCCGCTTCCATGTGTTCTTCATCATTTCAGTGGCTGTGCTCAAGGTTTTGTAGACCCGCATGAACTCGTCCGGGACTTGATAAGTCTTGAACTGTTCCGGGTCGGCTGTGGGCATCGGAACCGGACTGTCGGCGTTGGGTTCAGCGTCAGCAGCTTCCATCGCTTTCGTGATCTCCGGGTGCATGATCTCGGCAAATACGTCCTGCCGCTTGTCGGGACTGCTCTGCACGAGTTTGGTCATTTCATCGTTGGTGAATTTTACCTCACCGGAAAAGACCTTTTTCTTGATGCCGGGAGAAAGAGTGTCGGCAATGTCAACGCCCTTGGTGTAGTGCCGTGCGCGAAGAACTGATGCACGGCTGACACCGTTTTCCTCCGCGATACGGTCGCAGGTTTTCTTGCCGGAGTGGTGGGTATCATCGTGAGACCCACCACTTTTCTTTGCTAAAGTGTACTGGTTGCCGTGAAAGATTTTCTCGGCTTTCTTTTCAGATTCGTACTGTTTCCCCAGCAGATAACGCTTTTGTTCGGGGGAAAGATTGCGCCGCCCCAGCTGATTCTTGCAGATCCAAGCGAGAACTTCTTCCCGGCTTTCAAACGGGAGCGGCATGGTGGAGAAAGAGATTTCGGGGTGTTTCTGAAGAATCGCATAACGATTGTGGCCATCAACAAGGGTGTTGTTCCAAACGATCAAAGGAGAGAGCAGCTTGCCCTCTTTGAGGATATTTTCTTCAAGCTGCTTGAATTCATCATCGGTCAGAGGAGGGATCTGGGACTGGAACTCCGGGTCAATTTTCAGATTGATCATACGCACACTCCTTTATCTCTCCTGCTGCGTCTGTTTTTCCTCCCGGAAATAGGACGCAACATTCTGTTTTGCGGTTTGCAATTTGAGCAGTTCTGCTTTCGCTTCCTTGTACTGCTCATAGAACTTAGCCTTTTCGGATGCCATTGCATTGTACTCGGCTTCCAGTTTTTTCAGGCTGGGCAGCTTGGTGATGTTGTTTGCCTTAAAATAGGCTGCTGCCGCCCGATACTGTGTCAGCTCTGCACGGTGCTGGTTCTCAAAGGCTGCGGGCTGCTTGGCAGTCTTTAACTGCTGTGCGGCCTTCTTGGTGTTGGTGTAGACTGCGACATTGTAGCGCAGTTCTTTATTGGCTTTCATGCGGTCTTCGAGGTCTTTCGCTACATCCGACGATTCGTGGAACGTTGTTCTAAGTTCTTCGATTCGCTGGTCGAGCGCGTCCTCATCGGTCAAGCCCTTCTCTTGCAGAAGCAGCAGAGTTTGCGCCATGGCTTTGAGGTTGAACTTTTTCGCCCAACGCTCATAGCCTGTGCCCCTACCTTCGGCCAGCTTTGCCTGAATGTCAATCAGTTTTCCGATGGCATCCTGCTTGAACTGAACCTTGGGTTTGCGCTCTGCATTTGCGTTCAGAGTTGCAAATACTGCCGCCTTATCAAAGTTGTCGCCGAGATGTTTCGCTCGGATGAATTTGGCTCTGCCAGTGGGCAGATAACTAAACTGTCCACGGCTTTCCTTGACGGTGATGCCGTACTGCTGCATGAGCCTATCAGAAAAATCTTCAAAGGTCGTAGCGCGGTATAGCACCGAAGAAATCTGTTTCCGTAAAGTGTCTTTCACGGTTTCAAACTTCTTCTGCTTGGGCTGCTGTCCAGTTGCGGTGAGGGCTGCGTTCTCGCGGTCAAGTTTCATTTGGCCGCGTCTGCGCGCCCAATACTCAGCTTCGCTCACACGCTCTTTCGAGCCGTTGAGCAGGTCGATCTGGTACAGTCCGGCACCCTCGCACAGCTCCATGACCTCGACACGGAGATGCCGCATGGTCTGGGCGGTGCTGGAGTGCTTCATGCCCTCGCGCCAGTCGCGGGGCTTCTGCATATAGGGCTTGCGTTCCACATCGCGCGTTCGGATGCTGCCGATCACGATGTGGACGTGGATGTTGCCCGAATGGTTGTGTCCATCCGGGTGGGTGCAGACGATGGCAGGATGACCGGGGAAGTTTTCTTCGCAGAATTTCAGGCCAAGTGCCTGTGCCTTTTCCATGGT
>CAKTAT010000142.1:0-2331 GCA_934532365.1 uncultured Faecalibacterium sp. | reverse complement strand
CAGATCAAGCATTACGAAAATGCCATCGAGCAGAGCGAGACCGGCACGGTCATTATGGTGGGCGACGGCATCGCCCGGGCCAGCGGTCTGGAAAAGTGCATGGCAGGCGAGCTGCTCCAGTTTGACAACGGCGAATACGGTATGGCCCAGAACCTTGAGGAAAATACCGTTTCCATCGTGCTGCTGGGCTCGGATGTCGGCATCAAAGAAGGCAGCATCGTCAAGCGCACCGGCAAGGTCGTCTCCGTGCCGGTGGGCGATGCCATGATCGGCCGCGTGGTCAACGCACTGGGCCAGCCCATCGACGGCGCAGGCCCCATCGAGACCACCGAGTACCGCGCCATCGAGAGCCGCGCGCCCGGCATCATCGAGCGCCAGCCCGTCAAGGAGCCGCTGCAGACCGGTATCAAGGCCATCGACTCCATGATCCCCATCGGACGCGGCCAGCGCGAGCTGATCATCGGTGACCGCCAGACCGGCAAGACCACCATCGCTTCCGATACCATCATCAACCAGAAGGGCAAGGACGTCATCTGCATTTACGTTGCCATCGGTCAGAAGCGCTCTACCGTGGCAAACCTTGTGCAGAGCCTGACCGAGGCCGGTGCCATGGGCTACACCATCGTGGTGTCCGCTACCGCCTCTGAGCTGTCTCCCCTGCAGTATATCGCCCCCTACTCCGGCTGCGCCATGGGCGAATACTTCATGCAGCAGGGCAAGCACGTCCTCATCATCTACGATGACCTTTCCAAGCACGCTGTGGCCTACCGCGCCCTGTCGCTGCTGATCCGCCGTCCTCCGGGACGCGAGGCCTACCCCGGCGACGTGTTCTACCTGCATTCCCGTCTGCTGGAGCGCGCTGCCAAGCTGTCTAACGAGCTGGGCGGCGGCAGCCTGACGGCACTGCCCATCATCGAGACGCAGGCGGGCGATGTTTCTGCCTACATCCCCACCAACGTCATCTCCATCACCGATGGCCAGATCTTCCTTGAGACCGAGTTGTTCCACTCCGGCGTCATGCCGGCAGTCAACCCCGGTATCTCGGTGTCCCGTGTCGGCGGCAACGCCCAGATCAAGGCCATGAAGAAGGTGGCCGGTACCCTGAAGCTGATCTACTCCCAGTACCGCGAACTGCAGTCCTTTGCGCAGTTCGGCTCTGATCTGGACGCCGACACCAAGGCGCGTCTGGCACAGGGCGAGCGCATCGTGGAGGTGCTCAAGCAGAACCGCTCCGCGCCCGTGCCCGTGGAAAAGCAGGTGGCTATTCTGTACGCCACCATCCACGACTACCTTGTCAACGTCAAGGTGGCGGACGTGGCAGAGTACGAGAAGGGCCTGTACGAGTATCTGGACAACGATGCCGCCGGGGCTGCCGTGATGGACACCATCCGCACCACCGGTAACTTGGATAAGGACACCGAGGAGCAGCTCAAAGCCGTGCTGACCCGGTATACCGAAAGCTTTGTCAAGGCGCATTAAAGGGAAGGAGGCGTAACGCATGGCTGGTTCCATGAAGGACATCAAGCTGCGCATCAAAAGCGTAGAGAGCACCATGCAGATCACCAAGGCCATGGAGCTGGTGGCTTCCTCCAAAATGCGCCGTGCCAAGGAGCGGGTCGAGCACAGCCGACCCTATTTTGAAACGCTGTACAAGACCCTGACCGAGATCGCGGCAGCGGACCCCCGGGCCCGCAACCCCTACCTGCGCCGCAGCGAGATCAAGCGCACGCTGCTGGTGGTCATTGCCGGTGACCGCGGCCTTGCCGGCGGTTACAACGCCAATGTGCTCAAGCTGGCCGCACAGGAAAGCGGCAACGTGGAGGTGCTGCCCATCGGCAAGCGCTCGGCAGAATACTTTGCCCACCACGAGGCCGAACTGTTCACGCAGGAGGTGCTGCTGGCCGCCGATATTTCGGTGGGACAGTGCTTCCAGCTGGCGCGCCAGATCACCGAAGGGTACCGCAAGGGCGAGTTTGACGCCGTAAAGCTTTGCTACACCCGGTTCGATTCCATGATGACCCAGACGGCTGTCTCCATCGAGGTGCTGCCGCTGGCCATGGAGCCCACCGAGCAGCAGAAGGCGGAGGCGCGCCGCAGTCAGATCCTGTACAAGCCCAGCAGCGAGGAAGTATTCAGCGCGATCATCCCGGAGTATGTGGCCGGTGTCGTCTACGGTGCCGTGTGCGAGAGCGTGGCCAGTGAGCTGGCTGCCCGCCGCACTGCCATGGACGCTGCCACCAAGAACGCCGGTGAGATGATCGACCATCTCAACCTGTATTATAACCGTGCCCGTCAGGCTGCCATCACGCAGGAGATCACCGAGATCGTGGC
>CAKTAT010000141.1:0-2424 GCA_934532365.1 uncultured Faecalibacterium sp. | reverse complement strand
CTGGACAACTGGGATCAGACCACCGCTCAGCAGGACGTTGCAAACGCTCTGTCTCAGTACGGCGACAAGATCGAAGTCGTCTTCTGCAACAACGACGCAATGGCACTGGGCGCTCTGCAGTCCATCCAGCAGGCTGGCCGCACCGTTGGCAAGGACGTCTACCTGGTCGGCGTCGATGCTCTGGTAGAGGCTGTGCAGAACGTTGTCGATGGCAACATGACCGGTACCGTTCTGAACGACGACGTGGGTCAGGCTACCAAGGCTGCCGAGGCTACCAAGCTGTTCGTTGACGGCAAGGATGTTGAGAAGTACTACTGGGTCGACTACGTCAAGGTCACCAAGGACAACGCTTCTCAGTACCTGAAGTAAGACCAAAGTTTCCCTGAACCAATAAGCAAGTTGCACAGTAGGCCTTAACAGCTTACATAAGCTAAAAAAAGCGCATGCGTGCGAGATACCCTCTCCGCGCATGCGCCTTGTTTTGAAAAAAGGTCTGCAGCACAAAACGCAATAAAAAAGGAGGCTCTGCGGAATGTCAGAATACCGTCTGGTAATGAAAGGCGTGGTCAAGACCTTCCCCGGTGTCAAAGCCCTGGATCATGCACAGCTGGAGCTCCGTCCCGGCAAAGTCATGGCTCTGATGGGCGAAAACGGCGCCGGTAAGTCCACTCTGATGAAATGTATGTTCGGCATTTACAAGATGGACGAGGGCGAGATCGAATACGAGGGGCAGAAGGTAACCATCCCCACCCCGCTGGATGCACTGGACCGCGGCATCGCCATGGTGCATCAGGAACTGCAGCCCATTCCGGCCCGTACCGTGGCCGAGAATATCTGGCTGGGACGCTACCCCACCAAGAAATACGGCATCGTCACTGTTGTGGACCATGCCAAAATGTACAAAGATACCGATGAACTGCTGAAGAAACTGAAGCTGGACATCGACCCCCATGCAAAGCTGGGCTCTTTGAGCATCGCCCAGATGCAGATGGTGGAAATCGCCAAGGCCGTTTCCGCCAACTGTAAGGTGCTGATTTTGGACGAGCCCACCTCTTCTCTGACCGCGAACGAGGTCGAGAGCCTGTTCCGCATCATGCGGGATCTGAAGGAGCAGGGCGTTGCTCTGGTCTACATCAGCCACAAGATGGACGAGATCAAAGTCATCGCGGACGAAGTCACCATCATGCGCGATGGCCAGTACATCGGCAAGTGGGACGTTGCCAACATGACCAAGGAAGAGATCATTGCAAAGATGGTCGGCCGTGAGCTGTCCAACCTGTTCCCCCCGCTGGAGAACGTGCCCTCGGACGAGGTCATGATGAAGGTGGAGGACTTCACCTCCATCCATCCCCGCTCCTTCCGTCATTGCAGCTTTGAGCTGAAAAAGGGCGAAATTCTGGGCGTTGCCGGTCTGGTGGGCGCACAGCGTACCGAGCTGATGGAAGGCATCTTCGGCCTGCGTGCCCATACCTCTGGTAAGGTGTGGATCAAGGGCGAAGAAGTCAACATCAAGCAGCCCCGCGATGCCATCCAGAAGAGCGTTGCTCTGCTGACTGAGGACCGCCGTGCTACCGGCATTCTGGGCGTGCTGAGCGTTGCCGATAACATCTCCATCGCTTCTCTGGACGCCCTGCGCAAGGGTCCCATCATGCTGGACAACCAGAAGATCCTCGATCTGGTGGCTACCAACAAGGAAAAGATGGCCATCAAGGTGCCCAGCCCCAAGACCCAGATCAAGAGCCTTTCCGGCGGCAACCAGCAGAAGGTGCTGATCGCCCGCTGGCTTGCCAACAACCCCGATGTGCTCATTCTGGACGAGCCTACCCGCGGCATCGACGTCGGTGCAAAGTACGAGATCTACTGCATCATCGCCGATCTGGCCAAGCAGGGCAAGAGCATTATCATGATCTCCTCTGAAATGAGCGAGATCATCGGTATGTCCAACCGTGTCATGGTCATGTGCGACGGCCGTATCACCGGCTTTATCAACGGTAAGGATGCCACCCAGGAGAACATCATGGCGCTGGCTACCCAGTTCGAGACCGCACCTGACGCAGCTGCGGCAAATCAGTAATTAAGGAGGCTGTCTATCGTGGAAGCTACCAAAAAATTGAATGGCAAGGCTGTGGGCAAGTGGCTCAGCAACAACGCCATTATCATGATGATGCTGGCCGTCACCCTGATCGTTGGCATCATTCACCCCAACTTCTTCTCCGGCACCAACATGATCAACCTGTTCAAGAACGTGTCCATCCGCTACATCATCGCGCTGGGCATTTCCGGCTGCTTGATCACCACCGGTAACGACCTGTCCGCTGGCCGTCTGGCCGGTTTTGCCGCCTGCCTCGCCTGCATTTTTGCGCAGACCGAAGGCGCTTCCGGCAAGTTCTACCCCAATATGCCCACCCTGTCCACCCCCGTGGT
>CAKTAT010000140.1:0-2443 GCA_934532365.1 uncultured Faecalibacterium sp. | reverse complement strand
GGATCAGCTCGTACTGCATGTCTTGGCGCAGTTTTAAATCCAGGGCACCGAGCGGCTCATCGAGAAGCAGGACCTTTGGCTCGTTGACAATCGCGCGCGCAATGGCGATACGCTGCTGCTGACCGCCGCTCAAAGAGTCAATGCTGCGGTGCTCAAAGCCGTTTAAGTTTACAAGCTTTAAAGCGTACTTAATTTTGTCATCAATATATGCTTTTGATTTATTCTTGATTTTTAGTCCAAATGCGATATTGTCCGCGATGCTCATATGCGGAAACAGTGCGTATTTCTGGAATACGGTGTTTAGCTGGCGCTTGTTTGGCGGAAGTTTGGTGATGTCTTCGCCGCCGAAAATTACTTTTCCTGTATTTGGGGATTCAAATCCGCCGATGATGCGGAGCGTGGTCGTCTTGCCGCAGCCGCTGGGACCTAAGAGCGTTACAAAGGAATTTTCCTTTACTGAAAGGCTCAAGTCATCCAGGACCAGGGTGTCGTCAAAGCGTTTCGAGATATGCTGTAAATCGATTAATGGCTGGCTCATGCGTTTCCTCCGTAAATAGTAAAATAATGTGTAATATTAGAAACTTGGCGGCGAGCTGACCCAGAGGATCGTCGCGCCGGAGCGGCTTTCAAGGTAATGCGTCTTGTCGCTCGTATAGTAAAAAGATTCGCCCTTTTTGGCTTTGTATGTCCGGTTCCCCAGATGAATCAGGATACTGCCGGAAAGAAAGTAGCCAAATTCCTCCCCCTCATGCGGGCTGTCCGGATAGGTGGAGCCGCCGGCGCCGAGTGTCAGGCGGATCGGTTCCATCGTGTTCTTCTGGGCGTTCGGGATGATCCACTGAATCTCATTTTTCAGTTCCGGATCTTCCTTGATAAAATAGTCGTTTTTTTCAAATACAATCTGCTCTTCCGGAGCCTCGTTGAAAAACTCTCCTATGGTCGTGCCGAGACACTGGAGAATATCCATCAAAGTAGCGATGGACGGGGAGGTCAGATCGCGCTCTACCTGGGAGATAAATCCCTTCGAAAGCTCTGCGCGGTCAGCCAGCTCTTCCTGCGTCAGACCCTTTAAAATTCGCAGTTCTTTTAATTTTCCTCCTATACTCAAAAGAGGGAACCTCCTTTCCTGGTTTCATAGGAAATTGCGTCCTATGAAACAAAAAACGCTCCGCGAGGATGCGCACTTGCGCGAAGCAGAAGCATGTCGCAAGCGACCGCGCTCGGCGCGAGAATGTGCCAGGGCACATTCTTTTTCATAAAAACCGGGTGGGAAAACCGTCCGTCCGGCATTTTTTAGAAATATATAAAAGTAAGATGAAAGTTTAGAAATTCTAAAATGAATGTAAAATTAATCTTTTTGTTTAGAAATAATAAACTTGCTTCCGAGTATCTATTATACAGAATGTGGGGGAGGTGTCAAGGAAAAAAACGGGAAAATCCGGGGGTTCTCAAATTGTGTGAAAAAAGGGTGCAAAAATGGCGGTATGATGATAAAATAGGGGCAGATAATTTGATAGAAACCGTTATAACGGTTCTGGGGGATCAAAGGAGGAACATTTCATGCAGGATAAGTATATGGCATATGTGGGTTCTTACTCATACAACGGTCAGGCAAAGGGAATTACCGTGTATGATGTAGATGTAAAAAAGGGAAAATTTATCTACCGGTGCGAGGTGGAGGTGGACAACTCTTCCTATTTAACCGTTTCACATGACGGGCGGATGCTCTATTCCATCGCGGACGAGGGCGTTGTGGCATTCCGGATTCTGGAAAATGGCGCACTCAGCCGTGTGAACAGCGCAAACATCAAGGCGATGCGCGGCTGCCATATTGCAACGGATGCGGAGGACAAGTTTATCTTCGTATCGGGTTATCATGACGGCAAGGAGACGGTAGTCCGTCTGAAACCGGACGGTTCTATCGGGGAAGTGACCGACGGCGTTTACCACAAGGGACTTGGAAGCGTGGCAGAGCGCACGTTCCGCCCTCATGTGAGCTGTGCGGAGCGCACGCCGGATGGCAGATTCCTGCTGGTAGCCGATCTGGGAATCGACCAGGTCAAGATTTACCGGTTTGACGGCGAGAAGGGAACGCTTTCATTGGTGGACGCGATCCGCTGTGATTTGGAATCTGGTCCGAGACATTTCATGTTCAGCAAGGATGGAAAATTCTTATATTTGATGTATGAAATCAAAAATGTGATTGATGTATACACGTATGAAACGGGCGATCGTGTGCCGAAGATCGAGAAGATCCAGACGATCCCATCGACCGCACCGGAGCGCACCAGCCAGCTGACCGCAGCGTGCACGATCCGGATGTCCGAGGACGAGACACATCTGTTCTGCAGCAATGCGGGCGATAATTCAGTCAGTGTCTACGAGCGCGATGCACAGACGGGGCTTTTGAAGCTGCTCTGCTGTCTGCCGATCAGCGGCGATT
>CAKTAT010000139.1:0-2526 GCA_934532365.1 uncultured Faecalibacterium sp. | reverse complement strand
CCGCCGTCAATGCCGATCTCGCCGAACTCGTTCTCGATCAGCACCACCTGCTGGCCTGCAAAGGCCTCGGTGATCAGCTTTTTGATCAGGGTGGTTTTGCCGGCGCCAAGGAAGCCGGAGAAGATATCAATTTTAGTCATGATCCAAATGCCTCTTTCTTTTTATCGCAATATTCGCAGTTGTTAGCGCAAAGGGCCGCAGAGTGCTGACCCATAAAAATACTACACCTCTATTATAACAAGGCTGTCAATGGGAAACCGGCTTTTTTCAAGAAAAATTTGTAACTTTTTTTGCAAATTGACGGCGTTTTGGGGGGAGTTTTGCCCCCGCATTGCATTCTTCCCCGCAGAATGATACAATAGCAGCAGCAAACCATCGCCGCCGGACGTTTTTCCGGCAAATGACAGAAAGAGGGCTTTTGTTATGAGTATGAACACGGTTCCCGAGCGTCTGGCCGCGCTGCGTGCCGCTATGCAGGCAAACGGCGTGGACGTCTATCTGATCCCGGTGGGTGACCCGCATTCCAGCGAGTATCTGCCCGACCACTACACCTCCCTAACCTACTTCTCCGGCTTCCACGGTGAGAACTCCAACTTTGTGGTCACCATGACCGAGAGCGCCGTCTGGGCAGACGGCCGGTACTTCGTGCAGGCAGAAAAGGAGATCGCCGGTACCGAGATCCAGCTGATGCGCATGGGCGAGCCGGGCGTGCCCACCGCCGAGGAATACTGCGGCAAGGTGCTGCCCGAGGGCGGCACGCTGGGTCTGTGCGGCCTGACCGCCAACTGTGCACTGGTCAATAACCTGAAAAAGGAACTGGAGCCCAAGCACGGCAGCATCAAGACCCTGTTCTTGGAGGACGAGCTGTGGGTGGAGGGCCGCCCTGCCCGCCCGGCTACCCCGGCATGGATCCTGCCCAAGGAGTACGCAGGCTTCTCCCCGGCAGAAAAGCTGGAGCAGCTGCGCGGCAAGCTGAAGGAGCAGGGCTGCACCGCCCAGCTGGTGGGCAAGCTGGATAATCTGGCTTGGCTTCTGAACCTGCGCGCCATGGATATCGAGTGCACCCCCTACGCCATGGCCTACTGCTATGTTACCCCGAACCGCGCCGTGCTGTTCATTGATCAGGCACGGGTCACCCCGGAGGCCAAGGCAGAGCTGGAAGCCAACGGCGTGACGCTGGCCGACTACGACAGCATTCTGGACGGGATGGCCGCCGAGACCGAGCCCCAGACCGTGCTGGCTGAAAGCGCTACCGTGAACTACGCCGTGTATCAGGTGCTGGAAAATAACCCCGCCCTGACCGTGAAGGACGCCGCCGACCCGTTGCTTGCCATGAAGGGCGTGAAGAACGAGGTGGAGCTGGCACACCTGCGCGAGTCCCATCTGCGGGACGCCGTGGCCATGGTGCGGTTCCAGATCGAACTGGAGAACCGTCTGGCTTCCGGCGAACAGCTGACCGAGCTGACCGTGGACGAGATCCTGCACAAGTACCGCAGCGCAGATGACAAGTTCCTTGTGGAAAGCTTTGGCACCATTGCAGCCTACGGCGGCAACGCAGCCATGATGCACTACCACGCCACCCCGGAGGATCACGCCGTTCTGCAGCGCAAGGGCTTTTTGCTGGTGGACAGCGGCGCTACCTATCTGGACGGCACCACCGACATCACCCGCACCTACCCGCTGGGCGAGCTGACCGAGGACGAGCGACTGTTCTACACCTGGACGCTGCAGTGCCACATCGACATCGCCAAGGCCGTCTGGCTGGATTACTGCGACTGCCACATGCTGGACACCATCGCCCGCGAGCCGCTGTGGCGTCACCTCATCAACTACCGCTGCGGCACCGGCCACAGCGTCAGCTTTGTGGGCAACGTCCATGAGGGTCCCCACGCGCTGAACGGCCGCAACACCACCCTGATGCGCCCGGGTATGATCGTCACCGACGAGCCCGGCGTGTACGAGGCCGGAGAGGTGGGCATCCGCATCGAGAACGAGATCGAGTGCTACCACAAGGCCGATAACCAGTACGGCACCTTCCTTGCCTTCCGACCCATCACCTTTGTGCCCATTGCCACCTCCCCCATCGTGCCCGGCGTGCTGGACAAGGAGCAGGTCGCCTGGCTGAATGATTACCACCGCAAGGTGTTCGAGCAGCTGGCACCCCGCCTGACCGAGGACGAGCGCGCATGGCTGGCCGAGAAGTGCGCCGCCATCGGCTGCTGAGGATAAAAAGGGCTTTCTGAAACGGCTGAAGCCGTTTCAGAAAGCCAAATAGGCAATATTTTCCGCTGAAAATATCCAGAGCAACGCGGAGGCCATTCCAAATCGTCTACCCTGCAAAGGAAACCAAACCATGATCTTTCACATTGCGATCTGCAGCCCGGACGGGGCGCTGCGCAGCAGGCTGGAGCACCAGTGCATGGAGTTCTTCGCCCGGCGGGAGGACGCCTGTATCGTGGAGCAGCTGCAAAGCCCGGAGGCGCTTTTGCAGCAGGATGCCGCCGGGCTGCGGTACGAGCTGTACCT
>CAKTAT010000138.1:0-2533 GCA_934532365.1 uncultured Faecalibacterium sp. | reverse complement strand
CCGACCAGCGATTTCATCACCCGCACCCTGAACAAGATCACCCTCATCGGTGCCATCTTCCTGGCTGCGGTGGCTGTACTGCCGATCATTCTGGGCAACCTGACCGGTATGAGCATTCAGCTGGGCGGTACCAGCCTGCTGATCGTGGTTGGTGTGGCACTGGATACCACCCGCAGCCTCGATAGCTTTATGACCATGCGCAACCACAAGGGTTTCCTTGGCTGATCTGAAGCAATAAAGATGTAAGAAAGCACTGGAAAGGAGAGTACGCTCATACTTTTCAGTGCTTTTTTGCTTTTGTACGGTATGTTTCTATCATGTGACATATAAGAAAGGAAGCGATCCTATGAATCTGATCCTGTTGGGCGCACCCGGCGCAGGCAAAGGCACGCAGGCCGAGATCATCTGCGCAAAGCTGAACATCCCTTCCATCAGCACCGGCAACATCCTGCGTGCTGCTGTCAAGGAGGGCACCGAGATGGGCCTGAAGGCCAAGAGCTTTATGGACGCCGGCGCACTGGTGCCCGATGAAGTCATCATCGGCATCCTGAAGGAGCGTCTGGCTCAGGACGACTGCGCCAACGGCTTCATTCTGGACGGCGTGCCCCGCACCATTGCGCAGGCAGAGGCCATCGAGACCATGGGCATCCGCATCGACAAGGTGCTGGAGCTGCAGGTGGAGGACAGCGTGATCGTAGAGCGCATGAGCGGCCGCCGCGTCTGCGAGAAGTGCGGCGCAAGCTACCACATCCTGAACAAGAAGAGCAAGGTGGAGGGCGTCTGCGACCTGTGCGGCGGCAAGACCGTCATCCGCAAGGACGACCAGCCCGAGACTGTGCTGGACCGTCTGAAAGCCTACCATGAGCAGACCGAACCGCTGGTGGAGTTCTACCGCACCCGCGGCAAGCTGGCAGAGATCAAGTTCTGCCCCTCCATCGAGGAGACTACGGCTGAAGTCATGAAGGCTTTGGAGGCATAAGCGTGATCCAGATCAAAAATGCAAAAGAGCTGGACGGTATGCGCCGGGCAAACGCTCTGAGCGCAGCTGCCCTGAAGTACGGCGGAGAGCACATCGAAGCAGGCATGACCACTTGGGAACTGGACAAGCTGATCTACGACTTCATCGTGAAGCACGGCGGCATCCCCAACTTCAAGGGTCTGTACGGTTTTCCCGGCACAGCCTGCATCAGCCTGAACGATACCGTCATCCACGGCATCCCCTCTCACGATATCGTCATCCGCCCGGGTGACATCGTGAGCATCGACACCGGTGCCAAGGTGGACGGCTTCAACGGCGACAACGCCTGCACCTACGCGGTGGGCAAGGTGGACTTGGAAGCCCAGCGCCTGCTGGAGGTGACCAAGGCTTCTCTGTACAAGGGCATCGGGCAGGCCGTGGCGGGCAACCGCATCGGCGATATCGGCTACGCCGTGCAGAGCTACTGCGAGGACGCGGGCTTCTCTGTAGTGCGTGACTTTGTGGGTCACGGCACCGGCAAGGAGCTGCACGAGGATCCCGAGGTGCCCAACTACGGCCATCAGGGGCGCGGGCCCCGGCTTGTGCCCGGCATGACCATCGCCATCGAGCCGATGATCTGTCAGGGCGACTACAAGATCAAGCAGCTCAGCGACGGCTGGACTGTCAAGACCAAGGACGGCGGACTGGCTGCCCACTTTGAGCACTCCATCGCCATCCTGAAGGACCGCACCGAGATCATGACCCGCAGCTGGGATGACCCGGATTTTGACCCGGCTACCTTCAGCCTGAAGTAAGCAACCTTTATAAAGGAGCCGCTGCACGAACAATGTGCAGCGGCTTCTTTTGCTAGAAGGACGATTTTGAATGGCTTCCGCTATCGGGTTGCGGCACCCAGCATCCGCATCGTGCCTTGGCGGCACTTGCGTCTTGCTGGCCGCTGCCCCAACAACTCCTCCCTGCTTCCGCCGCTGGCGGCGGTCGTCGTCGTTGCGCTCTAGCCATGTTTAGCGGAAGAATTATTTTAAATTTCGGGATATCGGAACGCCTGCGGGCGTTCCGATATCCCATTTTCACAGGTGAGGTCGTGGAGGAAAACAGCATTTGCAGCGCCGCTTTCTGCGAAAGCGCGGCGCTGCAGGAAAACCTTCTGCCAGCCTTCAACAGGCTGAACTGGTATGTAACCATTTTCCCTCTACGACCCCTCTGCGTGAAAATGCGTTTGGAGCACTCCGCAGAGTGCGACAAACGCAAAAATAAAAATAATCGTACCGCTATTTATGCCCAGAGCGCAGCGGAGGGCATTCTAAATCGTTTTGTTTGCCCGAAAAGGCTGTCTGCGGAAAAACAGCAGACGGCCTTTTCCGCTTCTCACCGCTGCAATTTGTGCAATTGTGACAAGTTTTCGTGAAAAAGTTTCACCTTCACGGTGGAGAACCGCGAAAGCCGGACGGGGCAGAAAAGAACTTTTACACAGAATAATTTTTTATCGGAAATACGGAAAAAACCTCTTGCAAATTGACAACAAAAGGTGTATAATCTATAAATGGCTGTGGA
>CAKTAT010000137.1:0-2540 GCA_934532365.1 uncultured Faecalibacterium sp. | reverse complement strand
AGGGCGAGCAGCCCTTGACCCGTTGCGGGGTGGGTGGAGTCCAGAGGTAGGGAGGGGGGAGTCGGAACACCCCTCCCTGCCTCTGGCCCAGCGGAGCGTCTCTGCCCGCTAGAGGCAAGCAAAAACCTCCCCCGCAGAGCGCGGTGCATCCAAAATGGTCTTATACCGAAGGAAACTGCTACCCAAAAGCAAAACTATCTGCAACAGCCCCTTTTTTTGCGCGGCAGACTGTGCTATACTATAATAGCATTGGTGTGTGCCGCAAGGGCAGCAAACCGGTGCGTTTTACCCAAGGTAGCGTATCCCGGGCAAGGTGCACGGAAAAGGCTGTCTTTTGAAAAAAGGATAAAGAGGTCATTTATTATGCTTACTGCAATTACGGGTATCAACTGGGGCGATGAGGGCAAGGGCCGCATGGTCGACCTGATCAGCCAGGAGTATGACATCGTTGCACGGTATCAGGGCGGCAACAACGCAGGCCATACCGTTAAAAACGAGCGCGGCAAGTTTGTGCTGAACCTGCTGCCCTCCGGCATCCTGCGCCCCAACGTCGTGTGCGTCATGGGCAACGGTATGGTCATCGACCCGCATCATCTGGACGGCGAGATCAATAAGCTGCGCGAGCAGGGTATTGAGATCACCCCGGCGAACCTGAAGATCTCCGACCGCGCAACCATCACCATGCCCTACCATGTGGAGCAGGATGGTCTGGAGGAAGCACGCCTGTCCAAGACCGGCGCACAGTTCGGCTCCACCAAGCGCGGCATTGCCTACGCTTACGGCGACAAGTACATGAAAAAGACCCTGCGCATGGGCGATTTGCTGCATCTGGACGACGCTGTGAAGAAGCGTCTGGTCACCATGGTGGATTCCAAGAATCTGGTCATGGAGGGCAGCTACAACGCTTCTCCCATCAGCGTGGACGAGATGTGGAACTGGCTTGAAAAGTATGCCGCCATCTTCAAGGACTATATCTGCGATGTGGGTCAGTATCTGGCCGATGCCGACGCAGCCGGCAAGAAGGTGCTGTTTGAGGCACAGCTGGGCGCACTGCGCGATATCGACTTTGGCATCTACCCCTACACCACCTCCTCCAACGTCATCGGTGCTTATGCACCCATCGGCGCCGGTATCCCCGGCCACAAGCTGCACAACTCCATCGGCGTCATGAAGGCCTACTCCTCCTGCGTGGGCGACGGCCCCTTCACCGCCGAACTGGCCATGACCGAGGAAGAGAAGCACGCCCTGCGTGAGGCTGGCCACGAGTACGGCGCAGCCACCGGCCGTCCCCGCCGCGTGGGCCCCATCGACCTGGTGGCAAGCCGCTACGGCGTGTTCTGCCAGGGCTGCGACGAGGTCGCTCTGACCCTGCTGGACGTGCTGGACTACATGGAAAAGATCCCCATGGTCACCGCCTACAAGCTGACCGACGGCACCACCACCACCCGCTTCCCCATGGGTGAAGCACTGGATACCGCACAGCCCGTGGTGGAGTACCTGCCCGGCTGGCACTGCGATATCACCGCAGCCCGCAAGTGGGAGGACCTGCCCCAGCAGACCCGCGATTATGTGGAGTATCTGGAAAAGGCTGTGGGCTGCAAGATCACCTATATCTCGGTGGGCGCAGAGCGCGAGGCTTACATCCACCGCGGCTGAGCTGCCGCAAAAAGCAGCCCCTGAGTTTCAGAAAAGGAAGCGTCACAGATGTTTGATATCATTACCGACAGCGCCTGCGACCTGACGCTGGACACCGCCAAGCAGCTTGGCATCGAGGTCGTGCCCTTTTATGTATCGCTGGACGGCGAGCATTACCGCAAGGAAGGGTTGGAGATCCCTGTGCGGGACTTTTATCAGTTCATGGTGGATAACCCGGCGGCCTACCCCAAGACCAGTCTGGCTTCTATCGAGGACTTTGAAAAGACCTTCCGCGCACACGCCGAGGCGGGTCGGGAGGTATTGTGTCTGGTGTTCACCGGCAAGATGAGCGGCTGCGTGGGCAGTGCCCGTAACGCCCGGGATCTGGTGCTGGAGGACTACCCCGATGCCCGCATCGAGGTCATCGACTCTGCCGCCGCTACCGTGACTGAATCCACCATGGTGGAAAACGCCGTGGCCATGCGGGACGCAGGCTGCACCTTGGACGAGACGGTGACTTGGCTGGAAGCGGAAAAATCCACCAACCAGATCTTTTTCACCGTGGGTGATCTGGACTACCTCATCAAGGGCGGGCGTATCGGCAAGGTGACCGGCCGCGCCGCCAATATGCTGGGACTGAAGCCCATGATCCTGTTCAAGGACGGCGAGATCTTCTCCGGCGGCGTAGCCCGCGGCCGCCAGAAGAGCTTTGAAAAGGCGCTGGAGCAGCTGATGAACTATCTGGATGCCCACGGCGGCACCCCGGACGACTACCGCATCACGGTGGGCTACGGCTACGATGCCGACGAGGGCAAGCGTCTGTGGATGCAGACCCGTGCCGCCCTGCGCGCCAAGTACCCCGGCGCACAGTGCGAGGTAGGGCTGCTGCAGATCGGCTGCACCAT
>CAKTAT010000136.1:0-2557 GCA_934532365.1 uncultured Faecalibacterium sp. | reverse complement strand
TACTTGCTGGCAGCTGCACCGGCAATGCGGCCAAAGACGGTAAAGTCGGCCACAGCGTTGCCGCCCAGACGGTTTGCGCCGTGCACGCCGCCGGTCACCTCACCTGCTGCGAACAGGCCGGGGATCACAGAGCCGTCAGCCTTCAGCACCTCGGTGTTGGTGTTGATCTTCAGGCCGCCCATGGTGTGGTGCACACCTGCGGTGACCTTGATGGCGTAGTAGGGAGCGGTATCCAGAGCCTTTGCAAAACTGGTACGGCCGAAGTCGGGGTCGTTCTTGGCCTCAACATAGCCGTTCCAGGTCTTCATGGTCTCGGCAAAAGCAGCCTCGTCCACGCCCATGGCCTTTGCCAGTTCCTCGTAGGTCTGGCCGGTCACGGTGTAGCCCTTCTTGATGTAGCCCTGAATGACGCTGGAGGCATCGGCCATAGCCTGATCCACCACCAGCCAGCTATAGCTGCCGGTCTGAGCGATCTCGGCAGCGGAAACCACGTCACGGGTGCCCACTTCGTCGATGAAGCGCTTGCCCTCGGCGTTGATCAGCACAGCGCCGTCGCCGCGCAGACCCTCGGTGATCAGAGCAGCGGTGTTGGCCTCAACGGTGGGGTGGATCTGGATCTGGTCCATATCCACAGTGCCGGCACCGATGGCGGTGGCCATCTCAATGCCCTGGCCCTGAGCGCCGGCAGCATTGGTGGTCATGAAGCCCTTCAGCTCGGGCTTGTACTCGGTGACCATGTCCAGATTTGCGCCGAAGCCGCCGGTGGTCAGCACCACAGCCTTGGCATTCACGGTGATGGTCTCGCCGGTGGAGCCGGTAGCCTTCACGCCCACAACGGCGCCCTTTGCATCGGTCAGCAGCTCGGTAGCGGTGGTGTTCAGCAGGGTCTGCACGCCGGCCTTGTCGCAGTTCTCCTGCAGCAGGGGGATCATGTAGGAGCCCACAGAAACGGTCTTGCCCTCAGCATTCACGGGGCGATGGATACGCTTGACGGATGCGCCGCCGAAGCTGGAAACGCTGTGCAGAGTGATGCCGTGCTCGTCCAGCCAGTCGATGGCGTCAGCGCTGTTGGAGCACAGGGTCTCCACCAGTGCGGGGTCGTTGATGCCCTTGCCGCCGATCATGGTATCCAGCTCCATCAGCTCCACAGAGTCGAAGTAGCCCTTGGGGTCTGCCTGATAAGCAGCCCACTGCTCAGAGACGGTCTTGGCCAGAGCGGTGATGGTAGCGTTGTCGGCATACTTTTCAGCAGCGGTCTTCAGGGTCTTTTCCACACCTGCGGACTCGCCGAACTCGTTCTCGTCCTGATACACGGTCTTGCCGGCGTTCATGCCGCCGGTAGCGCGCACGGAGTTGCCGCCCACCATGGGCTGGCTCTCCAGAATGACCACGCTCTTGCCCTCGGCAGCAGCAGTGATGGCAGCAGTCATGCCTGCACCGCCTGCACCCACGATGGCAATGTCTGCATCAATGGTGGAGTCCTCGGCCTTGGTCTCGTCGGCCTTGACCTCGGTCTTGTAGTCGTCAGCATTCAGGCCGGCTGCGACCAGAGCGGCAGCAGCAGCCTCCTTGATGGCGTCAGAGGTGATGGTTGCGGTGGCCACGCCGTCCACGGCAATGCTGCCGCTCTCGGCAATCGCGCCGGGCAGCTGCTCCAGAGCCATGGTGCCGATGCCGGGGGTCTCGTCCTTACCCTCGGCGGTGCAGCCGGTGATCTTGCCATCGGTCAGGGTCAGGGTGACGGTAACGTCGCCGCCCATGCCCTTGGCGGTGCCGGTGAACTCGCCGGACACGCCTGCGGTGGAGGAGGCAGGCTTGCTGCCGCAGCCGTAGCCCAGCAGGCTGACGCTTACAACAGCCGCCATGGCCAGCGCAGCCACGCTCTTGCGGATCTGATTCTTTTTCATTGTTTCTTCCTTCTCATTTTCGGGTTGCTTGTTTTCGGATATCTATCAGCAAAAAAGGGGGAGCTGCTCATTCGGAAAGCAGCTCCCCCTCGCTGAAACTTAGGAAAGGATTAGGCGTTGGCCTGAGCTGCAGCAACAGCGCAAGCAACGGTAGCGCCGACCATGGGGTTGTTGCCCATGCCGATCAGACCCATCATCTCAACGTGTGCGGGCACAGAAGAGGAGCCTGCGAACTGAGCATCGCCGTGCACGCGGCCCAGAGAGTCGGTCAGGCCGTAGCTTGCGGGGCCTGCAGCCACGTTATCGGGGTGCAGGGTACGGCCGGTGCCGCCGCCGGAAGCAACGGAGAAGTACTTCTTGCCGTTCTCGATAGCCCACTTCTTGTAGGTGCCGGCAACCAGATGCTGGAAGCGGACGGGGTTGGTGGAGTTACCAGTGATGGAGCACTGCACGTCCTCCTTCTTCATGATGGCAACGCCTTCCATAACGTCGTTCGCGCCGTAGCACTTAACAGCTGCGCGCTCACCCTCGGAGAAGGGGATCTCCTTGACCACAGTCAGGGTCTGGGTGGGAATATCGTACTCGGTCTGCACATAGGTGAAGCCGTTGATACGGGAAATGATGTAAGCTGCGTCCTTGCCCAGACCGTT
>CAKTAT010000135.1:0-2565 GCA_934532365.1 uncultured Faecalibacterium sp. | reverse complement strand
CCCAAAGGGAGAGCCAAGCCGTTACGTTCGTTGCTAAAGTATTAGGCATAATGAGGAAGTTTCCGGCAGTGCTCTTGCCTCTCCCTTTGGGAGAGGTGGCATCGCGTAGCGATGACGGAGAGGGTGCACGCCGTTGTTCTCAGCGCTAAAGCCTCAAGAGCAATGAGAAACCTTGCCGCCATGCCAAAGGCTCCCTCTCAGAGGGAGCTGTCAAAACCGATAGGTTTTGACTGAGGGAGTTCGTTCTAAACCCCTCCCGTAAAAAAGTAAATCGGGAAAATCCGCAGATTTTCCCGATTTACAAATTATAAATAATTCTTCCGCTGATGATGCGCAAAGCGAACGCGGAGCGCATTTTAAATCCTTAAATCGTCAAAATCAAAAGCATCCCTCAAAAGAGAAAGAGAGTATCATCCCTTATGAAAATTGCGTGTATTTCCCTTGGCTGCCCGAAAAATCAGGTGGATCTGGATGTGATGGTGCACATCCTGCTGTCTGCCGGGCACGAGACCGTGGCCGATCTGGCCGAAGCCGATGTCATTCTTGTGAACACCTGCGGCTTTATCGAGAGCGCCAAGACCGAGGCCATTGAAAACATTCTGGAAGCCTGCGCTTATAAGCAGCAGAAACCGAACCTGAAGGTCATCGTTACCGGCTGCCTTGCCGAGCGCTACCGCAGCCAGATCGAAGAAGAGATCCCGGAGGTGGACGCCGTTGTGGGCTGCGCCTCCAACAAGGCCATTGATACCATCGTGGAGCGGCTGTTCCACGGCGAGGACCATCTCGAAAGCTACGGAGCCAAAAAGGACTTCCCGCTGGGCGGCAAGCGCGTCATCGGTACGCCCGCCCACTATGCGTACTTAAAGATCGCCGAGGGCTGCAACAACCGCTGCCACTACTGCGCCATCCCGGGCATCCGCGGTCCGCTGCACAGCCGCGATATGGCCGACTGCGTAGCCGAAGCCCGCTGGCTGGCCGGTGAGGGCGTGAAGGAGCTTATTGTTGTGGCGCAGGACCCCACCGCCTACGGCGAGGACTGGGGCAAGCCCGGCAGCATCTGTGAGCTGCTGGACAAGCTGAACAAGGTGCCGGGGCTGGAATGGATCCGCATCATGTACGCCTACCCGGAGCGCATCACCGATGAATTCATCGCCGCCATGAAGCGCAACGAGAAGGTGGTGCCCTACCTCGATCTGCCCATCCAGCACTGCAACGATACCATCCTCAAGAACATGAACCGCCGCTCCAACCGCGCGGAGCTGCTGGAGGTGATCGGCAAGCTGCGCCGCGAGATCCCCGGTATCACCCTGCGCACCACCCTGATCGCGGGCTTCCCCGGCGAGACCGAGGAGCAGTTCGAGGATCTGTGCAACTTTGTCAAGGAGGTGCAGTTCGACCGTCTGGGCTGCTTTGCCTACTCTGCCGAGGAAAACACCGTGGCCGCCAAGATGGACGGCCAGATCGAGCAGGAGGTCAAGGACAAGCGCGCCGAACTGGTAATGCAGATCCAGACCGGCATCATGGCGCAGAAGCAGGCCGAAAAGGTGGGGCAGACCGTGCACGTTCTGTGTGACGGCATCGACGAGGAAAACGGCCTGTACCTCTGCCGCACCACCGGCGATGCGCCGGAGGTAGACGGCTGTGTCTGCGTTTCCAGCGAGGAACCGCTGTACCCCGGCCAGTTCTATGATGTGCTGGTAGAGGACAGCGACCTTTACGATCTGTATGGTACGGTCGTAAAATAACGAATTGGAGGATAAAACCTATGAATCTGCCCAATAAACTTACCCTGACCCGCATCATTCTGGTGCCGGTGTTCATGATCTTTGTGTCCCTGACCGGTCTGGACGGCATTGTGGACGGCAATTTTAACGCCACCTTCTACCTGCTGGCCGGCATCGTGTTTGCCGCTGCCAGCTTCACCGACTTTCTGGACGGCCATCTGGCACGCAAGTGGCACATGGTCACCGATTTCGGCAAGTTTGCCGACCCGCTGGCCGACAAGCTGCTGACCACTGTGGCCTTCATCTACATGCTGCGGGACGGCGTGTGCAGCCCCGTGGTGCTGTGCATCATTCTGGCCCGCGAGTTTGCGGTGTCCGGCCTGCGCATGGTGGCCGCCGGTGCCAAGGACGGCAAGGTCATCGCCGCCAATATGTGGGGCAAGGTCAAGACCGTTTTGCAGATGCTGAGCATCATCTTCTACTTCTTCGGCACGGCGCTGAGTTACCGCGGCACGGTGGAAAGTGTTTCCATCGTGGTGGTGGTCTCCGTAGCTTTGTGCTGGCTGGTGGCCGCTGTGACCGCCATCTCCGGCATCAAGTACCTGTGGGATAACCGCAGCTTTATCAACACTGCAAAGTAAAAATGTGGAAAACTAAGGCCGCTGCACTTTACCGTGCAGCGGCCTTTGGGTTTGTAAGGAGAAAATGCAGCGGAAAATTTATTTGCAGCGTCGCTGAGGGCAGTTTCTGCTTGCCGCAAGCGAGCAAAGACGCTCCGCTGGGCCAGAGGCAGGGAGGGGTGTTCCGACTCCCCCCTCCCTACCTCTGGACTCCACCCACC
>CAKTAT010000134.1:0-2572 GCA_934532365.1 uncultured Faecalibacterium sp. | reverse complement strand
CCCTGCAATTTCGATTGGGTCAAGTCTCTCCGGCAGGAATGCGTGGATGCCAACGTAACATTCTGCTTTATCGAGACTGGCACTGTGTTCATCAAAGACGGTAAACGCTACCACCTGCCCAGCAAGCAGCTGCAAAGCCGGATGGCCTATAAGTCCGGCATGAACTTCAAAGGCAAGTCCATGCGTTTTGATCTGGTGGACGACTGGGGCTACCCCATCCCACAAGAGGATTTATATGTGCCGCATTTCCGTACAAACTGCGAGACCTGCGGCAGCAAGTTGATCTGCAACGGCTGCAGTGACTGTGGAAAATGCTTATACCGAAACCATCATTGACGGCGGCTGTCATGCCGGGTTCGGCAGCTACGGTGCCCAGAAGGGCGACGGCACACCCATCATCTCCGCCGAGGAACAACAGCAGCAGACGGCAGATGTGCTGGCGGCGTGGATCAATCTGAAATCATAAAAAGGACGCAGCCGGTTATACCAACTGCGTCATAAAGAAAACCGGGCCTTTCCATCCCATAGGATGCAGAAGGCCCGGTTTTTTAATCAGTGGCAGTTACCTGCGCAGCCACCCTTATCCTCATGGCAGGAATGAGAGCCGCAGGAGTGGCCCTCTTCATGGTCATGGTGCGTGCAGTGGACATCAGGGTCAAAGACGAGCTTACCGGCCAGATAGTCTGCAACAACAGCATCTGCATCGCCGGAAACGCCGCCGAACATCTGAATTCCAGCCTGCATCAGGGCAACCTGTGCACCGGTGCCAATACCGCCGCAGAGGACGACATCCGCATCATGCTGAACCAGAAAACCGACCAGTGCGCCATGGCCCTGACCATTGGTGGAAATCACCTCACTGCTCAGGACCTGACCGTTTTCCGCATTGTAGATTTTGAACTGTGCGGAGTGCCCGAAGTGCTGGAACACCTGACCATTTTCGTAAGGAACTGCGATTTTCATAAATAAATGCTCCTTTTTTGAATTTATCGTTTATCGGAATAGTTGCAAATTTGAATCGCGGCACCATGCTCCATGCGCTGGAAGCCATGCTTTTCGTAAAACGGGACGTTAGTTTCGTCCTCTGGCATTCCCTCGATGTAGAGAAAATTCTTATACTTTGCCTTGATGCGCTCCACCAGCTGCCCGGCAATGCCCTGTCCCTGATAATCCGGGTGGACAAGGACATAATGAATCTGCGCCAGCATCTCACTATCATCCAGTGCGCGGATCAGGCCCACGAGCCGGTCACCGTCCCAGGCTGTCAGCACAGTGGAAGAGCGCATCAGTGCTTTATACAGCCGCTGCGGGTACTGGCCAGACACCCAGCCCACGGACAAAAACAGCTGCCGTACCTGCTCCTGAGTAAAACGTTTTTCTTCGGTATACTGTACCATAGTTTTTCCTTTATCGGTAATCGCACCGCTGGCACTGAGACAGCGGCGTATCGGTTTCTTCCTTATAAAAAATGCCAGACCAGTGGCAGATGCTCTGCAGAATGGGCACCACCGAGACGCCCTTTTCGGTCAGCGAATACTCCACCCGCGGCGGAATCTCATCGTAAGACTGCCGGACGATAATGCCGTCGGCAATCAGCTCTTTCAGAGTAGTGGCAAGCACGGCGTCTGTGATGTTTGCCATTTCCTTGCGCAGTTCGCTGTACCGCAGCGTTTCCTTGGCCGCCAGCACACAGATGATGCGGGATTTCCACTTGCCGCCGAACACGCTCAGCCCATATTCCAGCGGACAGCGGATATCCTTTTCCAGTTTTTTCTGATACATGTGCGCTCCCTCCTCTGCTCTCATTTTAGCAGATTGCTTGGCTTTGCGGAAGGTACTATGTAATTTATGAGTAGAAAAACACCCGCAAAACGAGGAGAAGTTTTGCGGGCGTCAAGATGTCTTACAGTTCTTTCTTGTTGTCTGCGCCGGGCGTGGTGACGATGACCTTCTCCGGGGTGATGATGAGTGCGCCCTTGGCAGTGGCTCCGCCGTTGAACATCTGCTCCACCATGGCCTTAAAGGTCTTGACGACCTCGCCCTCGGTGACATACTCCGCCACACCCTTGATCTGGTAGCCTTCCAGAGTCTTGGCATCGTAAACAGAGATGGCGATCTTACCGCCGTTTGCAGCGAGGTTCTTCAGCGTGGTGTCGAGGAACACATCGCCCACCACCAGTTTGCCGTCCGGGGTCACGTCCTTGAACGCAACGGGCACAACATTGGGTTCGCCGTTTGCGCAGGTAGCCAGATCCCACATGCTTTCCTTCAGCAGCTTCTTCACAGAATCATTCATAATGACAGCCTCCTAAATCTCTTTTGACCGGGTGGTCTTTTCGGGTGTCATTATACGGAAGCTGCACGGAAACAGCAAGATATGGGTCAATTTATGAGTCACTCATAAATTCAGAAGCGGCTGTTCTACTCAATACAGATGGAACTTGTGGCTGATCTGGTGTGCAATTTCGTCCGGCAGCGGACGGAAACCGATGCAAGTCAGAGTCATGCCCTCGCCGTTTTCATCAAATTCTTCCGGTTCCAGCTCGGTGTGGCAGGCATCCCGGATCAGAAA
>CAKTAT010000133.1:0-2745 GCA_934532365.1 uncultured Faecalibacterium sp. | reverse complement strand
GCACCGAAGAGGTGCGTCAGAGCGTGGAGCAGCACCTTTCCAACATCCCGGTGGTCATCGTCAACGGGGCACTGGACCTGCCCAATACCTACAGCGTTCTGATTGATGAAGAACGTGGCACCGAGGAATGTGTGGCTCTGCTGACCCAAAAAGGCCGGAAGCAGCTGGCCTATCTGATGGACGTTGCCACCCCGGCCAACGAGAAAAAGAACCGGGGCTTCTGCACCGGAATGCTCCGCAGCGGGCTGGAATCTGCCGGACACTCCATCTATGCCGAAGTGGATGGCACCACCGGCCCCCGCAGTTCGGTGGAGCGGGGCCGCTGTGAGACAGCAGAACTGCTCAAGCAGATGCCGGATGTGGATGGCATCCTTTGCGCAACGGATATGCTGGCCATTGGCTGTATGCAGGAACTGAAGGCGCAGGGCATCGCCGTGCCGGAGCAGGTAGCAGTCATCGGTGTGGACAACACGTTATACGGCCAGCTCTGCACCCCGGCATTGACCACACTGGACAACAAGCTGGGCGAGGTCAGCCTTGCGGCGGCCAATATGCTGCTGGATGTGCTCCAGGATCGTCCCGTAAGTCATAAGCTGATGCTTTTGACCGAGATCATCCAGCGGGAAAGCACCTGATATTTTGAATCCCCTATAAAAATCGCTGTTCCCGGAGAGGTCACATTAGGCTTCTCCGGGAACTTTTTTGCGCTCATTTCGGAAATCGATTGCCATAATATTTGCAAATTTGCGCAGAAGTTGGTATACCTGCACAAAGCAAGACTGAAAATATTGTCGGATATGCGAATTGAAAATCAGTTCAAAAGTGTGTAATCTATGAATTGCAAGAAATGCAATCGATTGCAAAATCGAAATTAAAGCGAGATCACAGCCAGATAAGGAGAGAACCACCATGATTTACGGCAACATCAACGCCAAAGAGACCGAAGCCGCCTATACCCCCGTCATCCGCAAGGCACTGGACATCCTGCGCACCACCGATGTCAGCGAGATGCACCACGGCAAATACCCCATCGACGGCGACAAGCTGATCCTCCAGATCAACGAGATCACCACCGGCCCCAAGGAGACCAAGCGCCCGGAAGTCCACCGCCAGTACATCGATGTGCAGTATATGGTCCACGGCCATGAGCTGATCGGCTTCTACCCTGACTGCAAGGACGGCGAAGTTCTGGAGAACAACCTCGACAGCAACGATGTGCTGTTCTACAAGGAGCGCAGCGATGTGCATGAGATCATGCTGCCCATGACCGATGGCTGCTATGCCGTCTTCTTCCCGGAAGATGTTCACCGCCCCTGCTGCATGATGGATGCGCCCGAAGATGTGAAGAAGATCGTGCTGAAGGTCCGTGTAGATTCGCTGTAAAAAGTCAGGAGGACAAAAAATGAGAGTTGCTTATGAAACGATGCTGGCAGAGTTTGAGCGCGTTTTGAAGAAATACGGCTTTACCGCCGACCGTGCCCACGATGCCGCCGAAATTTTTGCCCAGAACAGTCTGGCCGGTGTGTTCAGCCACGGCCTGAACCGCTTCCCGGTGGTGGTGGATTACCTGAAAAAGGGCGGTATTGACCCCGCCGCCGAGGCAGAATGCGTGGCCAGCTTTGGCTCTATGGAGCGCTGGGACGGCCACCGCGGCTTTGGCCCCCTGAACGCCAAGCGAGCCATGGACCGTGCCGTGGAGCTGGCCAAGCAGAACGGCATTGGTCTGGTGGCACTGGGCAACAACAATCACTGGATGCGGGGCGGCACCTACGGCTGGCAGGCGGCAGACCAGGGCTGCATTGGCATCTGCTGGTCCAACACCTGCCCGAATATGCCTGCATGGGGTGCCAAGGATAACCACATCGGCAACAATCCGCTGATCCTGGCCGTCCCCCGCTCCAACGGCGAGCACGTCATGGTGGACTGCGCTCTGAGCCAGTTCAGCTACGGCAAGCTGGAGACGACCCGCCTTGTGGGCAAGCAGCTCCCCGTGGTGGGCGGTTACGACGAGGAGGGCAACCTGACCACCGACCCTGCCGCCATTGAAAAGACCCGCCGGATGATCCCCATTGGCTACTGGAAGGGCAGCGGACTGTCCATCCTGCTGGATATGATTGCAACCGTTCTCACCAATGCAAACTCCGTGGCAAAGATCGGAACCTTCGGGGATGAGATCGGTCTGACCCAGATCATGATCGCCATCGACCCCACCAAGTTCCAGACCGCCGCCGAGACCGATGCCATCGTGGATGCCATCGCAGCGGATGTGGCTTCCAGCCAGCCGGTGAAGGAAGGTGCAGAGGTGCGCTGCCCCGGCATGGGCGAGCACCGCAGCCGGAAGGAGAACCTTGAACTGGGCATTCCGGTCGCCGAAGAAAAGTGGAACGAAGTGCTGGCCATGTGATGCCCTGCGCAGGAAAAGGAGAATCAACCGTGAAAAAGAAGATCAACCGCCGCACCTTTCTCAAGGTGATGGGTGCGGCAGCCCTTGCAGCCTCTGCCGGAGGCTTGTCCGGCTGCGGCAGCACCGGTGAAAACGGCGAGAAGAGCACCATCATCCGGGTGGCGTTCAACCAGCCGGAGACCCACGCAGAGTACATTGCACTGGCCGATTTCGGCGAAAAGTTCGCCGCTGCCACCCATGGCCGCTATCAGGTAGAAATTTACCCCAATGCGGTTCTGGGCGATCAGGGGCCTGTGACGGAGATGATCCGCACCGGTGCTTTGCAGCTGGCCGTTGTGCCC
>CAKTAT010000132.1:0-2789 GCA_934532365.1 uncultured Faecalibacterium sp. | reverse complement strand
TTGTGCTATGCAGAGTTGGTCTAGCCCGCCAAACGGTAACAATCCAACGACGCTGCTCACGTACATTTTTCTTTTTTGTAAGGCACAAACAAATTAAGCACTTGAAGAATAATTTATTTTATGCTTGACTACAATACCATATTCTTTGTGGAGTGTCAAGATAGAAACGGGTTTCTTTTTCACTTTGTCAATTTTACCCAAACTTGGGTGATTTTCTACAGCAGATTGACAAGTAAGAATATTCCTTTTTGCTTTATATGTACAGTTGTTTTCAATCGAGATCATTGCGGAGAAAGCTGTGCTCCATCTCGTAACTTATCACCTTCACAAAAAAACGGTCAAGAATTGCTGCCCTATATACAAAAACCGCCGAGGACACCTCCCCAACGGGAAGTTCCTCGGCGTTCTTCAGTATAATGTGCCTTACTGCAATGCACAGCTCACAGCCACCGTTTCAGCACATCGTTCAGCTTATTCAAATCAAGCGGTTTGGCGATATGCTCGTTCATGCCGGTGTTCTTTGCCAGCTGCACGTCCTCGGCAAAGGCATTTGCCGTCATGGCAATGATGGGCACCTTTCCACGGTTGCCGGCAAGCGCACGGATCGCAGCAGTGGCTTCATAGCCGTTCATGACCGGCATCTGGATATCCATAAAAATGAGATCGTACCACTTTTCCGGCGCTTCCATCACCTTTTCGACTGCAATTTTTCCGTTTTCGGCGCTGTCGATGGTCACGCCCGTCATGCCTATGATCTCGGTTGCGATCTCGCGGTTCAGCGCATTATCCTCCACAAGAAGGATACGCTTGCCCGCATAGTTTTCATTCGCAAAATCTTCCAGATAGTTCCGGGCATTTTTCTCCTTCTTCCCGGATGTAAGCTGCCGCAGCGTCGCTGTCAGGCGGGAACGGAACAGCGGTTTTGCCATAAACGCATCTACGCCCGCCGCTCTGGCTTCTTCTTCGATCTCGCTGAAGTCAAAGGAGGTCAGGATGATGATCGTGACCTCTTCTCCTACCCGTTCCCGGATTTTTCTGGCAGTTGCAATACCGTCCATTTCCGGCATCTTCCAGTCCAGGATCACCGCAAAATAGTCATTGTTGGTCTCATGACGCGCATAGCAGCGTTCCACTGCTTCCTTGCCGGTCAGGACCCATTCGCCCGCTATGCCGATCTCCTTGAGGGTCGCAACAGTGCTTTCGCAGCAGGTCTTGTCATCGTCTACGACCAGTACCGGCAGATCAATCAGCTCTTTTTCCTGCTCCTTCTCGTTTTCCTGAAGCTTCAGATAGACCGTGACCGTGATCTTTGTGCCCTTGTTGGGAGCGCTTTCGACCTGAATGTCACCATTCATCAGGTTGACGATGTTTCTTGCAATGGCCATGCCAAGACCGGTGCCCTGCACCTTGGTCGTCCGGTGATCGTCTGCCCGGCTGAACGGCTCGAACATGATCTTCTGGAATTCCGGCGTCATGCCGATGCCGTTGTCCTCAATGGAAAACTCGTAGCAGCCAAGCTCCGAGAATCCATTCGGTTTTTCCTTGATCGTAAGGGTGATGTTTCCTCCATCCGGGGTATACTTGACGGCGTTGCTCATCAGGTTCACAAAGATCTGCTGGATGCGCAGACTATCGCCGCAGACAGCTTCGTGCTCGATGTGCTCAACATGGACTTCGAGCTGATGTTTGTGCTCGTCGATTGCCGGTTTTGTGAGGGTGAGCAGGTTATCGACCAGCTCCGGCAGGCTGAAATCCTCCTCGGCAAGGCTCATTCGCCCGCTCTCGATTCTGGCCATATCCAGCACTTCGTTGATCAGTCCCAACAGATGACGGCTCGATTTTGTGATCTTGCCAAGGCACTCGACCACCCTGTCCTGACTCTCGATATTCGCACCCGCAATGGCGGTCAAGCCAACAATTGCATTCATCGGTGTACGGATATCATGGGACATATTGGAGAGGAATTCCGTCTTAGCGCGGCTTGCGTTTTCCGCTGCCCGGTACGCCTCCTTCAGTGCCTTATGGGATTCGATCTCGGCCTTTTTCTCCTGTGACACGTCCATAGATGCCAACAGCGCTTTGACCAGCTTTGTACCATTCCACTCCAGTGGAATGAAGGAAGCGATCTTATAGGTATTTTCGTCTATGGAGCAGTATTCAAATTTGTAGATGTCGTTCTCGCTCTGCAAATTCTTTCGGATATTTTCCGGTGAGAACAATGCATTCATCGCCGCCAATGGCTCCAGCGTCTTATACCTTACAGCCACCTGCTCCACAAAATCATGGTAAGCCCCCGTCGGCGCATATATCATTTCGCCTTTCAGGTTATAGAACCGATACCGGTCATTCTCCAGATCGCAGACGACAAAGCGGTCCAGCAGGCGCACCACACTCTTGATCAAAAGGTCCATGGATGCGTTGTCCGAGGCCATCTGCAACCGCCGTGCCGTCTCTGCTTTGGACTCTGTGATGTCCCGCAGAAAAATCATCGCGTATTCGGAATCTTCGATCTCGCCGCGCATGACCACGTTTCGGACCCATCGCTCCTCACCATTCAGAACAATGCGGCATTCCTGACACAGTTCTGTCTCCAGTCCCTTTAATTTTTCTGTGATGTAGGCACGATTATAGAAATCCGTTACGGCCTTTTTGTCCTCTTCCACCACATAGTGATCTACAAAGAACTTGACCAGTCCATCCCATGTGTAATTTTGCTCAAAGGCCGTCATCAGGGAGGGTTCCACCTTTAAGGCATCGAATGTATTCTTTTCCAGATTTACATAGTATTC
>CAKTAT010000131.1:0-2836 GCA_934532365.1 uncultured Faecalibacterium sp. | reverse complement strand
GAGATCCAGGCCTGCACGGAGGGGACGGTTTTTATAGGAGAGCAGTTCTGTCACAGGCATTTGCCGCAATTGCTGCACCCGTTGCAGATAAGTCTGCTGCCGCAAGTGGCGCAGTTAGAGCGGAAGTGTGGCACATACAGCTCTTCCTGCGGGATGGGATAGCCCCAGTCGTCCACCAGATCAAAACGCATGGACTTGCCTTTGAAGTTCATGCCGGACTTGTAGGCCATCCGGCTGTTTTTTAATACGCGATAACAAAAATACTGCCGGAGACCGACCCGAGTGGTCCGTCTCCGGCAACAGAACAGTTCGTTCCTACTCTTAGAAGCGAGCCGCATCAAGAGAAAAATTGACGGAAATTCTTATTTGATAAATCGGAATTGTTATCTTTCCATTGCCTTCTCGATCATCTCAGCTTTTTCGGCTCTTCCCATCAGCCGATAGTATTCACACCACAATAGCGGTGATTGCAATGGGATAACCTCTGTTCCCAGCAGCATTTGCTCTACGATCTGTTCCGTGCGCAGCGCACAATCATAAACCGTTCCATCCTTCACGATTGCAAAACCAGCCATCACATCGACCTCGACAGACTCGATTCGAAACTCCATAAAGGTTTTTGTCCGGTACATGGGGTTCGGAATGGAATCAGATGAACAGCTTTCCCCCATTTCCGATAAAATCGTGCGGACGCTTTCCGCATCGCAGTCAGCGACCATTAGATCAATGTCGTGGAAGTCGGAGGTGATGCCCTTGAAATACAGCATCATAGATGCACCCAAGGCCCATTCGGCACCAGCCTCGTTCAGTCGATGTGCGATCCTCAACAGTAACTGGATTTTTTCCTGTGTTCCTGCCATACTTTACCTCCATAAATTTCGAGTTATCCCCCTCAGTATACCACGCTTTTCCCCTGCGGAGAAGCTTCTGCGCACAAAAGGCTTCTCCGGCAACTATCTGCGCCCCGGCTCATACAATCTAACAACTATATACCGGGAGGGATATCGTGTGCTGCTGACCTTACTGCAATTTTTCGCCACAAAATTTCTGTTTCTGGCGCTCCATCTGGAAAGCGGCTGCTTTCCGCGTCCGCTCACAGCCCGGGAGGAAGCCGCCGCCTTCAGCGCCATGCGCGCCGGGGATGCCGCCGCCCGGGAAAAGCTGATCCGCCACAATCTGCGGCTGGTGGCGCACATCGTAAAAAAATATTACGCCCTGCCGGGCGATCAGGAGGATCTTGTTTCCATCGGCACCATCGGGCTGATGAAAGCGGTAGATACCTTTGATGCCACACGCAAGGCGCGGTTTTCCACTTATGCAAGCCGCTGCATTGAAAATGCTATCCTCTCCCCAGCGCACTTTCAGATGGAAAAGAGAACCCACTCATTTTGCAAAGCAGCGTAAATTCGTCAAAATGGGTTTTCTGGGCTCAGGAAGGGTTTCACCTTTTTCTACTTCAAAGGGTATCATGTGAGGTATCCTGTCTAACCCCTCTCTACATCCTGCAGGTGCCGCTTGCCGGGCCGCACACTACTTCGGAAGCGCAGGAGTTCTTTCATATGTACCATTCCTACTCCGAAATCACGAATCCGTCCGACCGTATGCGCTGGTGCCGTTACAGCCTTGGTCTGCTGCAGAAAGACGTTGCTGCCATGGTCGGCATGGAGGAATGGTTCTACCGGGACCTTGAAAGCGGCAATTTCCGCCGGAGCTTCTCCCCGGAGATTGCGGACAAGCTGGCTGCCTTCTATTCCATTCCAGTCAAAGACCTTCTGGATGACTACGCCCTGTTTTTCCACCGGGGCGGAGGGGCTTTTCTCCGGGAATACCGCCAGGCAAAAGGCTGGAATCGCCAGCAGCTTGCCGACCACGCAAAGGTCAGCCGGACAAGCATCCGCTGCTGGGAAAGCGGACAAAAGACCATCAGTCAGAAGTGTTTCCGGCTTCTGGCCGAAAATCTTGGGCCCGATTTTCTTTCTATGCTGCGCATGTGAGGTATGGTAATTTTTCTCCGGTCAGAAGATTTTTCCGTTATACCCCCTTATACCCTTGTCTGAAGGGGTATAATACGCACAAACGCAAAAGCCGTCTGCATGGCCGCCAATGATGCTTTGGCAGCCTACAGACGGCTTTTCCTATCCTATTCTCAAAAAAGCTTTTTCTGCTGTTCCAAAAGGACGGTTTCGATACGCTCTTTCAGCAAAAAGTGGAACTGTTTCGGGTAATAGCACAGATATTTATCAAGGATCGTATCGATACTTGTTTTATCAATGTTTACCACAAGCTGCTTCCCGTAAAGAGCTTGTGCCGTATGCACTGTCTGCGTAAACCGGGATTTGAACGGAAGGCACTGTGCCTTTGTCAAATATGCTCGGCTTTCAATTTCAGGGCTGTACAAAGCGAAGTCCAGTAAGAACGAATCTCCGCAGTCAAAAATCGGGCAGGGCTTATAACCAAATTTATCCCGAATCAGCGCAATATTGTTCAGGTGCCGGTCCTGATTCAGAAAAAGCGCATCTACCTCAAACAATGTCGTAAGATATGCGCCCATATTCTGCATTCTGGTTGCCTCTCCCATTGCATCCACAAGAAGCCGGATTCTCTCTTTTAGGCTTGTTCTGCGGTTAAATTCTTCAAGATAGTCCGTTCCAAGACTGTTCTTCAAGATTGTATTTGCAGTAACAAGACTCCCATCTTCCCTTTTGAAGTTCTCACTTACCGAAACCACTCGTTTCAAACCATGAACCTCGGCCGTATCAACCCAGTAATTTGCCACGGAGATTCCCGGCAGCTGAACTGCATTTGTAAAATTACGCAGGACTTCACTGGAAACAGC
>CAKTAT010000130.1:0-2895 GCA_934532365.1 uncultured Faecalibacterium sp. | reverse complement strand
AGCATCTGGAAGGGAGCCTCGGGGTCGCCCTGAGGAGGCTGGATGGTGTCCAGCAGGGTATCGAACAGGGGGATCAGATCGGTGCCGGGCACATCGGGGTCCAGGCTGGCGGTGCCCTGACGGCCGCAGCAGAACAGGATGGGGCAATCCAGCTGCTCATCGCTTGCGCCCAGGTCCATCAGCAGGTAGAGCACCTCATCGATGACTTCCTTGATGCGGGCATCGGGACGGTCGATCTTGTTGATGGCCACCACCAGGCTCAGGTTCTGCTGCAGAGCCTTCTGCAGCACGAAACGGGTCTGGGGCATGCAGCCCTCGGCAGCGTCCACCAGCAGCAGCACGCCGTTGACCATCTTCAGCACGCGCTCCACCTCGCCGCCAAAGTCGGCGTGGCCCGGGGTGTCGACGATGTTGATCTTGACACCCTTGTAGGTGCAGGAGCAGTTCTTTGCCAGAATGGTGATGCCGCGCTCACGCTCGATATCGCCGCTGTCCATCACGCGCTCGGCCACGGCCTGATTGTCGCGGAAAGCGCCGCTCTGACGCAGCAGGGCATCCACCAGGGTGGTCTTGCCGTGGTCAACGTGAGCGATAATGGCAACGTTGCGCAAATCGTTACGAACCATAAATTTCTACCTCTCTATTTGAAAAGACTCATAAAATACGAACGAACGTCATACAAACCTAAGTTTATAACAGAACAGGGTGGTTTGTCAAGATTGTATAAAAATTTTTTCTGCAATTCAGCATTATGCCCGCAAACTTCACGCAGATTTGTGCGGCGTGTACCTTAAAAATATGCTATACTAAAGCCATAAAACGAACCGGAGGTGTTCTGCATTGAAGCTTACGTTTTTAGGCGCGAACCACGAGGTGACCGGTAGCTGCACCATGCTGGAAGCGGCAGGGCAGCGGTTTCTCATCGACTACGGCATGGAGCAGGGTAAGAATGTGTACGAAAACCAGCCCCTGCCTGTAGCCCCCGGCGAGATCGACTTTGTGCTCATTACCCATGCCCATATCGACCATACCGGGCTTTTGCCGCTGCTGGCGCACAACGGCTTCCGGGGCAGGATCTACGCCACCATCCCCACTGTGGAGCTGTGCGGCATCATGCTGCGGGACTCGGCGCATATTCAGGAGTTTGAAGCCGAGTGGAAAAACCGCAAGGGCAAGCGCTCCGGCGCAGAGCCGGTAGAGCCCATGTACACCGTGCAGGACGCCGAAGCCGCCTGCCGCCTGTTCCGGGGCGTGGAGTACGACAAGCGCATCCAGCTTGCCCCGGGCATCGAAGGACGCTTTGTGGACGTGGGACACCTGCTGGGCTCTGCCAGCATCGAGTTGTGGATCACCGAGGGCAGCACCACCACAAAGCTGGTGTTCTCCGGCGATATCGGCAATCTGAACCAGCCCATCATCAAAGACCCCACCTATATCCAGCAGGCGGACTATGTGTTCATGGAGTCCACCTACGGCGACCGCAACCACGACCCCCGGCCGGACTATGTGGCAGAGCTGGCAAAAATTTTGCAGCGCACCTTTGACCGGGGCGGCAACGTGGTGGTGCCCAGCTTTGCCGTGGGACGCACGCAGGAGATGCTGTATTTTTTGCGGGAGATCAAGGAAAAAGGACTGGTCAAGGGGCACGGCAATTTCCCGGTCTACATCGACAGCCCGCTGGCTACCGAGGCCACCCGCATCTTCCGGGATACAGACCCCGACTGCTTTGACGCCCAGACCCGCGCTTTGCTGGAAAAGGGCATCGACCCCATCAACGTGCCGGGGCTGCGCATCAGCGTGACCAGCGACGACTCCCGCATGATCAACACCGACCGCACGCCCAAGGTCATCCTGTCCGCCAGCGGAATGTGCGAAGCCGGACGCATCCGCCACCACCTCAAGCACAACCTGTGGCGGCCGGAATGCACCATCCTCTTCGTGGGCTTTCAGGCGGTGGGCACTTTGGGACGCACCCTTATCGAGGGGGTGGACTCGGTCAAGCTGTTCGGCGAGCCCATCGAGGTGAAGGCGGAGATCTGCCAGCTGACCGGAATGTCCGGCCACGCGGACAAGGACGGTCTGCTGCGCTGGGTGAACGCCTTTACGGAAAAGCCCCGGCGGGTGTTCGTGATCCACGGCGAGGACGAGGTAGAGAACCGCTTTGTGGACACCCTGACCGAACAGGGCTTTACCGCCTGTGCGCCCTACAACGGCGCGCAGTGGGCGATCGGTGCCGAGGGCGCAGTCTGTCTGCAGGAGGGCACGAAGGTCCGCGTGGAGCAGAGGACAGGCGAGGGCGCAAACCGCGCCGCTACCGTGTTCCAGCGGCTGGTCAGCGCCGGCAAGCGTCTGCTGCGGGTCATTGAACACAACGAGGGCGGCGCAAATAAAGATCTGGCGAAATTTGCCGACCAGATCAACGCCCTGTGCGACAAATGGGACAGGTAATGCGGCAGTCTTTTGCGGCAGAGCAGCCCCGGGAAAAACGCAGCTGCGTCAAAAGCTTCCGGGTGCCCTGCACCGCTGAAAAAAGAGGAGAGTTTTTTGTAAAATACCGTTGACAAGCGCCCCTCCGGCTGGTATAATAACCCATGTCGTCAGGCACAAAGCCAAACATCTGGGGGTTTAGCTCAGCTGGGAGAGCGCTTGCATGGCATGCAAGAGGTCACCGGTTCGATCCCGGTAATCTCCACCAGAAAGAAAAAGCACTGCACAGAGATGTGTGGTGCTTTTTTGTTACTGCCAAACGAGTGAGGGATTAACTCAGCCGGGAGAGCGCCGTGCATGGACTGCAAGAGTTCACCGTGATCAAAAACGGCCCGGTAATCTCCACCAGAAAGAAAAAGCACTGCACAGAGATGTGTGGTGCTTTTTTGTTACTGCCAAACGAGTGAG
>CAKTAT010000129.1:0-2947 GCA_934532365.1 uncultured Faecalibacterium sp. | reverse complement strand
GCGCCCGCCCGCAGCGCCGCGCTTTCGCAGAAAGCGGCGCAGCAAATGCCGTTGACCGTTACGACCCCTCCCGTGAAAATGGGGTACAGAAACGCCCGCAGGCGTTTCTGTACCCCGAAATAAAAAATATTCTTTCCTCTGAATATGGCCAAAGCACAGCGGAGGCCATTCAAAATCGTCCCGTCCTCAGCTGCACTCCCCGGGCAGGTCGGTGCGGCGGGTCACCTTATGGATGGTGCCGTCCGGCTCCTGAATGGACGTGCGCTCCAGCTGGCTGCGCAGGCTGGCCTTGATGTCGGCCAGATACTCCTGCCGCAGCGCCTGCTGCTCAGCCTTTTCGGCCTCAGTCAGGCCGGTGGTCTTGCTTTTTTTGGCCAGCGCATTGATGCGGGCGATCTTTTCTTCCGTCATAAGGGAACCTCCTGTATTTCATCGTAAAATATGCTATAATGTAGGCAAGACCATTATAGCAAAGGATGATACCAATGGCAACACAACGCAACTATGCCCAGCAGATGGACGCCGTGCTGGCGGGCCTTGGCGGTACTCGCCCGCGCCTTTTGCTCCACGCCTGCTGCGGCCCCTGCTCCAGCGCCGTGCTGGAGCAGCTGTGCCGGTATTTTGAGATCACGGTGCTGTACTATAACCCCAACACATGGCCGGCGGCAGAGTATTACCGCCGGGGCGAGGAGCTGCAGAAGTTTGTGGCGGCAGCCCACCCGCTGGGGGTGACCGTGGTGGAGGACGCCTACGACCCGCAGCAGTTCTACACCGCCGTAGCCGGGCTGGAAAACGAGCCGGAGCGCGGCAGCCGCTGCACCGTCTGCTACCGGCTGCGGATGCGCCGCGCGGCGCAGTACGCCCGGGACAACGGCTTTGACTGGTTCACCACCACCCTGTCCATCAGCCCCCACAAGGACGCTGCCCGCATCAACGCCATCGGGCAGGAGCTGGAGGCGGAGTTCGGGGTAAAGCACCTGCCCTCAGACTTCAAAAAGCACAACGGCTACCTGCGCAGCCTGCAGCTTTCGGAGCAGTACGGCCTGTACCGGCAGGACTACTGCGGCTGCGAGTTCAGCGCAAAAGCAAGAGGCATTGAGGGTTAACGTAAAGAAAGCCCATCCGCACGGCAACGTGTGCGGATGGGCTTTTGTTTATTCCTCCGGCAGTCTTGCCACCAGCAGGGTAAAGACCACCAGCCCTACGCAGGGCACGATGTTGGAGGCCATACCGGCGGCAAGGCCGGCACGCTCGGCCACGATGCCGATGACCCACGGCATCAGGATGGCGCCGCTGGAGGCCACCGGCAGCATGATGCCCATACTGGTCACGCTGGTCATGCGGCCTGCGCTGGCCACGGCGGTGGGGTTCAGCCCGGACATGGAGATGGCAAAGGCGAACAGCAGCGCAATGGCTGTGCCCTGCGTGTGTGCCATGACCAGCAGCACATAGAACACGGTGCACAGCACGCTCATGCCCACCATGGCTTTGCGGGGTTTTTTAAGAGGGAACACAAAGGCGATGAGCAGCCGTCCCACCAGCGTAGCGCCCCACATCACGGTGACGGTGTAAGCCGCCAGCGTGCCCGCAATGATGCCGCTGCCCTTGAAGTAGGTCACCATCCAGCCGTTGACGCTCTGCTCGGCGGCATTCTGGAAGAACAGCAGCCCGGTCAGCAGCCAGAAGCGGGCAGAGCGCAGAAAGCTCCAGTCGATGACTTCCTTCTCGGCACTGCTTTTACTCTTGCCGCCGCGCAGCGGGGTAAAGACGTATACCAGCCAGAGCACAAGACCCACGGCTGCCAGCAGATAGACGGCCAGTTCGGTACTTACCCGGGCTGCTGCCGCAATCAGGAAGGGGCACAGCAGTGCGCCGCAGGCGTAGCAGCTGTGCATCAGGTTCATGCCCCGGGTGCGGTCGGCAGAGTTATCGCTGACCAGAATGGTGCAGGTATTGATCACGCTGCCCTTGGCGATGCCCACCGCAAAAAAGGCCGCTGCCAGCAGCGCCACTGCGCCGGTCAGCCCCATGATGGCATAGCCCGCCGCGTAGCCGATGGTCAGCAGCAGCACACTGCGCTTCATGCCCAGTGCGCTGGGCAGCATCCCCATCAGCAGACCCGCCAGCAGGTTGCCCACGCTCATCAGGGAAAGCAGCGTACCGGTCATGCCGTAGGCAAAGCCGTAGCGCTCCTGCAGCAGGCTGACCACCACACCTGCGCTGATGGCGCAGATGCCGCTGAAGAAAAAGGTCGCAAAGCCCGCATTGCGCAGGCGCGTGTTCTGTTGTTCCATGGTGTTCCTCTCCTTGCGGAAATATCCTTTTTTCTATTTAACCATTTTTTCGCAGCTTTGCAACCGGATTTTCTTACAAAAAGCAGCAAAAAGCCCGCCGGGTTCGGACGATTTGAAATGCCCTCCGCTTGCGCTCTGGGCATAATTCAAGGAAAATTTAATTTAGATTTCGGCAGAACGGAACGCCTGCGGGCGTTCCGTTCTGCCATTTTCACGAGAAGGGTCGCAATGGTAACCTGCATTTGCAGCGCCGCTTCCTTCGGAAGCGCGGCGCTGCGGAGTGCGTTACCGTTTGCCTTCGCAGCCCCTCCCGTGAAAAAGTGGTTCAGAAACGTCCGCAGACGTTTCTGAACCACAAATTACAATACTATTTTTCCGCTGAAGATGCCTAGCAACGACGACGACCGCCGCCAGTGGCGGAAACAGGGAGGAGTTGTTGGGGCAGCGGCCAGCAAGACGCGAGTGCCGCCCAAGGCACGAAGCGGATGCTGGGTGCCGCAACCCGATAAGCGGAGGGCATTCCCAATCATTTTCTACACAAAAAGCCCGCCGGGCGTTGCGCACGGCGGGCTTTGGTTTACAGTTTACTCTGCCTTGGTCTCGGGCTTTGCCTCAGCCTTGGCTTCCGGCTTTGCTGCGGGGGCAGCAGCGGG
>CAKTAT010000128.1:0-3030 GCA_934532365.1 uncultured Faecalibacterium sp. | reverse complement strand
CTTAACAAAAACGGCGCTGCGAGTCAGGAGGTGACCCACAGCGCCGTTGCTGTCTATGGCTAAGATTATAGTCTTTGCAGGCAAAAAAGGCAATTGACAAAACTGACGATTCTGCACAAACACGATCCCGGATTTTTGGAACAACCGCGATTGGTATGACTTTTACACCCCGAAAGCCCCTTTCAGGACGGCTTTCTCTGGCTAAAAGGTGCGCACTGCGCGGCAACTGCCCTTATTATTAAAGTTTCAGATGACCTGAAACAGGAAGAACTTGAGGTAGTTTGTCTCCGGCACGCCCCACAAAATGGGGTGATCCGGTGCCTGCTGCTTTACCTCGATCTGCCGCAGCTGCCGGTGGGCGTCCTTAGCGGCAGCGCGCAGCATCTTGATGAACAGCTCCTCGGTGGCAAAGTGGGAGCAGCTGGCAGTGGCCAGATACCCGCCCCGGGGCAGCAGCTTCATGGCGCGGTAGTTGATCTCCTTGTAGCCGCGCATGGCATTCTCCACCGTGCGGCGCGCCTTGGTAAAGGCCGGAGGATCCAGAATGATAAAGTCATAGGGGCTGCCCTCCTTTTCCAGCCGGGGCAGCAGCTCGAAGGTATCCTCACAGAGGAAGTCCATGTTGTCGAGGTTGTTGCGGTCGGCGTTGCGCTTTGCCATGGCAATGGCCTCGGCGCTGATGTCGGCAGCAGTCACCCGGGCAGCCCCGCCCTTGGCAGCGTTCAGGGCAAAGCTGCCGGTGTGGGTAAAGCAGTCCAGCACGGTGTGCCCGGCGGCAAGGCGTGCCACCGCCCGGCGGTTATATTTCTGGTCAAGGAAAAAGCCGGTCTTCTGCCCGTTTTCAAAATCCACATGGTAGTAGACGCCGTTTTCGCAGATCTCGGTCTGGGTGGTTTCCGGGTGGCTCTCGCCGGGCAGGGCAAACCAGCCCTTGTTCTGCGCAAGCCCTTCCTTGGCGCGCAGGGCTTCATCGTTGCGCTCGTAGATGCCGTCAATGGTCTGTCCGTCTGCCCGCAGCACCTCGGCCAGCAGGGGGAAGAGCACCGGCTTCAGCTTTTCCATGCCCACGCTCAAAGTCTGGGTGACCAGAACGTTGTTGAACCGGTCCACCGTCAGGCCGGGGAACTGGTCGGCCTCGCCAAAGATGAAGCGGCAGGCAGAAAGGTCGGCAGGTTCCAGCACGGTCTTGCGGTAAGCCCATGCGTACTCTACCCGGCGGCGCCAGAAGGCAGTATCAAAGGTATCGTTGGCATTGCGGGAAATCAGCCGCACCCGGATCTTGCTTTTCAGCGAGAGAAAACCGGTGCCGAGATAGGCGCCCTTGGGGCTGACCACATCCACCAGCGTGCCGTTTTCCGGCGCGGTGCCGGGGGCTTCCAGAATATCGTTCTCGTATACCCATGGGTGCCCGCCCACCAAAAGCCCTTCGGCGTGCTTGTTGACTTTATATACAGGATAAGTGCGTTCGCTTTTCATAAAATGCTCCTTCAACAAAGAATGCGTAAAATGATGCTTGTTCTGCTCTTTATCATAACATAAAAATATGGTAGAATAAATACAAAATTTTGCGGAAGGAAGAGAACGCTATGGAGATCGAACGCAAATGGATGGTGACCGGCTGGCCGGAGGGGCTGCCCCTTGAGGAAGAATTCACCATGCGGCAGGGCTATATCAGCGTGCAGCCCACGGTGCGCATCCGGGAGGAAGCACTGACCGGCGGCAGCACCGATTATATCCTCTGCTTCAAGTCCGCAGGGGGCTTGGCGCGGGAGGAGATCGAGCGCAGTATCGACAAAGAACTGTTTGCGCAGCTGGAAGAGAAGATCATCGGCAAGCCCCTCATCAAAAAGGTGCGCCGGAGCTACCGCCTGCCGGACGGCGCGGTGCTGGAGGTGAACCATGTGGACGAGGGCCTGCCCACGGCGTTCTGGTACGCTGAGGTGGAGTACCCCACGGTGGAAGCCGCGCTCAGCTGGCAGCCGGAAACCTGCGGCCTTGCGGCATACCTCAACGATGAAGTAACGAACCAGCCCGGCCAGAGCATGGGCGCATACTGGGCACAAACCAGAGGGTAACGCCAACAATACTGTGAAGGGAATGACTGTTTACGAAAAAGATCAAGCTGAAACTGGAGCTCCAGTATAACTCGCCGGTGATCCTTACCTTTTTTCTGCTGTCCATGCTGGTGCTGCTGGCAGACGGCTGGACGAACGGCTGGAGCACCATGAACCTGTTCTGCGTGTACCGCTCCTCTTGGCGGGACCCGCTGGGCTACATCCGGCTGTTCGGCCATGTGCTGGGCCATGCAAACTGGGAGCATTTTCTCAATAATATGCTGCTGCTGTTGGTGGTGGGCCCGCCCATGGAGGAAAAATACGGCAGTATCCCGCTGCTCAAGGGTATTTTGTTCACCGCGCTGGTCACCGGCGTGCTGCAATGCATCCTGTTCCCCCACACGGGGCTGCTGGGCGCGTCCGGCATTGTGTTCATGCTCATCATGCTGTCCTCGCTGGCGGGCTTCTCCGGCGGCATCCCGGTCACCATGCTGCTGGTGGCGGCGCTGTACTTCGGTCAGCAGGTGTATGATATTATCTTTGTGCACGATAACGTGGCAAACTTTATGCACATCGTAGGCGGCTTGTGTGGTACCGCCTTCGGCTATTACTGCGCCCTCCACCGCCGCCCGGCGCGCAGCCGCAGATAAATAAAAGAATTATGGATAAAAACGGGATACCGGAGCGTCTGCGGACGCTCCGGTATCCCGTTTTCATAAGAAAGAAAGATAATGAGTGCGGCAAACTGGAACTTGTCGGGGCGAGGCCCCTCCATCTTGCTGCCGCAAGACCGTTCGGTCGCTTAAAAGCCCCACTGGGGCTTTCATTGCTCCGCGCTGCTGCGCAAACGCAAATTTTCAAATTAGTCTTTGCAAATAACCTTTGAACCTTCACCATCAATTACAATTCCCTGACGGTTGTTAATTGGGCATAGATTCAAATCCGAAAATTCAGTCATTATTTTCTCAGTAACTTT
>CAKTAT010000127.1:0-3230 GCA_934532365.1 uncultured Faecalibacterium sp. | reverse complement strand
GTGCCCGGCATGGTGATGGCAGCGGTGCGCATGGATGTGCCCGCTGTGGTCTGCTCCGGCGGCCCCATGCTGGCCGGCAGCTACGGCGGCGAGGAAGTGAGCCTTTCCAAGATGTTCGAGGCCGTGGGCGCTTATAAGGCCGGTATGATCACCGACGAGCAGCTGGAGGACTGCACCTGCAACTGCTGTCCCAGCTGCGGCAGCTGCTCCGGTATGTACACCGCCAACAGCATGAACTGCCTGTGCGAGGCCATCGGCATCGCCCTGCCCGGCAACGGCACCATCCCGGCTGTGTACTCCAAGCGCCTGCAGCTGGCAAAGCACGCCGGTATGGCTGTGATGGAGATGGTGCGCAAGGGCATCACCGCACGCCAGATCATCAACGAGCGCTCCATCCGCAACGCGCTGACCTGCGATATGGCGCTGGGCTGCTCCACCAATACGGTGCTGCACCTGCTGGCCATCGCCTACGAGGCCGGTGTGCCCATCGACCTGAAGCTGTTTAACGAGATCAGCGCCAAGACCCCCAATCTGTGCCATCTGGCACCGGCAGGCCCCACCCACATGCCGGATCTGTACGCAGCGGGCGGCATCCCGGCGGTGCAGGCAGAACTGGCCAAGAAGGGCTTGCTGGACTTGGATGTGCCCACCGTTACCGGCAAGACCCTTGGCGAGAACATCAAGGGCGCCCATATCCTGAACGAAAAGGCCATTCGCCCCATCGAGAACCCCTACTCTGAGACCGGCGGTCTGCAGATCCTGTGGGGCAACATTGCCCCGGACGGCTGCGTTGTCAAGCGCAGCGCTGTCGCCCCGGAGATGCAGAAGCACGCAGGCCCGGCGCGGGTGTTCAACAGCGAGGAGGAGGCCATTGCCGCCATCTACGCGGGCAAGATCGTCCCGGGCGATGTGGTGGTCATCCGCTACGAAGGCCCCAAGGGTGGCCCGGGTATGCGGGAGATGCTCAACCCCACCTCTGCGCTGGCAGGCATGAAGCTGGATAAGACGGTTGCTCTTATCACCGACGGCCGCTTCTCCGGCGCATCCCGCGGTGCTGCCATCGGCCATGTCAGCCCGGAGGCAGCCTCCGGCGGCCCCATCGGCCTGATCGAGGAAGGGGATACCATTACCATCGACATCCCCAACGCCTCCATCACGCTGGAGGTCAGCGATGCAGTGCTGGCCGAGCGCAAGGCAAAGTACGTTGCGCCCGAACCCAACATCAAGACCGGCTGGCTCAGCCGCTACGCCCGCATGGTCACCAGTGCAAATCTGGGTGCGGTGCTGAAATAAGAGATCCATAAAAAGAGAGGCTGTTGCACAAGCTCCTGTGCAGCAGCCTCTTTTGCATCCATGGAAAGCTGTCGGCTTTCTTTACGACCCTTCCTGTGAAAATGCAAATCCGGGCAGACCGCAGTCTGCCCGGATTTGCTCTGAAAAAGATGTATTCCTCTGAATATGGCCAGAGCGTAAGCGGAGGCCATTATAAAAGTGCTACTCTCCGTATTTCATAAACATGGCGCGGACGGTGAGGAAGATGATCTTCCAGTCCACCCAGAAGCTGCGCTCCTGGATGTATTTCAGATCCAGCGCCACCCACTCGTCAAAGCTCATCTCGTTGCGGCGGGGTGCGATCTGCCAGTAGCAGCTCAGTCCGGGGGTGACGTACAGCCGCTGGCGCTGGTAGTCGTTGTACAGCTCTACCTCCCGGGGCAGCGCGGGGCGCGGCCCCACGATGCTCATATCGCCCCGCAGCACGTTGAGCAGCTGGGGCAGCTCGTCCAGACTGGTCTTGCGCAGAAAATGCCCCACCCGGGTAATACGGGGGTCACCCTTGATCTTGAACACAGGGCCGTCCATCTGGTTCTGGCTCAGCAGCTCATTCAGCTGCTCCTCGGCGTCCGGGCACATGGTGCGGAACTTATACAGCCAGAACAGCTTGCCGTCCCGTCCTACCCGCCGCTGCCGGAAAATGGCTCCGTCTCCGGGACTGTCCAGCACGATGGCAAGGCTGATCAGCAGTGCCAGCGGCGCAAGCAGGACCAGCGCCAGCAGGGAGAATACAATGTCCTGTGCACGCCGCAGCACCCAGTAACACTGATGGCTGCGCAGCGTCTTTTCCCGGTCGATAAAAATTTGCGGGGCGGCGTTGATTGTTGACTCCATGCAATGACCCACTCCTGCCTGTAAGATCTTTACATTATTTTAACATAAAACAGGACGCAATTCAACCAGATAAAGCGCGGCGGACGGGGGACAGAAAGCCTGCTGAAAAAAAGTGAAAAAGGTAGTTGACAAAACCCTTTTCTCATGCTAAAATAAACAAGTCGTCCGGCGCACGGATGTACAACAAATGAATATGGGCGTGTTCCCGAGTGGCCAATGGGGACAGACTGTAAATCTGCTGCTTTCAGCTTCGGTGGTTCGAATCCACCCGCGCCCACCAAACAAGAAAAATCCGAACCTGTTTCCGATTGGAGAAGGGTTCGGATTTTTCGTTTTCTTCGGGTACAACAACGAAGGCTCCCGTGGACAACGCAAAACTCTGATGCCTTGTCATAGACTGTAAGCCGATAACAAGATTTGGAGGGTATGATTATGAAGTATGATGCAAGAGCTTGCAAATTCAACATGGACACCGGCTGTGTGGAACTTCTGCTCCGGGATGGGAGAAAAATTTCCATTGACTGCACTGGGGTTGAGGATGTGCTGAATGTGACCATGGCGCAGCAGACTGAACTGGATTATCTCATCTACAATGACCCACTGGGCTATGCGGACTTAATTTTGAACGGTGATCCGAAGGAGTATTTGAAAAATGTAGCTGGGAGCCATGGGCTAGAAGATTAAGGGCAAAAAAATAAGAGGTGTGCCCTACTGGACACACCTCGGTGAGATACATCTATATAAGGCAGGACGTTCCCTTTACCGGGAGCGTCCTGCTGTTTTATGCTGCAACAGGCAAGGCTTGTAGAGCTCTCTGCTCTTTCAGCCATTCCTCGTATTCACGCTGGCCTTCCTCGCTGTTGAAAAACTCAACCATGGAGGGATAAAAGCAACGTGCAAGGGTCTTGATTGCTTCATCCGGGTAACCGGATTTGTTTGACTTCTTCTTTTTGTTCAAATGGTATCCTCCGAAAATCAAAGTTCCATATCCTGCCCACGCTTGCGGTTTCGCTGCTGTACATTCATGGTGCGCTCCTGCTTGGGGGCAAGAATCTTTTCCAGAA
>CAKTAT010000126.1:0-3283 GCA_934532365.1 uncultured Faecalibacterium sp. | reverse complement strand
GCTGCGCAGGGTCTGCGCGTCCATCTCGCCGCCGTAGGCGGCTACCAGCCAGCTGCAGGAAAAGTCCAGCCGGGAGGGGAACACGGCAAAATACAGCACTACGCCCAGCAGGGTGAGCACCGCCGGGCCGAACCATGCCGCCAGCCAGAACCGCCGCTTGCCCTGCACCTTCCAGCCGATGCCGGTAGGCTGGCGCAGGAATGCTTTTTGCACCAGCAAAACAGCCAGCAGCGGGCAGAACATGGTAACGATAAGCGCCAGCTGATACAGCACCGCGTTATTCTGCTGCAAAAGTGCCATGCAGCCGCCCACCTGACACAGCCATGCCATGCCGAAGGCGAACAAGAAGTACAGGCCGAAGCCCTGTTTTTCTTTTGCTGTCATACGAATCTCACCGCCGTTCCGTAAGCAATGACCTCTGCCGCGCCCTGCATGACGCTGGCAGAGGCATACCGCATCCCCACAATGGCATCTGCGCCAAGGCTTTCGGCGTCCTTGACCATGCGCCCGGTGGCGATCTGACGCGCCTCTGTGAGCATATCGGCGTAGTCGGTCACCTCGCCGCCAACGAGGGTGCGGAAACCGGCCATCATGTCGTGGCCAAGGTTGCGGCTCTGCACCGTGCTGCCCCGCACCACGCCCAGCGCCTCCAGCTTTTTGCCCGGGATCTCGTTAATAGTTACGATAAGCATCTTCTTCTCCCTTTCCGATCTCTTCGATCCGATCCAGCAGCACCTTCAGGGTGCCCACGATGCAGCCCGCCGGGATGCCAAACATTACCACCAGCAGCGGCAGCGGCGGGGCATCCTGCGGGTCGGTGTAGATTGCCCAGCCCATGATGGCTATTACAAAGGTCATCATGGCCACAAAAAGGGCGGCACCGATGCAGGCACCCCGGATGCGGCGGGTCTTTTGGTCGGTACGTTCAATGTTCACAAAAGTCACTCCCTGTTCTTCCCGTGCGGTCAGGCGCGCCAGCGTCTGTTCCACATCCAGTTGTTCCAGAGGGCCGTTTTCCTGTTGCAGCAGCGTGCAGAAACCGATTGCTTCTTCCAAGTCGGCGCGGCGGCTGCGCAGACGTTCCAGCTGCTGGCTCATACCCTCGGCCAGTGTGCGCTGCCCTTCCAGCATCTCCCGGATCTCTGCCAGCGGCACGTCCAGCTTGCGCAGCAGCTTAATGCGGCGCAGGCGTTCCACATCCGCCTGCGAGTAGCTGCGGTAGCCGTTGCCCGGCTCCCGGCTGGGGCTGATGAGCCCCTCTTCCTCGTAAAAGCGGATGTTCTTTTTGGTCACGCCGACGGCGGCTTCCACTTCGTTGATCTTCATGGGTCACGCCCCCTCCTTACGGGAGTATTCTACACCTTCCACAAAGGGGAAGGTCAAGCCTTTTTTGCAAAAAGAGCCGCTGCACAAGGTTGTACAGCAGCTCCTACCTTTAAAAATAGCACTTGATCTGGAAACGGTCGGCGTTATCCTGCTTTTTCTCCACCACGATGTGCTCGTGGTTGAAGTCGAAGTGCACCGGGGTGCACAGGTCGGTGTTGCGGGTCAGGCGCAGCAGCTCCTGCACGCGCTTCTTCTCCTCCGGCACATAGAACAGGTAGCTTACGCCCTCTTTTTTGGCGCGGCCGGTGCGGCCGATGCGGTGGGTGTAGTGCTCGTTCTCGCTGGGCACATCGTAGTTGATAACAGCATCCACGTCCGAGACGTCAATGCCGCGGGCGGCAACGTCCGTAGCCACCAGAATCGCCAGCTTGCCGTCCCGGAAGGCCTGCATGATCTGGTTGCGCTCTTTCTGGGAGAGGTCGCCGTGCAGGCAGTCCACCGAGAAGCCCAGCCGTGCCAGCTGGTTTGCCAGCGTGGCGGTGTTGAACTTGGTATCGCAGAACACCATCACCCGCTTGTAGCCCTCGCCGATGATGATCTGTGCCAGATCCGACAGCTTGTTGCGGCCGGAGGTCTCCAGCATATACTGGGTGATCTTGGGCTGGCTTTCTTCCCGGGGCTGGACGGTGATCTCCTCGGCGTTGTGCTGATACAGCCAGCCGATATCCATCACCTCGCGGCTGATGGTGGCGGAGAACATGGACAGCGCCTTGCGGGCCTTCATCATCTCGATGATATGCCGCACATCCTTATAAAAGCCCATATTCAGCATCTCGTCGGCCTCATCCAGCACGATCTGGGTCACATGGGAGATATCGATGCTGTGGTGCTTATAGTGATCCATCAGGCGGCCCGGGGTGGCCACCACGATCTGGCAGCCCTCGGCCAGACGCTTTGCCTGCTTTTCCATATTGGCGCCGCCGTACACGCAGGCCACCTGCACCTCGGGCATAAAGTAGGTGAGGTTGGTCAGCTCCTCGGCGATCTGCTGGGCAAGTTCCCGGGTGGGTGCCATGATGACGGCCTGCGGGTATTTGTTTTCCGGCTGGATATGCTCCACCACCGGGATGCCGAAGGCACAGGTCTTACCGGTGCCGGTGGGTGCCTTGGCGATGACATCATGCCCGGCCAGCATGAGGGGGATGGTCTTTTCCTGAATTTCGGTCATTTCGGCAAAGCCCATGCGTTCCACAGCCTTGTGGATGGCTTCGCTGCACTGCAACTCGCTGTAAAGCATTTGGACAACTCCGTTCTTTGTGGCGTTTTTTCTCGTTGCAACAAGTATAGCATGAAATGCCGCGCTTGTCAGCAAAGAAACAAAAAGATGCCGTGCGCCGCACGCAGGGCGGAACGATTTAGAATGCCCTCCGCGTTGCTCTGGGCATTTTCAGCGAAAAATGATTTTGAATTTCGGAATATCGGAACGCCTGCGGGCGTTCCGATATTCCATTTTCACAACAGAGTTTTTGGCAAACAAAAAGAACCGCACCCGGGGTCACGGGTACGGTTCTCAGTGTACGGGATCAGGCGGTCTCTTCCACGCTCTTCTTGCCAGCCTCCAGCTTCTGCTTGAAGCGGCCGCTGGCCTTGAAGCCGGGGATGGAGGTGGACTCCAGCTGGCTGGACACCTTGGTCTTGGGGTTGGTGTAAGCCTTCGGCTTGCGGGGGCGCATCTCAAAGCGGCCAAAGCCGGCGATGGTCACCTTTTCGTCAGCACGCAGGCAGTCCGCGATCTGGTCAAACATTGCATCCATCGTGGTCTCGACCTGAGCTTCGGTAAAGCCAGTCTTGCGTGCCACGGTTTCGATCATCTGGGAACGGGTCATGTATCGATATCCTCCTGGAATGTCCAAAAGTAACGTCTTTTGGCAAATTTTGCGTTGTTGAGTATAACATA
>CAKTAT010000125.1:0-3398 GCA_934532365.1 uncultured Faecalibacterium sp. | reverse complement strand
CGCACGATGATGTCGGGAGCGCCCAGCTCCAGCAGACGGCGCAGACGGTTGTTGCGGTTGATGACGCGGCGGTACAGATCGTTCAGGTCGGAGGTGGCAAAGCGGCCGCCGTCCAGCTGGACCATGGGGCGCAGGTCAGGCGGCAGCACGGGCAGCACGTCCATGACCATCCACTCGGGGCGGTTGCCGGAGATGCGGAAAGCCTCCACGACCTCCAGACGCTTGAGGATGCGCACACGCTTCTGGCCGGAGGACTTCTCCACCTCGGCGGTCAGCTCAGCGCTCAGCTGATCCAGATCGATCTCCTTCAGCAGGGTCTGGACAGCCTCGGCGCCCATAGCAGCCTCGAACTCGTCGCCGTAGCGCTCGCACATTTCGCGGTATTCCTTCTCGGTCAGCAGCTGCTTTTTATCCAGCGGGGTCAGACCGGGATCGGTGACGATATAGCTTGCAAAGTACAGCACCTTTTCCAGCAGGCGGGGGCTGATGTCCAGCATCAGGCCAATGCGGCTGGGGATGCCCTTGAAGTACCAGATGTGGCTCACAGGAGCGGCCAGCTCGATGTGGCCCATACGCTCACGGCGGACCTTGGCCTTGGTGACCTCGACGCCGCAGCGATCACACACTTTGCCCTTGTAACGGATGCGCTTGTACTTACCGCAGTGGCACTCCCAGTCCTTGGTAGGTCCAAAAATGCGCTCGCAGTACAGGCCGTCACGCTCCGGCTTCAGGGTGCGGTAGTTGATGGTTTCGGGCTTTTTGACCTCGCCGTAGCTCCAAGCGCGGATCTGCTCCGGGGAGGCAAGGCCGATTTTAATGGAATCGAAAACGTTGTTTTCCATGAAACGAACCCTTTCTTAATCTCTAGTTGTTTCGATGATACAGGCGGCTTTTCTGTTATAGGATCACAGGCGCTTCTCCCCTGCCGCAGCACGCGGCCAAGGGGTGGAAGGCTGTGTTGTGTATCCAGATCAGAAATCTACTTCGTCAGAAGCAGCCGGAGCCTCGGCACCGGAGTTATCGTCCTCCAGCACAGAAGGATCATCGAAACCTGCATCGGCGTCCTTGATGTTGTAATCAGTCAGTTCGCTCTCCTGCACCACAGTCTCGGTGCCGGCAACATCACGCATATCAAAGCCGGTCTCTTCGTCGTCGAAGTTCTGGCGCATGTCGATCTCGTTGCCGTCCTTATCCTGCACGATCACGTCCATACCCAGAGACTGCAGCTCCTTCAGCATAACGCGGAAGGACTCGGGGATGCCGGGCTGCGGGATGGGCTCGCCCTTGACGATGGCCTCGTAGGTCTTGACACGGCCCTCCACGTCGTCGGACTTGACAGTCAGGATCTCCTGCAGGGTGTAAGCGGCACCGTAAGCTTCCAGTGCCCAGACCTCCATCTCGCCGAAGCGCTGACCGCCGAACTGAGCCTTGCCGCCCAGAGGCTGCTGAGTGACCAGAGAGTAGGGGCCGGTGGAACGGGCGTGGATCTTATCGTCGACCAGGTGATGCAGCTTGAGGTAGTACATATAACCAACGGTAACGCGGTTATCGAACTTTTCACCGGTACGGCCATCGTAAACGGTGGTCTTGCCGTCACGATCCAGCTCGATCTTGGAGAAGTCGATGATGTGGCCCTTCTCGCCCATGATCTTGGGCAGCTTGGTGGGATATGCGGGAGCATTCTCGCCATGCCACATCTCGCGGGCGGTATCAAAGGTATCGCCGATGTCGTTCTCACGAGCAGAGTCAAAGACGGGGGTCATGACCTTGATGCCGCAGGCCTTGGCAGCGTAGCCAAGGTTGACTTCCAGCACCTGACCGATGTTCATACGGGAAGGCACGCCCAGCGGGTTCAGCACGATGTCCAGCGGAGTGCCGTCGGGCAGGTAGGGCATATCCTCCTGCGGCAGAATGCGGGAAACAACACCCTTGTTACCGTGACGGCCTGCCATCTTATCGCCGACGCTGATCTTACGCTTCTGAGCGATATAGCAGCGGACGACCTCGCGCACACCGGGCTGCAGCTCATCGCTGTTCTCCGGGGTAAAGACCTTGACATCCACAATGATGCCGTATGCGCCGTGGGGCACACGCAGGGAGGTGTCGCGCACCTCGCGGGCCTTCTCGCCGAAGATGGCGCGCAGCAGGCGTTCCTCAGCGGTCAGCTCGGTCTCGCCCTTCGGGGTGACCTTACCAACCAGAATATCACCGCTCTTGACCTCGGCGCCGATGCGGATGATGCCGCGCTCGTCCAGATCCTTCAGGGCATCCTCAGAAACGTTGGGGATGTCGCGGGTGATCTCTTCGGGTCCCAGCTTGGTATCGCGGCTCTCGGTCTCGTACTCCTCGATGTGGATGGAGGTGTACACGTCCTCGCGCACGATCTTCTCGTTCAGCAGAACGGCGTCCTCGTAGTTGTAGCCCTCCCAGGTCATGAAGCCGATCAGGGCGTTCTTACCCAGAGAGATCTCGCCGTTGCGCATTGCGGGGCCATCGGCCAGCACCTGACCGGCGGTGACGGTCTCGCCCACTTCCACGATGGGGCGCTGGTTGATGCAGGTGCCTGCGTTGGAGCGGGCAAACTTGATCAGAGAGTAATCCTCCAGAGCGCCCTGTTCGTTGCGTACCACAACGTGGTCGGCATCGGCCTTTTCCACAACGCCGTTGCTCTTGGCCAGCACAGCGGTGCCGGAGTCGGTAGCAGCCTTGTACTCCATACCGGTAGCAACAATGGGCTGCTGGGTGACCATCAGAGGCACTGCCTGACGCTGCATGTTAGAGCCCATCAGTGCACGGTTACAGTCATCGTTCTCCAGGAAGGGGATGCAGGCGGTAGCAACAGAGACCATCATTCGCGGAGAAACGTCCATGTAATCGACCTTCTCTGCGTCGATTTCCAGGATCTCGTCGCGGCGGCGGGCAGACACACGAGGACGGATGAAGTGCTTGCCTTCGTCCAGCGGCTCGTTGGCCTGTGCCACAACGTACTCGTCCTCCACATCAGCGGTCATATACTCCACCTCGTCGGTGACGACCTGCTCGATGAGGTTGTTGTTCTCGTCGTAGACCTTCTTGACCTTGCGGTAGGGAGCCTCCACGAAGCCGTACTCGTTGATCTTGGCGTAGGATGCCAGATAGGAAATCAGACCGATGTTGGGGCCTTCAGGGGTCTCGATGGGGCACATACGGCCATAGTGGCTGTAGTGAACGTCGCGGACTTCAAAGCCTGCGCGGTCACGGCTCAGACCGCCGGGGCCCAGAGCAGACAGACGACGCTTGTGGGTCAGCTCAGCCAGAGGGTTATTCTGATCCATGAACTGAGACAGCGGAGAGGAGCCGAAGAACTCCTTGATGGCTGCCACCACAGGACGGATGTTGATCAGTGCCTGCGGAGTGAT
>CAKTAT010000124.1:0-3405 GCA_934532365.1 uncultured Faecalibacterium sp. | reverse complement strand
GCCTTCGCCCCATGCCTCCTCGGCGGTGCTGGCGTTCCATGTACCGGAGATGGCGGCGCAGCAGCTGCCGTCCTTGATGGCGGAAACGATGTCGGCGTCCTTGCCGGACTTGAAGCCGGGGTTTGCGGTGATGTCCAGAATGGCCTGCGTGACATCTGCGCCCGGAGCCTCGTTCCAGTTGCAGACGGTGTTGATGCCGTCATCGGCCAGCGTTGCCACCAGACCGGCACCGGCGTAGAAGCTGTAAATGTACCATGCGTCGTTCACGCTCATCATGAACTTTTTGCCGGCGGCAGCGGCCTTTTCCAGCATGGTGTCCACGCTCTGCACGTCCTCGGCGCTCAGAACGCTTGCGTCATAGTACAGGAAGTAGCCGTTGTCGGCGGTCATGGGGTAGGCGTAGAGCTTGTCGTTCATGGTGGCAGCGCCCACAGAGCCGGGCAGGTTGCGGCTCTTGACGTCGTCCGGGTTCAGCAGCACTTCCTGCAGCGCACCGGCATTCACCAGCTCGTTCAGCTGGTCGTCTGCAAAGGCGAAAACATCTGCGGCAGACTCCGGGTCAGCCAGAACGGTGTCCTTTGCGCTGGACTCGGACTGCACACCGATCTCAATGGTCACATTGCCCTTGTCTGCATTCTGCTCAATAAAGGCATCGGCCATCTCGCGCAGCATGGTCTGGTCCTCTTCTGCGCCCCACATGGTCAGCTTCACATCGCCCCAGCTCTCCGCAGCAGAGGCAGCCGTGCTGGAAGCGGCAGCAGAGGAAGCGGTGCCAGAGGAAGAGCCGCCGCAGGCAGTCAGCACACCGGCAGCAGCCACAGTACCCATGGCAGCAAGGAAGTTACGGCGGGAAATCAGCTTTTTCATGATCCAGTTCTCCTTCGTTCTCAATCTGAACTCTTCAAGCGCACTTTGTTGCGCTCATTAGTTGCGCATATTTGAGCAACTGTTTCTTGTACTCATAGAATACCGCATTCTTTTGTTCACGTCAATGGACGAAATTCACGGGATTGTTGGGTAAAAACTGGAAAATATGACGGTAAAATCAGGGTATACGAGCAAAAACGCGCAACTTTAGCGCAACCTTTGCAGAACGGAGAGCAAAAATGCCCGCTCCGAAGAAGGAGCAGGCACGAAGAAGCGCATTATTTGATGTTGCGGGAGCGTTCCATCCACTTGGTAGAATCCCGCAGAATGACCTGATAGCCCTCCAGCTGCCGCATCACTGTTTCTTTTCCGGCCAGACGGTCCAGCAGCATCCGGCAGGCGGTCTTGCCCAGCTGCTCTGCATCGTACTGCACCGCCGAGACCGAGGGCGTAATGCTGGCAAGCATGGAGCTGTCGTACAAGCTGGCGACCCGCAGGTCGTTGGGCACGAGGATGTGCCGCATCCGCAGCTCCCGCATGACCTCAAAAGCGATCTCGTCATCACCGCAGAGGATGCAATCCGCCTTCTGCTCCAGCGCCGCCTCCAGTGCATCAATGGTCTGCCCGGAAGATTCCACGCCGGAATGAACGAGACGCTGGTCTACCGGTACGCCAAATTCAGCGAAGCCACGCAGATAACCGCGCGTGCGGTCGGTGTTGACCGCGTAGATGGTACTGCCCACCAGCAGCGCGATGCGCTTGGCGCCCAGCTGCAAAAGAATGCGGGTCATCTCGCAGGCAGCAGCGACCTGATCGTTGTCTGCCTGCGGGATGGTCTTGTCCTCGCTGCGTCCGATGAGCACGAAAGGGGTCTCGTATTGCCGCAAAAGGTCGATGCAGGGATCATCTGCCATGGCGTAGGTCAGAATCACGCCGTCCACCTTGTGGTTTGCAAGCTGCCGCTGCAGCTGCGGGTACTCGGTATAGGAGGAGTAGCACAGCATCAGGTCATAGCCGCGCTGGTCTGCCATGGTGCAGATACCGCCCATGCACTTGCGCAAAAAGGGCAGATCCAGCGTAATAAACCGCTGCGGCATGATCATGGCAATGTTGTTGGTGCGCAGCTTTTCGCCGCTCTGTGCGGAAACCGGCTCGGAACGGGTGCGCCCCATATAGGCGTACACCTTGGCGCGGGTCTTTTCGCTGATGCGTCCCTTGCCGGAAAGTGCGCGTGATACCGTCGTTTTAGAAACACCAAGCGCATCGGCCACCTGCTCGATCGTCATTTTTTCGGTTTCCTTTACAGCCACGGAATATCCTCTCCTTTTCACAGATCTGCGCAACAGCGCCACCTCAGCATACCGGGACAAGCCCGCTTTGTCAAGCCTGAAAACAAACAAAAAGCGTTCTGCTTTTTCGGCAGAACGCTGAAAATTGGTATTTTTGCTGTTTACAAGATCTGCTCGCCGTTTTTCCAGACGGCTGTTCCGTAACGGTTCAGCGCAACACCGCCCACTTCGACCGGATGTTCATTGCAGTTCTGTACAAAGACGAACGCACCGCGCCGCGCCGCCAGAACGCCGTCCGGCAGCACTTCCGGCCATGCCGGGGTCAGACCGGCTTCCTGCGCTGCATCGCGGTAAAATGCGCGATAAAACGCTGTATCAAAGCGGCTTGCCAGATAATATGCGCGGCCTGCGCCGTAAGCATGAACCGCCACGGCCGGGCAGCCGGCAAAGTAGTCCTCCGTGTAAACACTGAGCGGCACAGCCGGGTCGGCATCCTGCAGTGCGGCCACCTCGCAAAGCACAGAAGCCTGTGCTTCCGGCAGCTTTGCACCATCCACAGGGGCGCAGCGGCGAACCTCGCCATCGTACATTCCGTCGATCTCGGTGCGGCGCAGGCCCAGCAGCTCTGTCAGGCCATAAGGCGTGTCCCCCAAACGGCACAGGTCGCTCTCGTCCACCACCCCGCTCCAGTAGGTGACCACAACGGTGCCGCCGTTCTTTGCAAAGGCGCAGAGCTTTTGTGCAAATGCGTCTGTCAGCAGGTAGAGCATCGGAACAACGACCAGGCCATAGCCGGTCAGGTCTGCTTCCTGATCAACAAACTCCACTGCGATGCCCTCGCGTGCAAGGGCATTGTAGTGCAGCTTCAGTTCGTCCCAGTAGCCCATCCCGGCATTGCGCGGCCCGCAGGAGCCTTCCAGCGCCCACTTGTTCTCCCAATCGTGAACGATCGCCGCCTGTTTTTCGCGGCAAAGCGTTGTAATTTCAGACAAGGCTTCCAGCTTCCGTCCCACCTCTACCGTTTCCCGGAACGGGCGGGCGTCCTCCCGGCCATCGTGCCCGATGACTGCACCGTGGAGCTTTTCCTCTGCGCCGCGGCTGGCACGCCACTGGAAATAAAGCACACTGTCCGCGCCGTGCGCCACGGTCTGCAAGGCGGAAAGCTCTGCGATGCCGGGCTTTTTCTGCTTGGAGACAGGCTGCCAGTTGGTAAAGCTGGGGCTGGATTCCATCAGCAGGAAGGGCTTGC
>CAKTAT010000123.1:0-3435 GCA_934532365.1 uncultured Faecalibacterium sp. | reverse complement strand
CGGCTCGATTTTGCCGCCCGGAAACTCCCACTGGCCTTTATAGTCGCCATAACCGCGGGCGGTAGCGTAGATTTTGCGCTTTTCCTGCATGGAGTCGCAGATCACAGCGGCCACAACACGAATCGTTTTCATAACGTTCTCCTTTTAACCGACCACCAATTTGTTGGTCTTTTTGAGGAACTTTGCCGGAATTGGTCGATCCAGCTTCCAGGTAATATTCATCGGGCGGGAGCCTTCATGCGTTACATAGTTCACCGTACCCAAGTAGGTATAGGCAGCAGCACCGCCAAAACGGGCGTCCGACTTAAACTCACGGACAAATAGCAGTACACGGCTTCCCTTCTCCCGATGATGAATATATCGTTGACCGGTAGCCGAATTTTCTGCAGTCGTGCTCTGGCTCTGCCAGTGGAACAGGCTCTCGTTGATGGAGTAATCTTTGTACATGGTGGTTGGCGAATAATCCTTGTCCGCTTTATTCAAGGTCACAAAGAACACGTCCAGATTCTTGTCCGGCAGCCATTTCACGCCCTCGCGGACAGTCGCAGGTTTCAGAAAGTCCAGCGCTACCAGCAGCTGGTCACGAGTATAAGTACAGTGCAAATCCAGCGGGCAGTCAAAACCAACATCTACCGGCTCATCGATAAAGTCGATTCGATTATACTGATAATGCAAAAGTGTTTGCAATTCACACAGCAAAACAGGGCTGTCCGAAAGCGCATACAGATTATCGAGAACTTCTTCATCATCCCAACGTTCTGCGGCTTTGCCCCACACGGTCACATAAAACATTTGCAGCATTCGCTGTTCTCGCGGCGATAGTGCTGCAAAATCAGTGTCGTCCAACTTGGGCAAAAGGTTCAACAGAAACTGAATCCACCTGCGGGAATCCACGACCGCAAAGCGTGCAAGTGCTTTGGTCATGGTTTCTTCCAGTAGTTCCGTAAAGTCGGAAGCCGTCCCTGCACGGACACACAGACGGGCAAAGCAGATTTTCTTACTGTAAATCGCACGTGGGTCGAGATGGTAGTAATCGAGAAAATTCCACAGTGTCAACGGCAGGCCGGTATCTTCTGTGAAGGAGGCTGCCCGTGCCACAAGGCCGGAAGTGCGGTCATAAGATGCACTGATATTATCCAGCACATACTTTGCTGCGATTTTTTCCAGCTGAATGTAGCAGCCTTTTGGCGCAGAGAGAAAACCTTCCTTGATTTCCCGGCTTACACTGCGGGTAGTATTGGAAAGCAGTGCTGCAAACTTCTCCTCAAAATTATACTTTTTGTTTGCCTGACCGATAAAATCCAGCACGGTCAGGCATTCTTTGTTTTCGGCCAGACGCAGGCCGCGGCCCAGCTGCTGCAAAAACACGGTCAGCGATTCCGTGGGACGCAGGAACAGCACCGTGTTCACCTCGGGGATATCCACGCCCTCGTTGTAAATGTCCACCACAAAGAGAAAACGGAGCTTCCCGGAAACCAGCCGCTGCTTGGCGGCGTTGCGCTCCTCGTCGGGAGAATCGCCGGTCAGTGCCATAGACGGGATGCCGTGGGTATTAAAGTAGCGCGCCATAAATTGGGCATGAGCAATGGAAACGCAAAAGCCCAGACCTTTTACCTCGTTGATGTCTGTCACATATTTCAAAATCGAGTTTACCACAAGGTCGGCACGCCGCTCTGCCACCAAACCGCTGAGGGTGTACAGATTGGACAGTTCGTTTTTGTCGTATCCGCCCGTGCGCCATTTCAGGCTGCTCAAATCTGCCGTGTCGGTCACACCGAAATATTGGAAGGGACAGAGCAGTTTCCGGTCGATGGCCTCCGGCAGACGAATTTCGGCAGCAATGCGCCCACTGAAATAGTCCAGAATGTTCTTTCCGTCCATGCGTTCCGGGGTGGCGGTCAGGCCCAACAGAATTTTTGGCTGATAGTATTCCAGTAGCTTCTGGTAGGTCGGTGCAGCGGCATGATGGAACTCGTCCACAACGATATAATCGTAGAAATCCGCTGCCGTTTTGATGGTAAAGTCCTGCGAATTGAAAGTCTGAATGGAGATAAACAGATGGTCGATGCTGTCAGCCTTGTGGCTGCCCACAAACAGCTCGCCGAAATTGGCGTCTTTCAGCACCGCCCGGAAGGTGTACAAGCTTTGCTTCAGAATCTCCTCCCGATGCGCCACGAACAACAGCCGGCAGGGGTGACCCGGATGCTGTTTGCAGAAACGCTTGTAATCCAGTGCAGAGATCACAGTTTTTCCGGTTCCGGTCGCAGCCACTACAAGATTGCGGTTGTACCCTCGCACGGTGCGTTCTGCTTCCAGCTTATCCAGAATCTCCTGCTGGTAAGAATATGGTAGAATGTCCAGCGTATAAATGCCACTGTTGTCGGTTTCGCTGTACTTTTCATCTTTTAAGGCACGGGTCAGGCGTTCCTTCTGCCCTTCATCATAATATTCAAACTCGTTGGAGTTCCAATAGCTTTCAAACGTAGCTGCAATTTTGTCAATCGTCTCCGGCAAGTCCTTCTTTGTAACTTTCACATTCCATTCCAGACCGCTGGAAATTGCGGCATTGGACAGGTTAGAGGAACCAACATACGCCGTCGTGAAGCCGGTATCCCGGTAAAAGACATAAGTTTTTGCATGGAGCCGGGTACGCTTCGTGTCATAACTGACCTTGATTTTGGTGTTGGTCAGCTGTCGCAGTTCTTCGATGGCCTTCACATCTGTAGCCCCCATATAGGAAGTCGTGATGATGCGCAGTTCGCCGCCACTCTGCGTGAACTGCCGCAGCTCGTCCATAATAAGCCGCAGACCGCTCCATTTGATAAAGGACACCAACATGTCAATGCGGTCAGCAGACGCGATTTCCTTTTTCAGCTCGGTATACATCTGAGGCTCATGAATGGCACCGGTAAACAACGAGCTTTGCGCAATCGAAGTTTCCGGCCGTTCCAGTTCTTTCGCGCTTTTTCCTGTGGCAAGGCGCGGGTCGTTGTCTCGTAAAAGCGCAAGAAGCTGCTCTGCCCGCTGGTCAACGCCCAGCGAAGCAAAGTCAGCTTCCTGTGTGGTGTTCTGGATCGTGTTTACGATCTGATTTGCCAGCTGAATCTGCGCTTCGATTCCTCCACCGTTGTCCTGTACATTCTCAAGGCCCTTCTGCACCACATCGGTCAGATACTGCGCCAAAACTTTGGACGCCTCTGCTGTATCGATGGGTGCAGTGGACTTACGGGCCTCCGGAATCTCCGAAAGCTCGCTGCTCAGTGCGTTATTGATGACCTGTTCATACAGTCCGGGTTGGAGCATGGCAAAATCCCCCTTGAATTTTTCGCCTCATTACAATGATAGGACATCAGACGCTCCACCGACACGATAGAACACCCTGTTTCCTGCTTTTCTTGCAGTAAGCAGCCCCATCTCATGGAATTTCATCACAAA
>CAKTAT010000122.1:0-3464 GCA_934532365.1 uncultured Faecalibacterium sp. | reverse complement strand
TACAACGGCGGCATGGAGCACACCACCCTGCATCTGCTGTACAGCCGCTTCTGGCATAAGTTCCTGTACGATATCGGTGTGGTGCCCACGGCAGAGCCCTACCAGAAGCGTACCGCTCACGGCATGATCCTTGGCCTGAACCCCCACAGCTTCGTCAACCTGCCCGCCGAGGAGCAGGAGAAGCTGCTCAAGGAGTACGGCAGCCAGAAGGCCGCCGAGAAGGCACTGGAAGAGAAGTACGGCGAGATGGCACGCCATCCCATCGTGAAGATGTCCAAGAGCCTTGGCAACGTCATCAACCCTGACGAGGTGGTGGACCAGTACGGTGCCGACACCATGCGTCTGTACGAGATGTTCATGGGCGACTTTGAGCAGGCTGCACCGTGGCAGACCTCTGCCATTGCGGGCTGCAACCGCTTCCTGGACCGCGTGTGGGCACTGAGCGACAAGCTGGTGGAGGGCGAGGGCTACCGCCCCGCCATGGAGACCCTGATGCACCAGACCATCAAGAAGGTCAGCGCAGATATCGAGGGCCTGAAGATGAACACCGCCATTGCCCAGCTGATGACGCTGGTCAACGCCATGTACGACAACGGCGGCGCCACCAAGGCCGAGTTTGAGACGCTGGTGCAGCTGCTGAACCCCTTTGCTCCCCACATGACCGAGGAGCTGTGGGAGAAGCTGGGTCACAGCCACGACGAGCAGCTGGCCTACTATCCGTGGCCTGCCTACGAGGAAGCCAAGTGCGTGGAGGCTGCTGTGGAGATCGCCGTGCAGGTGAACGGCAAGGTGAAGGCACGCCTGAAGGTGCCCGCAGACATCACCGCCGAGGACGCCATTGCCGCCGCCAAGGCAGACCCCGCTGTGGCTGCCGCGCTGGAGGGCAAGCAGCTGGTCAAGGAGATCTACGTCAAGGGCCGTCTGGTCAATCTGGCTGCCAAGGGCTGAGTTTTGCTGCTCCGCTGAATAAGCGTGAACATATCATCACCCGCAGAGGCGGACCCGGCGCAGGAAACACCCGGGAGCGTCTGTTCAAAAATCTTTCAAAAGTTTTGAGCAAAAACTTTCAAAAAAAGGTTGACGAACCGGATAAAATGCGCTATACTGTCTACTGTTAGTTACCATGTAACAACGAAATTCCTGCCTCACGGTCCAAGGGAGGGAATAAGATGTCGGAAATTCGTGTTAAAGAGGGCGAGTCGCTGGAAAGCGCACTGCGTCGCTTCAAGCGCAGCACTGCTCGCAGCGGTGTGCTCGCAGAGGTTCGTAAGCGCGAGGCTTACGAGAAGCCGTCTGTTAAGCGCAAGAAGAAGTCCGAAGCAGCCCGCAAGCGCAAGTTCAAGTAATTGATTGCTTGGAATCGCACGTTGCTTTAGATTTTAAACGCGTTGCTAACGCCGATGTAGGGGAGCCTGTTTATGCAGGTTCCCCTATTTTCATTTGTAACCCTCTCAGTCAAACCCTGTGGGTTCCCGAAGGGTGCGCTTTTTGTGCTGAAGAGGAAAGGCTTTATCTTTTCGGAGAAGAATATACCTTGCAAAAGCTGTAAAAAGCTCCCCCTGTCGGGGGAGCTGTCGAGCGAATGCGAGACTGAGAGGGTTTTTATCATGCTTATTACCCCTGAATATGTTTTTAAGGACGTTACCCATATCACGCCGGAATGGCTTGCCGCCAAGGGCATCACAGCTCTGGTGCTGGATATCGACAACACCCTGACCGCAGACCGCAGTCAGGAACTACCGGAGGAGGTGGCCGCGTGGCTTGACACCATGCGCAAGGCCGGGGTAAAGCTGACCATCGTTTCCAACGGTGCGGAAAAGCGGGTGCGCCCCTTTGCCGAAAAGCTTGGCCTCGCCTACCTGTACCGCGCCGCCAAACCCCTGCCTTTTGCGCTGATGGTGGCGCAGCACCGCATGGGTGTGAAGCACCGCCAGATGGCCATGGTGGGCGACCAGCTTTACGCCGACCGCATGGTGGCGGCACTGTACGGCATCCCCGGGCTGATGGTCATCCCCCGCGGGCCGGACTTGGGCGCACAGGTCATCCTCAAGCGCAAGTGGGAAAAAAAGCACTGGCAAAAGTACTACGACCGGGGAGGCAAGACCCTGTGAGCGAAGTTTGGAACATCCGGTTCGGCACCGCAGGCACCAGCGACAGCTTTGCCGCCCAAGGCTACAAAAGCAGTCTGGACGTGCCGGAGTACACCGCCAAAATGGGACTGAACGCCTTTGAGTACCAGTGTGGGCGCGGGGTGCGTCTGGGGCTGGATAAGGCCGCCCGCATGGCTGCCCTTGCAGCCCAGCGGGATATCCTGTTCAGCGTCCACGCACCTTATTATATCAGTATGTCCAGTCTGGAAGAGGACAAGCGGCTGAACAGCATCCAGTACCTGCTGCAAAGCGCGGCGGTGTGCCGGGCGCTGGGCGGCAGACGCATCATCTTCCATTCCGGCAGCTGCGGCAAGCAGAGCCGGGAAGCCGCACTGGAAAAGGCGCTGGATACCATGCGCCGCGCCGTGGCTGCGCTGGATGAGGCGGGCTATGAAGATATGACCCTGTGCCCGGAGACCATGGGCAAGGTGGGGCAGCTGGGCACGCTGGACGAGGTGCTGGCGCTGTGCGGCGTGGACAGCCGTATTACCCCCTGTATCGACTTCGGCCATCTGAACGCCCGCACGCTGGGCGGCATTCAGACCAAGGCGGACTATGCCGCCATTCTGGACCGCATGGCCGAGGTGCTGGGCGATGACCGTGCCCGGCAGTTCCATGTGCACTTTTCCCGCATCGAGTACTCGGCGGGCGGCGAAAAGCGTCACTGGACCTTTGCCGACACCCAGTTCGGTCCCGAGCCCCAGCCCCTGATGGAGCTGCTGGCAGAGCGGCAGCTGACCCCGGTGGTCATCTGCGAGAGCGCGGGCACACAGGCCGAGGACGCGCAGACGATGCAGCAAATGTACCGCGCAGCGCGGAATGTGTAAAAGATTTTGTGTTTTTATCGTCTTTTTTGCCCAAACCCCTTGCCAAACAGAGGCAGATTGGGTAAAATAAATAGAGATATGCGTTAAGCATCTGAGATTAAATTTATGGAGGAATTCCTATGATTTCTGCAGGCGAGTTTCGCAATGGCGTGACCTTTGAGCAGGACGGCCAGGTTCTTCAGGTCGTTGAGTTCCAGCACGTCAAGCCCGGCAAGGGCGCTGCCTTTGTCCGCACCAAGACCAAGAACGTCATCACCGGCTCTGTGGTCGAGACCAGCTACAACCCCACCGCAAAGTTCCCGCAGGCTTTCATCGAGCGTAAGGACGTGACCTACAGCTACGAGGATGGCGATCTGTACCACTTCATGGACAACGAGACCTACGATGACATCCCCGTCAACGCAGCCGACGTGCCCGATAACTTCAAGTTCTGCAAGGAGAACGAGCTGTGCAAGCTGCTGAGCTACAAGGGCAAGGTGTTCAGCGT
>CAKTAT010000121.1:0-3490 GCA_934532365.1 uncultured Faecalibacterium sp. | reverse complement strand
AAGTCGAAGCACAAAAAAGCTAGCGCTGCGCCAGTCGGCGCTATCGCTTTAACGCTTTTTTCGCTTCTCCATTAAAAGCCCCTCAGTCACTGCGCGACAGCTCCCCCGAGGGGGAGCAAGCGCTCGCCCGCAGCGCCGCGCTTTCGCAGAAAGCGGCGCTGCAAATGCCGCTTGCCTTTACGGCCCCTCCCGTGAAAAGGCAATTCTGGAAAATCCGCAGATTTTCCAGAATTGCGAAATTATAAATATTCTTTCCGCTGCAACGACGACGACCGCCGCCAGCGGCGGAAACAGGGAGGAGTTGTTGGGGCAGCGGCCAGCAAGACGCGAGTGTCGCCCAAGGCACGATGCGGATGCTGGGTGCCGCAACCCGGAAGAAGCGGAGCGCATTCAAAATCGTCCTCGTCCCTCTACAACGAAAATTGACTAAAAAATTTTTATCTTTTTTGCAATGTTTGCGGCGGGTGATTCGTATTCAGGGTATAAGAGCCCTGAAAGGGCTCCGCAGTTATCGTGCGGCGGGTGGTCCGGCTTCCCCCAGTCCCCCGCCCGCCGCACCGTTACGGAGGACAGATACAATGATGGCAAAGCTTGAACGCTCCCCGCAGCAAGCCCGCATGGAGGCTGTGAGCCGCGATGCACTGGTGCAGGCGGCGCTGCAGGAGATCACCCAAAATTATCGTGAGGCCAGCCTTTCCAACGTGGCAAGGGCTTATGGTGTTTCGCTGGCGTATGTCAGCGAGTGCGTGCGCGCCCAGACCGGGCGCACCTACAAGGAACTGCTGCAAAAGCACCGCATGGAGACCGCCGCGCGGCTGCTGCGCCGCAGCGATCTGAACATCCAGCAGATCATTGCGCAGGTGGGCTACGAGAACACCAGCTACTTCTACCGCCTGTTCCACGAGCGCTACGGTCTGAGCCCCCGGGAGTACCGGCTGGTGCGCAATGGCACCACCACCCGCCGCCCCACCGCATGAACCGCCCCTTATTTTGCTGCCCCCGACCGCCGTGCTGCCGCCCCGCGCACGGCGGTCTGTCTTTGCCGCAAAATGGAGAAAAAATCTGGCACTTTATGGAAGATTATGTTATACTGAATAAAATGCACCCCGCGCGGCAGGGCGCGGGCGAGAGAGGATGAGAAGATATGTTTCGCGGAGCGGTAAGAGCGGATATGGCAAAGATCCTTGAGGTCTATGCCCGTGCGCGGGAATTCATGGCGCAAAACGGCAACCCCACCCAGTGGGGGGACAATTATCCCAGCCCGGAACTGCTGGAGGAGGATATCGACACCAACCGGCTGTTCGTGTACATGATCAACGGCCGGATGCAGGCGGTGTTTGCCTTTATCCTTGGCGAGGACCCTACCTATAAAGTCATCGAGGACGGGCAGTGGCTCAATGACACCCTGCCCTACGGCACGCTGCACCGGCTGGCTTCGGCGGGCGAGAACAAGGGCATCGGCAAGGCAGTTGTGGAGTGGTGTCTGGAGCACTGCGAGAGCCTGCGCGCCGACACTCACGCCGACAACAAGGTGATGCAGCACCTGCTGGAAAGTGAGGGCTTTACCCGCTGCGGCATCATCCATGTGGAGGACGGCACCCCGCGCATTGCCTACCAGCGGATGTCGCTGACCCAGAGCCAGCTGGGATAAGAATAGTTTATTTCGGAACACCGGAGCGCCTGCGGACGCTCCGGTGTTCCGTTTTCACCTTTTGTGGTCAAAACCGCAAAACTGTATTTCATGCGGATACAGTTTTCGGGGCGGTTTTGCAAAAGCTTACAAAAAACGCGGGTTCTGGCTGCAAAATGCCGGAAAACACTTCCTCTTTTTCGCCGTATGTGCTATAATGACAACTGTTCTCGTGTAAGGAACAGGAAAATGTACGCACTGGGCGTACAGTGTAAGAGGAGTGTTACGATATGAAAACCTTGAAAGCGGTTGTAGCAAAATACAACCAGACCAGCCTGATCCTGCGCATCCTGATCGGCCTGGCAGTCGGTTCGGTGCTGGCGCTTGTTGCGCCGGGCGCGGGTTGGGTAGGCGAACTGGGCAGCCTGTTCGTCGGTGCGCTGAAGGGCATTGCCCCGGTGCTGGTGTTCGTCATTGTGGCAAGCGCACTGGCACAGGGCTCGTCCAAGCTGGACCGCCGCTTTGGCACCGTGATCTGGCTGTATATGCTCACCACCTTTCTGGCGGCGGCCATTGCAGCCATCACCAGCTTTATGTTCCCGGTCACGGTGGTGCTGGCCGATGCGGCACAGTCCGACGTGATCCCGCAGGGCTTGGGCGAGGTGCTGAGCACCCTGCTGACCAACTTTGTGGCCAACCCCGTCAGCGCCCTGATGAACGGCAACTACATCGGCATCTTGTTCTGGGCCTGCATGTTCGGCATTGCCATGAAGAAGATCGGCGCAGAGAGCACCAAGGTCTTTCTGGCAAACACCGCCGATGCCGTTTCCCAGATCGTGCGCTGGATCATCAATCTGGCACCCTTCGGCATCATGGGTCTGGTGTACACCAACGTTTCCGGCAACGGTCTGGCCATCTTTACCCAGTACGGCAAGCTGCTGGCGCTGCTGGTGGGCACCATGCTGTTCATGGCGCTGATCGTCTCCCCTTTTATCATGTTCATTTACCTGCGCTGCAACCCGTACCCGCTGGTATTCCGCTGCCTGAAGGAGTCCGGCCTGACCGCCTTCTTCACCCGCAGCTCTGCCGCCAACATCCCTGTGAATATGTCCCTGTGTGAAAAGCTGGGTCTGGACAAGGATATGTACTCCGTGTCCATCCCGCTGGGCGCTACCATCAACATGGACGGCGCCGCCATCACCATTACCATCATGACGCTGGCAGCGGCTAACACCTTGGGCATTCAGGTGTCTTTGCCCGCCGCCATCGTGCTGAGCGCCATGAGCGCTCTGGGTGCCTGCGGCGCTTCCGGCGTGGCCGGTGGCTCCCTGCTGCTGATCCCCATGGCCTGCTCGCTGTTCGGCATCTCCAACGACATCGCCATGCAGATGGTGGGCGTAGGCTTCATCATCGGCGTGGTGCAGGACTCGGTGGAGACTGCCCTGAACTCTGCCGGTGACGTGGAATTTGCCGCCACCGCCGAGTATCACCAGTGGCTCAAACAGGGCAAGCCCCTGCCGGCTTTCCTGAAGGGCTGATAACCTAACATAAACAAAGCAGCCGCTGCACGAGAAAGTGCAGCGGCTGCTTTTTGCGTGGGACGATTTAAAATGGTCTCCGCTGGCGCTCTGACCATATTCAGCGGAAAGAATATTATTATAATTTGTGGCTCAGAAACGCCTGCGGGCGTTTCTGAGCCACTTTTTCACAGGTGGGGTCGTAACGGAAAACGGCAGTTGCAGCGCCGCTTTCTGCGAAAGCGCGGCGCTGCGGGCGAGCGCTTGCTCCCCCTCGGGGGAGCTGTCGCGCAGCGACTGAGGGGCTATAAATGGAGAAGCGAAAAAAGCGTTAAAGCGATAG
>CAKTAT010000120.1:0-3580 GCA_934532365.1 uncultured Faecalibacterium sp. | reverse complement strand
CCCACATAGCAGCTGGTGGCACCCAGATGGATGATGCCTGCTGCCTTGGGGCACTGCTGACCGTAGGCGTAGACGTGGCTCATGACGTCGTGGCGCACCAGCTTTTCCCGCTCGATAGCCACTTCGTAGTTGATATCGTCCACATGAGCCTCCAGCTCGGCTACCATGTCCGGGGTGATGTTGGGCAAACCCTGCTCCATTTCGGCACGAGCCAGCGCCACCCACAGCCGCCGCCAAGTGCGGAACTTGTTGTCGTCCGAGAAGATGTACTGCATCTCATCGGAAGCGTAGCGGGTGGAAAAAGGGCTGATATAGCGATCATGCTGTGACATTGGTTGTTTCCTCCTGAAAATAACCCTCTCAGTCTCGCTTTGCTCGCCAGCTCCCCCGAAGGGGGGAGCTTTTTGCGTTCTGCCGGTCAGCACCGGAAAACCGCCCCCTTTCGGGGGAGGTGGCACGCCGCAGGCGTGACGGAGAGGGTTTTCTTCTTATTCTACCATCAAACCTTGAAATAGTCCACGCCGCCCTCAAAGATCGGCTGGTATTTATCGCCGGTGACGTTCTTGTACAGGTACTCGCCGCTGCGCTCCGAGTGACCCATCTTGCCGAACACGCGGCCGTCCGGGCTGGTGATGCCCTCGATGGCCAGCACAGAGCCGTTGGGGTTGAAACGCTGATCCATGGTGGGCACGCCGGTCAGATCCACATACTGGGTAGCCACCTGACCGTTGCGCAGCATGGTGTCCAGCACCTCCTGCGGTGCCACAAAGCGGCCCTCGCCGTGGCTGATGGCGACGGTGTGCATCTCGCCCACCTCACACTTGCTGAGCCACGGACTGCCGGTGGAAGCCACACGGGTGTGCACCAGCATACTCTGGTGACGGCCGATGGTGTTGAAGGTCAGGGTGGGGTCGCAGGCAGTGATGGGGCGGATATCGCCGTAGGGCACAAGACCCAGCTTGATCAGAGCCTGGAAGCCGTTGCAGATGCCCAGCATCAGGCCGTCGCGCTGCTGCAGCAGACGGCGCACAGCCTCGGTGACCGCAGGGTTGCGGAAGAAGGAGGCGATGAACTTGGCGCTGCCGTCCGGCTCGTCGCCGCCGGAGAAGCCGCCGGGCAGCATGACGATCTGGCTTGCGTCAATGGCCTTGACCAGTGCCTCGCAGCTCTCGGCAACGTCGGCGGGGGCCAGGTTGCGCACCACCAGAATTTCGGGGTCCGCACCGGCGCGGGCAAAGGCCTTGGCGGTGTCGTACTCGCAGTTGGTGCCGGGGAACACCGGGATGATGACCTTGGGCTTTGCCACACCGATCTTGGGGGCAGCGGGGGCGGTCAGGCTGCCGTTGATCTTTTCCACAGCGGGGCCGGCCTTGCGGTAGGGATACACAGGCTCCAGCTTGCTCTCCCAGATCTCCTGCAGCTCGGCCATATCCAGCTTTTCGCCGCAGGACTCAAAGGTGTACTCCTTGGTGGTCTCGCCCAGCAGCATACCGGCGGGAGAATCGGACACCATTTCAAGAATGATGGAACCATACATGGGCTCAAACATCTGGTGGGTGGTCATGTCCGCACGCATCTTGAAGCCGATGCGGTTGCCCAGACCCATCTTGAACAGTGCCTCGGCAATGCCGCCGTAGCCCACAGAGCAGGCAGCAGCGACCATACCCTCTTCGATCATGTTCTCCACGATCCTGTAGTTGGCCTTCAGAGAGAAGAAGTTGGGGCAGCCGGTCTCCGGGTCGATGATGGGACGGATGAGCACCACGGTGCTCTCGGGCTTCTTGAACTCGGTGGAGACCACGCGGCTTGCCTTGCCGATGGCGGTGGCAAAGGACACCAGGGTGGGGGGCACATCCAGCTGCTCGAAGGAGCCGGACATACTGTCCTTGCCGCCGATGGAAGCAATGCCCAGACCGATCTGCGCATCCAGTGCGCCCAGCAGGGCAGCCAGCGGCTTGCCCCAGCGCTCAGGCTTGTTGCCCAGACGCTCGAAGTACTCCTGGAAGGTCAGGTAGGCGTCCTCGTAGCGGAAGCCGGTGGCAACCAGCTTGGTCACGCTCTCAATAACAGCCATCCGTGCACCCACATACTGGTTGGCGCTCATCAGGTAGGGGTTATAGCCCCATGCCATGCCGGAGCAGGTGCTGGTCTCGCCGTCCACCGGCAGCTTTGCTACCATGGCGTTCTGGGGGGTCAGCTGGTATGCACCGCCAAAGGGCATGAGCACGGTAGCAGCACCGATGGTGGAGTCGAACCGCTCGGAAAGACCCTTCTTGCTGCAGACATTCAGATTGCCCACCATGGACTTCATCTTCTGGCTGAAGGTCAGGCCGGCCCACTGGGGCTGCCAGACACTGCCCTTTTCCACATGGACGTTCTGGTGCTTCTCTGCACCGTTGGAGTTCAAAAACTCGCGGCTGATGTTCACGATGGAAACGCCGTTCCACACCATGTTCAAGCGCTTTTCCTCGGTGACCTTGGCCACGGGGGTAGCCTCGAGGTTCTCCTCGGTGGCAATGGCGATGAACTTGTCCACATCCTCCGGGGCAAGCGCCACAGCCATGCGCTCCTGGCTCTCGCTGATAGCCAGCTCGGTGCCGTCCAGACCCTCGTACTTCTTGGTGACCTTGTTCAGGTCGATGTACAGACCATCGGCCAGTTCGCCGATGGCAACGGAAACGCCGCCGGCACCAAAGTCGTTGCAGCGCTTGATCATCTTGCAGGCGTCCTCGCGGCGGAACAGACGCTGCAGCTTGCGCTCGATGGGCGCATTGCCCTTCTGCACCTCGGCACCGCAGTGCTCAAGGCTGTCCAGCTTGTGTGCCTTGGAGGAGCCGGTAGCGCCGCCGATGCCGTCACGGCCGGTGCGGCCGCCCAGCAGCACGATCACATCGCCGGGGGCGGGGCACTCGCGGCGGACGTGGGAGGCAGGGGTAGCGCCCACAACGGCGCCGATCTCCATGCGCTTTGCCACATAGCCGGGGTGGTAGATCTCGTCCACCTGACCGGTAGCCAGACCGATCTGGTTGCCGTAGGAGGAGTAACCGGCGGCTGCGGTGGTGACCAGCTTGCGCTGGGGCAGCTTGCCGGGCATGGTCTCGCTGACCGGCTTGAGCGGATCGCCTGCGCCGGTGACGCGCATAGCCTGATAGACGTAGCTGCGGCCGGACAGCGGGTCACGGATGGCACCGCCGATGCAGGTGGCAGCGCCGCCGAAGGGCTCGATCTCGGTGGGGTGGTTGTGGGTCTCGTTCTTGAACAGGAACAGCCAGTCCTCATCCTTGCCGTTGACATCGCACTTGATCTTGACGGTGCAGGCGTTGATTTCCTCAGACTCGTCCAGATTCTTCAGGATGCCCTGCTTCTTCAGTTCCTTGGCACCGATGGTGGCAAGGTCCATCATGCAGCGGGGCTTGTTCTCGCGGCCCAGCTCGGTGCGCATCGCCATGTAGCGGTCAAAGGCCTCCTGCACCACAGCGTCGTCGATCTGCACATCGTCCAGAATGGTGCCAAAGGTGGTGTGGCGGCAGTGATCGGACCAGTAGGTGTCGATCATCTTGATCTCGGTGATGGTGGGGTC
>CAKTAT010000119.1:0-3833 GCA_934532365.1 uncultured Faecalibacterium sp. | reverse complement strand
TTCTGCCCCACAAAGGTGGTGCAGGCCTGACTGAAGGAGTTGAGCACATCGTAGGCCACCACCTCGATATTAAAGGCCGCACTGGACGCCGCCATGACCACCGTGCCGAGGCTGTTGATGGCCGACTGGATGACGATGTTGGAGATGGAGAACACCGCACTCTGGATGCCTGCGGGGATGCCGATCTGCAAAATCTTTTGCAGGCTGCGGCGGTCGATGCGCAGCGCTGCCCATTCCAAATGGATGGCCTTGTCGCTTCGGCGCAGCCGTACAAACAGCAGCACCGAGCTGATGGCGTTGGAAAGCACCGTAGCGGTAGCCACGCCGTTCACCGTCATGTGCAGCACAATGACAAAGAACAGGTTCAGCAGCACATTCAGCACCCCGGAAAAGGCCAGCGTCTGCAAGGGCACACGGGTGTCGCCCACGCTGCGGAAGATGGCGGCCTCGAAGTTATAAAGCAGGATCACCGGCACCCCCAGCAGGTAGATGCGGAGGTACAGCAGGGCGTAGGGCAGCACCTCCGCCGGGACGTTCAGGGCACGGAGCGCCGGCCCTGCCGCCAGTTCCCCCAGCACCGTCACCAGCACACCGCCCAGCACAGCCACCACCACGGTGGTATGCACCGCCCGGTGCACGGCGTCCGTATCCTCCCGTCCAATGGCGTTGGCAATGACCACGTTGGCACCCAGCGCAATACCGATGAAGAAATTGACCACCAGACTAATGACGAAACTGTTGGCTCCCACCGCCGCCACGGCGATGGTGCTGGCGGCACCGCTGAAGTTGCCCACCACCGCGATATCGGAAGCGTTGAACAGCTGCTCCAGAATCGCCGTTGCTGCCACCGGCAAAGCAAACTGCGGGATCTTATTCCAGAGCGGGCCGTTCAGCATATCCAGTTTTTGTTTTTGAACTGCCTGTTTCAAATTTGATACCTCCCTTGCACAGGAAGTATAAAGCCTCCTGCGCAAAACTTCAAATACTTATAAACTATGCTTTATCATAGTTTACAGGAATGGTTTTGGATGCTATACTGAGGAAAACGGGAAAGGAGAAAAGAATGGAGATCCGTGTATTGCGTTACTTTCTGGCCGTGGCGCAGGAAGGAAACATCACCCGTGCAGCAGAAACACTGCACATTGCCCAGCCCTCCCTTTCCAAGCAGCTGATGGAGCTGGAACAGGAGCTGGGCAAGCAGCTGCTCATCCGGGGCAAACGGCACATCACCCTGACCGAAGAAGGCGTTCTGCTGCGAAAGCGGGCAGAAGAAATCCTTGAACTGGTGGGCAGGACCCAGCAGGAGATCACTGCCGCGGAACAGCAGCTTTCGGGCAGCATCAGCATCGGCGGCAACCCTCAGCCCAGCCTTCTGCACGCCGCCGCAGCCCTGCGGCAGCGCTATCCAGGCATCCGCTTTCAGTTTTACAGCAGCGACGCCACCGATGTGACCGAGCGGCTGGAACACGGCACGCTGGATTTTACCACCCTGCTGGCACCTGTGGATGCTTCCTGCTATGACTCCGTGCTTTTGCCGGAGCATTCCTATTGGGGGCTGCTGGTGCGGGCGGATTCTCCCTTGGCAGATAAGTGCAGCATCCACCGGGAGGACATTCTGCGCCTGCCCCTCATCCTGCACCGCCGTGCCGGTTTACAAAAAGCCATCGCCGAGTGGGCGCACACCCGCCCGGAAAAGCTGGAGATCGCCGCCACCTATAATGTGATCTACGGCAGCCCCGCCGCCCTTGTGCAAAGCGGACTGGGCAATCTGCTCATCACCCGGGACCTGTTGGGCCCGGAGCTGGAGCCGGGGATGCGCTTTCTGCCCCTCGACCCGCCGCTGGAGACCCGCTATGCTCTGGTCTGGAAAAAGAACGCCGTATTGACCAAAGCCGCCGAGAAGTTTCTGACCACACTAAGGGGATAAAAAGCGACAGGAGCCGCAGTAAACCGGCTCCTGTCACTTTTTATTACGTCGTAGGTAGGGCATCAAGCCGCTCTTACCAGTTTTTCTCCTTGGCTGTGTTGCCTTTTAGCACCAGAAAATCGGATCATTCCCGTTGCTGGCTGGGGTCCTGCATCCGAATGATCTTTGCCGGAACCCCTGCCACAACAGCGTAGTCCGGCACGTCCTTTGTCACCACTGCACCTGCACCCACTACGGCGTACCGGCCAATGGTCACACCGGGACAAACGGTGACATTCATGCCCAGCCATGCGTTCTTTTTGATGGTCACCTTACCGTAGGTGTAGATTGTATGGCGGTTGTTCAGGTCGTGGTTGATGGTGGCGATGCGGACACCGGGAGCGACCATCACGCCGTCCTCAAACTCAATGCCGCCGGAGGCAGACAGGATCGCTGAGTGGTTGAGGAACACTCCTTTGCCAAACCTGACCCGGTTGCCAAAATCGCAGATGAAAGGGGTCAGAATGCGGACATCATCCAGTTTGCGCCCGAACAATTCTTCCAGATACTTCACAGCAGCAGGGTCATCCGGCAGAGCTGCGTTTGCCTTGGCACACAGGGTACGGGCACGCATCATCTCTGCCCCGGCCTCGTTGAAATATTCCTCCCGGGTGTCGGTGGGACCGCCCTTGTCCATCAATTTGTAAACGTACCCTTTTTCGTATTTCATCTCAGACCCACTCCTTCAGCATTTTCATAGCGTTGTCCACCTCGCTGCCGTGGATGGCAAGTCCCGGTTTTACCGTGGAGCCTTTGGCAGCGGCGGCAATATCTTTTTCGGTATGGGAAAGCCCGCTGCCCTCGTGGGTACAGAAGGGATGGATCACTTTGCCGGTAAAATCGTAGCGCTCCAGAAAGGTGTACACCGCCATGGGCATGGTACCCCAGTAGTTGGGGTAGCCCAGATAGATCTCGTCGTAACCGTCCAGATCTTCCGGCAGGTTCACCAGCTCCGGGCGGGCGTTGGCTTGCAGGTCACGCTTTGCTTCCGCAATGCACTGCTGATACCCGGCGGCATAGGGCGTTTTCTGCTCAATCTTGAACAGGTCTGCTCCGGTAAGCTCCGCCAGCATCTTTGCCGCCCGTTCGGTGTTTCCCACCGGGATAAAGCGGTAGGCACCGTCAAAATAGTTTTCGTCTGCGCGGGAATAAAATGCGATCAGTTTTGCCATGGCACGATCCTTTCTTTCAGTGTTCCTCTTCGGTGCCCCAGACCAGTTTCCCGGTACGAAGGGCATCCTCATAGCGTTCGATCTTGTAGGCGAGGCGGTTCATGGTGTCCTCCAACTGGGCTTTCTGCGCCCGGAGTGCTTCCATCTGCTCGTTGAGCAGTTCCAGCCGTGCCGGAATGGTGGCATCTCCCTCCTGAAACAGCCGGAGATATTCGATCATCACCTCGATGGGCAGCCCGGCGCTGCGCATACACAGGGCCAGTTCTACCCAGCGCAGATCCTCTGCCCGGTAATCCCGGATGCCGCCGGAGGTGCGATGGACTTTGGGGATCATCTTCATCCGCTCATAATAACGGAGCGTATCCTGCGAAACATTGTATTTTTCCGATACTTCCTTGATGGTCATGGTCGGGACCTCCTTTTCTGCGCCCAGTATAGCACTTGGAGTTTACTCCAAGTCAAGAGGAAGAATAAAAAAAACAGAGCGCTCTTTTTGAGGAACGCTCTGTAATGTCTGCGTGAGCCTTTTCAGGCTTTGCTCATTATCAGGAAAGCCGTGCGTAGGTTTCCTCCGCCACCGGCTCGCACCACTCGTTGGCGGCACCCTCGCCGGGCACCTCCACTGCCAGATGAGAGAACCAGCAATCGGGTGCGGCACCGTGCCAGTGCTTGACCTCCGGGGGAATGTTCACCAC
>CAKTAT010000118.1:0-3848 GCA_934532365.1 uncultured Faecalibacterium sp. | reverse complement strand
AAGCGGCAGGGGCGGATATCGGGAGAAGCCAATGAATCAACCTAAAAAGGAACGCTTTAAGACCAGCGTAGGCGGGCAGGCACTGATGGAAGGCATCATGATGCGCGGCCCCAAGCAGATGTGCTGCGCCGTGCGCAAGCCGGACGGCACCATTGAGACCAAGCTCGACCCCACCCCCGCCCATGGGGTGTGGACGAAGATCCCGCTGGTGCGCGGCGCCATTTCCATGATCGAGAGCATGATTGTGGGCTACCGCTACATGATGTACTCGGCACAGGTGAGCATGGGGGACGACTACGACCCCGCCGAGGAGGAGACCGCCTTTGAAAAATGGGTGGGGGAGCATCTGGGCGAGAAAGCCGAGAACGCACTGCTGACCGTGGCTGCGGTGCTGGGCGGCCTGCTGGCCATTCTGCTGTTCACCGTGCTGCCCACCTTCCTTGTGGGCGGGGTGAACCGTCTGCTGCCGCTGGGGCGCTGGGGCAAGGTGGTGCTGGAAGCCGTGCTGAAGGTGGCCATCTTCCTGACCTATATGGTGGGCATCTCCAAAATGAAGGAAATCCACCGCGTGTTCGAGTACCACGGTGCGGAGCACAAGACCATTGCCTGCTACGAGGCGGGCGACCCGCTGACCGTGGAGAACGTGCGCAAGTACACCCGTTTCCATCCCCGCTGCGGCACCAGCTTCCTCATTCTGGTGGTCATCGTCAGCGTGTTCTTGTACAGCGTGCTGCCGTGGGGCAGCATCGGTCTGCGGGTGGTGTGCAAGCTGCTGCTGCTGCCGCTGGTCATGGGCATCAGCTACGAACTGCTCAAGTGGTGCGGCCGGTCGGATAACATCGCCACCCGCATCATCCGTCAGCCGGGCATCTGGGTGCAGCACCTCACCGTCTTTGAGCCGGACGACAGCATGATCGAGGTAGCCATTGCCGCCATCACCCCCGTGCTGCCCGAGACCCCGGAGGAGGGCAAATGGTAAGCGAAGCAATGCTCCCCCGCGCAGCGGTGCGGGAGGTGGAGCAGCGGCTGACCGCCGCAGGCTGCCCGGACGCGGATTTTGACGCGCGGGAGCTGTTCCGACTGGCGACCGGGCGGGACGTGCGCCTTTCCGACCGTCCGCTGACCGCAGAACAGGCGGCGGCGCTGGAAGTGCTCTGCACCCGCCGCGCCGCGCGGGAGCCGCTGCAATACCTCTGCGGCAGCTGGAGTTTTTTAGACTTTGAGTTGGCGGTGGGCCCCGGGGTGCTCTGCCCCCGGGCAGACACCGAGGTGGTGGCACAGGCCGCCGCCGAGACCCTTGCGGGCATCGCAGCGCCCCGGGTGCTGGACCTCTGCGCCGGCACAGGCTGTCTGGGGCTGGGGGTCAAGCGCTTCTGCCCCGCCGCGCAGGTGACCTGCGTGGAAAAAAGCCCGGCGGCCTTTGCCTATCTGGAAAAGAACGCCCGCTGCGCCCTGACCGGGCAGGGCAGACAGACCGAGAACGTGCTGGAACCATCTGCCTTGGAGCAGGCAGATGCCCCTGCCTTGGACTGGGGCCCGGCGCTGAACGCGCTGCGGGCAAGCAAAAAGCCCGCCTATGCGGTGCAGCCGGTGCAGGGCGACCTGTTCACCTACTGGGAGACCCTGCCGGAAGGGCAGCTGGAGTTGATCGTTTCGAACCCGCCCTACCTGACCGCCGCCGAGATGGAGCAGCTGCAGCCCGAGGTGGCGCAGGAGCCTGCCATGGCGCTGGAAGCCGGGGAGGACGGTCTTGTGTTCTACCGTGCGCTGGCGCAGCACTACAAAAACGCGCTGTGCCCCGGCGGGGCGCTGGTGCTGGAGATCGGCTGGCAGCAGCGGGAAGCTGTAAGCGCCCTGCTGGCGGAGAACGGCTGGACGGATATCCGCTGCATCCAGGACTTTGGCGGCAACGACCGCTGTGTGATCGCCCATCGCGTAAAATAAATTGGAAAAGCAAACAACTTCTTGTTGTAATATTTTGATTTTGTGTTATACTAAGAAGGAAAGCGAAGGACAGCCCGCCCTCTGCGGGCCCAAAGGATAAAAGGAGCAGCAGGCTATGGCAAAAAATCAGAACAACAACGTTGCACCGGCTACCCAGAAGACCGAGCCGGAAGCCAAGAAGGACGCGCTGGCTACGGCGCTGGCGCAGATCGAAAAGCAGTTCGGCAAGGGTGCCGTCATGAAGCTGGGCGACAACGCCTCCATGCAGGTGGATGCCATTTCCACCGGCAGTCTGGGGCTGGATCTGGCGCTGGGCGTGGGCGGTGTGCCGCGCGGCCGCATCATCGAGGTATACGGCCCGGAATCCAGCGGTAAGACCACGCTGGCGCTGCACATCCTTGCCGAAGCCCAGAAGAAGGGTGGCGAGGTGGCCTTTATCGACGTTGAGCACGCACTGGATCCCACCTATGCCGAGGCACTGGGTGTGGACATCAACAACCTGCTGGTCAGCCAGCCGGACACCGGCGAGCAGGCCATGGAGATCTGCGAGGCACTGGTGCGCTCCGGCGCGATTGATGCCATCGTAGTGGACTCGGTAGCCGCCATGGTGCCCCGCGCCGAGATCGAGGGCGAGATGGGCGACAGCCATGTGGGCCTGCAGGCACGCCTGATGAGTCAGGCCATGCGTAAGCTGACCAGCGTCATCGGCAAGACCAACACGGTCTGTGTGTTCATCAACCAGCTGCGCGAGAAGGTGGGCGTCATGTACGGCAACCCGGAGGTGACCACCGGCGGCCGCGCCCTGAAGTACTACGCCTCGGTGCGTATCGACATCCGCCGCGTGGAGGGTTTGAAGGATTCCTCCGGTCAGTTCATCGGCAACCACACCCGCGCCAAGATCGTAAAGAACAAGGTGGCTCCGCCGTTCCGTGAGGCCGAGTTCGATATCATGTTCGGCGAGGGCATCTCCAAAATGAGCGAACTCATCGACGTGGGCGTCAAGCTGGGCATCGTGCAGAAGAGCGGCGCATGGTTCAACTACGGCGATATCCGTCTGGGTCAGGGCCGCGACAACGCCAAGCAGTTCCTGAAGGATAACCCCGAGATCGCCAACGACATCGAGGGGCAGATCCGCGCCAACGCCGATAAGCTGTACGCCACCCGCCGCCCGGCAGGCCGCGCCGCCGCAGTGGAGAAGCCCGCCGACCCCGCTGCCGCAAAGGAGCCGGTGGTCAAGGCACCCACCCGCAGCAGCGAGAGCGAGCTGGACATCATGGTGGAGGACTAAATGGCCTTTTACCGCCGCCGACCCCGCCCGGATGCGGAAAAGTGCGCCGACCCCGCCAAGGCGCGGGCCAGCGCGCTGGAAACGCTGGCCGGGCAGGAGGTCTCTGCCAATATGCTGTATGAGCGGCTGTGCCGCCGCTATACCGAGCAGGCCGCTGCCGCCGCTGTGGCCGAGATGGTGCAGCTGGACTATGTGAACGATGCCCGCTACGCCGAGGCACGGGCGCACAGCCTGCTGGCTGCCCGCAAAAGCCGCCGCGCCGCTGCCCAGAGCCTGCGCCAGAAGGGGCTTGCTCCCGCCGAGGTGGCAGGCGCGCTGGAAGCGGTCTACGCCCCAGAGGACGGCGGCGATGACCCGGAGCTGGAAGCCGCCGCCGCGCTGGTGGACAGCCGCTACCGCAAAAAGCTTGCCATCGGCCGCCGCGACCTTGTGGTTGCCGCTTTGCAGCGCCGCGGCTTTGCCTACCCCATCATCAAGGAAGCCATCCGCAGGGTGGAGGAGGAATAAAACGCCCTCTCAGGCGCTCCCGCGCCAGCTCTCCCAAAGGGAGAGCCAAGCCGTTACGTTCGTTGCTAAAGTATTAGGCATAATGAGGAAGTTTCCGGCAGTGCTCTTG
>CAKTAT010000117.1:0-4013 GCA_934532365.1 uncultured Faecalibacterium sp. | reverse complement strand
CTCCGCCTGCGGGCAGACGGGCTGTGGTCGCCCGCTTGTGGCAGCACACAAAATCTAACTCTATTATTTTATCACAATCCACCGGCGCGTTCAAGCCTGAAAAGGCGGATTTTCGCCCGGATGCGTGTAAATCTGCGGTTTACAGCAGCCGCAGCGCCTTGGGGTAGTGGTTTTTCACCCGTCCGCCGGACACCTTGCCGCCACCCAGCGGCCAGCCGTCCACGGTCACGCAGCACCAGCCGTCCGCTGCCGTGCGGGCTTCCACCTCGCGGCCGGAGAGATACTCGGTGCAGCGGCAGTCGGCAAGGGTCAGCTGCTCGCAGTTCGTGCACAGGCTGCCGAAGGCCGTGAACAGATGATGCTCCGGCACAAAGCGCCCCTTCTGCACACTGCCCACGAACACCCCCGCCCGCAGCACATGGAGCCCCGTCTGCGGGAAAGCCACCGGCAGCAGTACCCCGCCGCCGTGCACCACAGCCGGGCGCTGCGCCAGCGCGGGGAAATACTGCCGGGCAAACTCCTGCCATGCGGCTAGGCTCTGCGCCGGGGTAGCCTCCCCTGCCCCGGTGTCCCGGGTGCGGCGGCTCGTGCCCTGCACGGCTTCCCGACAGGCGCGGCTGTCCGCGCGGCGGGCGCTGCGGGCATCTGCCGTCTTGGCAGGCTTTGCCTTGCCCTTGCCCTTTTTGCCCGCCTCCGCAGCAGCGGCAAGCCAGAGTTGCTCCTCCGGGGTGTATTCTCCCTCCGGCGGCAGGGTGCGGGGCGTACCGGCCTTGACCAGCCGGGCCATAAAGTGCCCCTCGCCGCCCTGACAGGGCCAGATGCGGCGCACCTTGCTTACATCCAGCGGCAGGCCGCCGGTGCGGTTTTCCTCGCCTGCGCTGCCAAAGGTGTAGTCCACGTTGCCCAGCACATCGGCCAGCGCAAACTCCGGGTGGCGCTGCAAAAAAGCTGCCACCTGTCCTTCGTCCTCCTCCGGCGCAAAGGTGCAGGTGGAGTACACCAGCTGCCCGCCGGGAGCCAGCGCCGCTGCGGCGCAGTCCAGAATCTGCGCGCCCAGTTCTGCGCACTGTTTTACCAGCGCCTCGCAGTGCTGCTGCAGCGCTACCGGCTCCTTGCGGAACATTCCCTCACCGGAGCAGGGCGCGTCCACCAGCACCCGGTCGAAAAACTCCGGCAGCGCCTCGGCAATGCGGGTGGGGGTCTCGTTGAGCACTACGGCGTTGGAAACGCCCATGCGCTCAAGGTTGCTTTTTAAAATCTCAGCGCGCGCGGCCACATACTCGTTGCTCACCAGCACACCGCGCCCCTGCAATGCCGCCGCCAGCTGGCTGCTTTTGCCGCCGGGGGCGGCACACATATCCAGCACCCGCATTCCCGGCTGTACCCCCAGCAGCGGCGCTGCCGAGGAAGCCGAAGGCTCCTGCGAGTAGAACACACCCGCATGGTGGTACGGATGCCGCCCGGGCTTAAAGTCCGGCTGATGCACCACAAAGGCCGCCTTGCAGAAGGGCGAGGGCTCCAGTGGAAAATCCGCCCGCTGCGCAAACTGCTCCGGCGTGGTGCGCAGCGCCGACACGGTAACACCGCGCTCTGCTGTCTGCTGCGGGGCGGCATACAGCTGCTCGTATCGCTGCCCCAGCAGGGCATGCTCCCGCTGCTCAAAATATTCCGTAGGCATATTCTTTTCCTCCCATGGGATGTATAAAGCCGCCGGCTGCGGCCACACTATGGACTGTGAGGGCGGTCCCGCCCCCACAGCAACGACCGAAAGGAGCATTCACACCATGGAAAACCGCAGTGAGAACCGCAGCACCAATTGCAAGAACCAGACCTCTAACCGTACCAGCAACAAGACCACCAACAGCGCCACCAACGAGCACAAGCACCCCAACCAGTACACCAAGGGTGCCGATGACGAGAGCGCCAAAAACTCCACCAACAGCCGTTCCACCAACGCAAAGAACAGCCGCTGATGGCGTAAGCGGCATCTGACGGACCGCAGATGCCAACAAGCAAAGCCCGCTGCCTTCCACCACTGGTTTCCAGTGCGGAAAGCAGCGGGCTTTCGCATTCTTATTTCTGGTCAGGGTCAAACTGCTGCCACAGCACCTCGAACAGCTGGTGCACGCGCTCCAGCTGTCCGTTCAGGTACAGCCAGCCCAGCAGGCACTCGAAGCCGGTGGAGGCACGGTATTCCTCCGGGGAGGCGTGCTTGGCAACGCTGGCCTTGCTGGCGTTGCGGCCGCGCTTGAACACGGCCAGCTCGTCCTCGGTGAACAGCGGTTCCAGCAGCTGCTCTTCCCGGAACTGCGCCTTGGCAGAGACATACTTGACCTTTTCGGCGTTCAGTTTTCCGGCAGAAAGGCGGTGATGCTCCACCAGACGCTGACGCACCAGCAGCTCCAACACACTGTCCCCTACAAAGGCCAGCGCCAGCGGGCTGAGCTCCCGCGGGTCGATCTTTTCTGATTCGTTCATGATGCTTTATCCTTAGAAGATATAGTCGAACTGATAATCGCCGATGAGGATGGTATCGTTCTCTTCCACGCCCTTCTGCACCAGCGCGTCCAGAATGCCGCTCTCGCCCAGCTGGCGCTGGAAGAACTGCAGGCTCTCGTAGTCGTCCACGTTGCTGCCGGCCAGAATATACTCCAGCCACGGGGCATCCACGCTCCACACATGGGCTTCCATGCGCTGGATGGTGAAGTCGCGGCCGTTCTTCTTGGGCTCCGGCTTTTTGTACTCGGGGGTGAACACCGGCACCTGCGGGATATCCTTGAGGCGGTTGTACACGAGCCCCGGCAATTGCTTTACGCCCTGCATGGTGGCGGCAGAGATGGCTACGAAGGTCAGGCCCTTGCCCTCCACATACTGGCGGAAGGTCTCGATCTGCTCCTCGGTGGCAAGATCGCACTTGTTGCCCACCACGATCTGCGGGCGCTCGGCCAGCACGGGGCTGAACTTGGCCAGTTCCTCGTTGATCTTTTCAAAGTCCTCGATGGGGTCGCGGCACTCGCTGCCGGAAACGTCCACAACGTGCAGCAGCAGGCGGCAGCGCTCCACATGGCGCAGGAAATCGTGTCCCAGACCAATGCCCTCGCTGGCACCCTCGATCAGGCCGGGGATGTCGGCGCAGACAAAGCTTGCGCCCTCGCCCACCGACACAACGCCCAGCGTGGGCACAAGGGTGGTAAAGTGGTAGTTGGCGATTTTGGGCTTGGCGGCGCTGATGGTGGAGATGAGGGTGGACTTACCCACGTTGGGGAAGCCGATCAGACCCACGTCCGCGATCAGCTTCAGCTCCAGGGTCACCTGCAGATCCTCGCCGGGCATACCGGGCTTTGCAAACTTGGGGATCTGGCGGGTGGGGGTGGCAAAGTGTGCATTGCCGTAGCCGCCGCGGCCACCCTTAGCAATGGTGACTGGGGTGTGGTCGGACAAATCTGCGATGACAAGGCCGCTCTCGGCGTCCTTGATCACGGTGCCCAGCGGCACCTTGATGACCAGATTTTCGGCATTTTTGCCGTGGCACAGGCTTGCGCCGCCCTTGCCGCCCTCCGGCGCCACATACTTGCGCTTATAGCGGAAATCCATCAGGGTGGACAGATGGTCGTCCACCACAAAAATGATGTCGCCGCCCCGGCCGCCGTCGCCGCCGTCCGGGCCGCCTGCGGCCACGAATTTTTCGCGGTGGAAGCTCACCGCGCCATCGCCGCCCTTGCCCGCATGGAGCCATATCGTGGCGATGTCGATAAAGTTAGTCTGTGCTGCCATACAGCCCCTCCTTAGTTTTACAGGCTGCCGCATTGTGCAAACACGCAGCCTTATTTCATCAAAAAGAGCCGGGCCACGAGGGTCCGGCTCTACGATTGCAGTTATTCAGAAAGAAGTTACTGCTTAACGCTGCACTTCTTGCCGTTCTTGCCCACGCGCTCGAAACGGACGGTGCCGTCCACCAGAGCAAACAGGGTGTCATCGCTGCCCTTGCCAACGTTCTCACCCGGCATGATGTG
>CAKTAT010000116.1:0-4103 GCA_934532365.1 uncultured Faecalibacterium sp. | reverse complement strand
GATGAGATCAGCCCCAAGTACGCTGACCGCAACGGCGGCTACACCCGCATCATCAAGATCGGCGCTCGCCGCGGCGATGCAGCTGAGATGGCAGTTCTGGAGCTCGTCTGATCCTGCTCTGACTGTTTGATACAGTAACAAAAGAAACCATTGCACAGCTTTTGTGCAGTGGTTTCTTTTTTTGTTTATAGGGGTTGATATGCCCACCCCCTTTTTTGTGTCCGCAAAGTGTGGTATACTGAAAATAGCATTTTATGCGCGGAAGGAGGTTGACCGGTATGAACAGGACCCGCAGACTGCGGCTTGTGCTGTGCACGCTGCTGTGCTTTGTGCTGTGCAGCTGCCAGACCGTGCTGCCGGCCAACGAAAAAGCACAGGTAGAAGAACTGCTGCGCGCCCCGAAGCTTTCCGGCGATTACGGCGCGCTGCAGACTGCCCTGAACGACTGGCTGGGGGAGAGCGCCCAGCTGAAATATCCTATTCAGGGCGAGCTGCTTTCTCCCTTTGTGCTGCAGGATTTGGACGGCGACGGCCAGCAGGATGCGGCGGTGCTGTATACCACTGCCCAGACCGCCAACGTCTGCATGGCCATTTTGCAGCGGGACGACACCGGAAGCTGGCAGGTGCGCCAGAGCGTGGAAGGCCTTGCCGAAACGGTGGAGAACGTCAGCCTTGCCCAATTGCAGGATACGGACAGCTGCCAGCTGGTGGTGGGCTACACCGCCGCCCAGAATGACCACTATCTGGCGGTGTACTCCTATCAGGACGGCACGCTGTCCACCATTCTGGAGCAGCAGTACGAGCAGTATCTGGTGGAAAATATCACCGGCGGCAGCAGTCAGGATCTGATCCTGATGTCCACGCAGGAGGACGGCAGTGTGCAGATCGAGCTGCTGACCGCAGACCGCAAAGGCAGCTTCCGGCAGGTGGCAGTCAATGGCCTTTCCGCAGATAAATTTTCCGGCTGCGCCTCGGTGGCGGCTGGCGCGGGCGCGGACGGACGGCATTATCTGGTGCTGGACGGCTGGACCGGCATTTCCGGCAACAATCTGGCCTCGGTGCTGCTGTGCTACGATGAGAACAGCCAGCAGATGGTGCCCGCCACACGGATCAGCAGCCAGCGGCTGTATAACGCCTCTTTGCGCAACGTGCCTACGCTGGTCAGCCGGGACTTGGACGGAGACGGTATCGTGGAGATCCCCACCCAGCCGGACGAGGCGGGTCTGCTGAACCTGAGCCAGAGCCGCCGCATGGACTTTATCGTCTGGATGGACTACACCAGCAGCCACCCGGAAAAAAGCTTTGGCCTGCTGGACGAGGAGACCAACTGTTATATCGAGCTGCCCGCCGAGTGGGAGGGCAACCTGAAGCTGACCGACAGCGAGGAATATGACGGCGCAGTGGAGCTGCGCACCGTGGACGAGGATCAGCTGGTGCTGACGGTACGGCTGGCAAGGACCTCGGCCAACTCCACCGGCTGGACAAGGCTGGGCGTGGTGGCGTCCCGTCAGGTGCAGGCCAAAATGGGCCCGGGCGTTTTGCTTGCCGACACAAATTACCGCCTTTCCAAGGCGTTGTATCTGCTGAATTAAGGAATGGAGGATGCTGCATGGTACGAGTGCTTGTTGTAGAAGATGAAGCCAATATCCGTGATATGATCGCCCTGAACCTGCGCCATGCGGGGATGGAAGTGGTGGAGGCCGAAAGCGCCGAAGCTGCTCTGCCGCTGCTGGCGCAGAAGCCCGGCTGTGATGCCGCCATTCTGGATGTGATGCTGCCGGGCATGAACGGGTTCTCGCTGTGCGAGACCATCCGCCGCACCGACCAGCAGATCGGCATCATCATCCTCAGCGCCAAAGGGCAGGAGCAGGATAAGATCCGCGGCCTGTCCATCGGCGCAGACGATTACATGACCAAGCCCTTCAGCGTCAGCGAGCTGCTGGCGCGTGTGGAGGCGCTGTGCCGCCGCGTCATCCGGACTAAGGAAGGGGATGGCCGGGAGAACAGCCCGCTGGGCACTTTGACCAGCGGCGAGTTTGTGCTGGACGAGAACCGCCGCGTGCTGCTGAAAGCCGGTCAGCCCATCGAGCTGACGCAGGTGGAGTTCCAGATCATGGAGCTGTTTTTCCGCAACCCGGGCACTGCGCTGGTGCGCGAAAAGATCCTGAAAGGGGTCTGGGGCGAGAACTACTTCGGCGATGTAAAGATCGTGGATGTGAACATCCGCCGCCTGCGCATGAAGGTGGAGGACGAGCCCAGCCACCCCACTCACATCATGACCGTGTGGGGCTACGGCTACCGGTGGGAAGAGTAAAAATGTGATTCAGGAAAGTCCTGCGGACTTTCCTGAATCACAAAAAAATATTTTTTTATTATCTATACTCACCGAAAGGAGGACACTGTTATGCGAAGCGGTATCACCCGCCGCTGGCTGCGGGGCAATCTGCTCATCACCGTACTGGTGGTGCTGCTGGCCGAGGCAATGTTTCTGTACAGCTATACCCGCAGCTACTATGGCAGTGTGCAGCAGATCATGTACCGGCGGTTCTCCTCGGTGACCGGTCAGCTGAAAATGTATACCGGCGATACCGCCCAGAGCGCCGCTGCCAGCCGCAGTCTGGCGCTGCGGCGCATGGTGGAGCAGTTTGCCGATAAGGATAAATACGAGTTCATGCTGCTGGACAGCTACGGCGGCGTCATTGCCTCTTCCAGCGGTACGGACGCGGAGGGCATCGTCAGCAGCAAGGATTTTGAACAGGCGCTCGGCGCACCGGACGGTCTGGGCGTGGCAGTGTACCGCACCCAGTCCGGCGAAATGGTCATGGCGGCCTGTTCGCTGGTGCCCTACGACGCCGAGGACGTGGCGGCTCTGCGGCTGGTCACCAGTCTGGCGCTGGTGGAGCGGCAGGTCAAAAACGCCGTCATCGTCAGTGTATTCATTGCAGTGGCAATTTTGCTGTTCACGGTCATGTCCGGACTGTACTTTGTGCGGGGCATCGTGGTGCCGCTGGGGCAGGTGGAGCGCACCGCCGCCGGCATCGCCCGGGGCGAGCTGGATGTGCGTCTGCCCCTGACCGGCGACCCTCACGACGAGGTGGACCGGCTGCGCGGCACCATCAATCAGATGGCCGAGGGGCTGGAAGAAACCGAGAAGATGAAGAACGAGTTCATCAGTTCGGTGTCCCACGAGCTGCGCACCCCGCTTACCTCCATCCGGGGCTGGGTGGAGACCTTGATGACCTTGGACGACCCCACCGACGAGAACTACCGCAAGGGACTGGAGATCATCAACAACGAGACCGGGCGGCTGAACAATATGGTGGAGGAGCTGCTGGATTTCAGCCGCCTGCAGAACGGACGCATCCGCATGGAGTGCCGCCCGCTGGACTTGGTGGCAGAACTGACCGATGCAGTGCTCTTCTGCGAAGCGCGCATCCGCCAGGAGGGGCTGCTGCTCCACTACACCGAGCCGGAGGAGATGATCCCCGTCTACGCCGACCCGGACCGTCTGCGGCAGGTGTTCATCAATATTCTGGATAACGCCATCAAGTACTCCGCCCCCGGCGGCCGCATTACGGTCAAGCTGTGGGCAGGGGAGTACAAGGCCTTTGTGGAGATCATCGATCAGGGACGCGGCATCCCGCCGGAGGATCTGGAAAACGTAAAGACCAAGTTCTACAAGGGCAGCAACTCGGTGCGCGGCAGCGGCATCGGTCTGGCGCTGGTGGATTCCATCATGACCGCGCTGGACGGCACGCTGGATATCAAGAGCACCCTCGGGCGCGGCACCGTGGTCACCTTGGGTCTGCCGCTGTACCATAAGGCGTGAGCAGCGCCATAAAAAGCAATTTTCCGAATGAAGGCTTCCCCCGGACGGGGGAAGGCTTTTATCTCAGGGCAAGTGGGATAATTTGATTTTCATGCAGCAATGCCACGGACTACAGATTTTGTCACATTTGTGTGCTAGAATAAACTTTGCCCGGGTCTTGGCCCGGATAAAATACAAAAAAGACCGCCCTTTGCCCAAAGCGGCAGGGGCGGATATCGGGAGAAGCCAATGAATCAACCTAAAAAGGAACGCTTTAAGACCAGCGTAGGCGGGC
>CAKTAT010000115.1:0-4181 GCA_934532365.1 uncultured Faecalibacterium sp. | reverse complement strand
CAGCACAGGAAGGTGCCGGTGCGGCCCACGCCGGTCTGCACCTCGTCCACGATGAGGACGAGGTCTTTTTCGTCGCACAAAGCGCGCACGGCCTGCACATAGTCCGGGTCCAGCGCCATCACGCCGCCCTCGCCCTGAATCAGCTCCATCATCACGGCGCAGGTGTGGCGGTCTACCAGCTCCCGCAGCGCTTCGATATCCCCCGCCGGGACGTACTGGAAGCCCTCGTTGAAGGGGCCGAAGTAGTTGTGGAACACCCCCTGTCCGGTGGCGGTCAGGGTGGCAAGGGTGCGGCCGTGGAAGCTGTTGACCAGCGTGATAACGTTGTAGCGGTCCTTGCCGTAATGATCTACGCTGTACTTGCGGGCGGCCTTGATGGCGCCCTCGTTGGCCTCGGCACCGGAGTTGCCGAAGAATACCTTACTCATGCCGGTGCGCTTGCACAGCTTTTTGGCCAGCTTGCCGCAGGGTGCGGTATAGTAGAGGTTGGAGGTGTGCTGCAGCTTATGTGCCTGCTGGGACACGGCTTCCGCCCATGCAAGGTCGCAGTAGCCAAGGCTGTTCACCCCGATGCCGCTGGTGAAGTCCAGATACTTCTGTCCCTCAGGGCCCTCGGCGTACAGCCCGTGCCCCTTTTCCAGCACGATGGGGCTGCGGTTATAGGTGTGCAGGACGTACTCGTTGTCCCGCTTGATGACTTTTTCAGAATCCATAGGTGTACCTCCTGTGAATAGAAGTTCCGCGCATGCGCCGCTCCCCCGGAGGGAGCGTTTTTTCTATTATAATACTGCTTTTTCGCTTGCGCAATCTTTTTATTCGCGGTGGCTGCGGCGGTAGAAGCGGGTACCGGAGCCGCGGTCGGAGAACAGTTCCAGCAGGATGGAGTGCGGCACGCGGCCATCAATGATGACCGCCTCGTGCACGCCTTGATAGATAGCATCTGCCATGCCGCCGATCTTGGGGATCATGCCGCCCGCAATGATGCCGGCGGACTTGTAGCCCTCGATCTCGGTCACCTCCACCTCGGGGATGAGGGTGGTCTCGTCCTCCTTATCCCGCAGCAGACCCGCGATATCGGTCATGGACACCAGCTTTTCCGCCTTGAGGGCAATGGCGATCTGGGCCGCGGCGGTATCCGCGTTGACGTTGTACGCCTGTCCAAGGTCGTCCATGCCCACGGTGGCGATGACCGGGATAAAGCCGCCGTCCAACAGGCTTTCGATCAGGGTGGCGTCCACATGGACGATCTCACCCACATGACCCAGCTGGGGGTCCAGCTCGGTGCAGCGGAGCATCTGTCCGTCCATGCCGCACAGACCCACGCCGCGCCCGCGCAGCTTTGCCACAAGGTCCTTGTTCACCTTACCGGCCAGCACCTGCTGCACGATCTCCATGGTGGCATCGTCTGTCACCCGCAGACCGTTGGCAAAGTGGCTCTCCACGCCCACCTTTTTCAGCATCTCGTTGATGGCGGGGCCGCCGCCGTGCACCAGCACCACCCGCACGCCCAGCAGCGTCAGGGTGACAAGGTCGTTCATCACGGCGTTTTTCAGCGTCTCGTTGATCATGGCGTTGCCGCCGTATTTGATGACCATGGTCCTGCCATGGTATTTCTGGATATAAGGGGTGGCCTCTGAAAAAAGCCGCGCCATTTCTTCGTTTTTCATCTGTTCCGCGCTCCTGTCAGGTTCTGTAATCGCCGTTGATCTTCACATAGTCGTAGGTCAGGTCACAGCCCCACGCCTTGGCGCTTGCCTCACCGGTGCCCATATCCACCTTGACCAGAATATCGTGCTCAGCCAGCACCTTGGCGGCTTCGTCCTCGCTGTAGGGGTGGTAGGCGGCGTTCTCGCACACATACACCTCGCCCGCCTTGCTGGAAAGCCAGACGCAGACCTTATCAATGGAGAAATCCCCGGGGGTGTAGCCGATGGCGCACAGGATGCGTCCCCAGTTGGCGTCGCGGCCAAAGACTGCCGCCTTGAACAGGTTGGAGCAGACCACGCTGCGGCTGACGGCGCGGGCGGTCTTGAGGTCGGGTGCGTGGGTCACCTCGCAGGTGATAAGGTGGGTGGCACCCTCGCCGTCTCCGGCGTGCTCGGCGCACATGTGCTCTGCAATGGCGGTCAGCGCTGCCACAAAGGCGGCGTAGTCCGCATTCTCCTCGCAGATCTCCGGGTTGCCCGCAAGACCGGACGCCATAATGATCAGGGTATCGTTGGTGGAGGTGTCCAGATCCACGCTCATCTGGTTATAGGTGCCGGGCACTACCGTCTTGAGCGCCTTTTCCAGCAGCGCGGGCGAGACGGCGGCGTCGGTGGTGTAAAACGCCAGCATGGTGGCCATGTTGGGGGCGATCATGCCGCTGCCCTTGCCGATGGCACCCACGGTGCACACCTTGCCGCCCAGCTCGAACTGGATGGCGTATTCCTTTTTATGGGTGTCGGTGGTCATGATGGCGGTGGCAGCGTCCGTGCTGCCCTGCGCGGTGGCGGCCAGCTTTTCCGCTGCCGCCGGGATGCCCCGGGCAAAGGGGTCGATGACCATGGGCTGGCCGATGACGCCGGTGGAGGCGGGCAGAACATCCTTTTCGTCAATGTTCAGCGCCTTGCCCACCAGCGCGCAGCACTCTTCTGCCAGCGCCACGCCGTTGGCGGCGCAGGTGTTGGCGTTGCCGCTGTTTACCAAAATGGCCTGTGCATAGCCATCGGCCAGATGGACGCGGTCCACCTTGATGGGCGCACCGCAGACCTTGTTGGTGGTGTACACGCCCGCAGCGGCGCAGCGCACCTCGGCCTTGATGAGTGCCAGATCGTATTTTTCGCTGTGATTTGCCCGGATGCCGCAATGGACACCGGCGGCGGCAAAGCCCTTGGGCGCGCAGATGCCGCCCGCAACTTCCTTATACTGCATAACGATTTTCCTTTCCCACAAAGAAAAACAAGTTTATTCCAAGCCCTTGGTCTCTTCCAGACCCAGCATCAGGTTCATGCACTGGACGGCGGCACCGGAGGAGCCCTTGCCCAGATTATCAAACAGCGAGACCAGCATCATCTGATCTCCGGCGGCGTTCACGGTCAGGTACAGCTCCATGCGGTCGGTGCCCGCCATGGCATTGGAGTACAGGCCGTTTTCCGGCAGCGGCTCGTTCAGGCCGTGCACCTTCACGGTGGCGGCGTCCTTGTAGTAGTCCGCAAGGGCGGCAGCCACGGCCTCGGCGGTAGTGCCCGCAAGGGTAAGATCCAGCGGCACCAGCACCTGCATGCCGCAATAGTAGTCACACACCACCGGCACGAACATCGGCGTGTGCGCAAGGCCGCTGATCTTCTGCATCTCCGGCAGGTGCTTGTGGCCAAGGCTCAAGCCGTAGCTTTTGGGCGCATCCAGCTTGCTGTGCGCCGGGCGGTCGGGACTTTCGTAGTCCGCGATCATCTTTTTGCCGCCGCCGGAGTAGCCGGAGATGCCGGTGCAGCTGAAGGGGTATTCCTTTGCCACCAGCCCCAGCTCCACCAGCGGGCGGGCGATGCTGATAAAGCCGCTGGCATAGCAGCCGGGCACCGCCACGCGGTAGGAGTTCTGGATCTTTGCCTTCTGCCCCTTCAGCTCCGGGAAACCGTAGTCCCATGCGGCATCGGTGCGGAAGGCGGTGGAGGTGTCCAGCACCTTCACGTCCGGGCGCAGCAGGGGCATGACTTCTTTAGAAGCCGCATCCGGCAGGCAGAGGAAGGCAAGGTCGGCAGAATTGATGACCTTTGCCCGCTCGTGCACGTCCTTGCGCCCCTCGGCAGAGATGGACAGCAGCTCGATCTCCGGCCGTTCGGCCAGACGGTCGGCGATGCGCAGGCCGGTGGTGCCGGAGGAGCCATCAATAAATACCTTTACCTTCATGCGTTTTCCTCCTCCCACGCGTCCAGCCGCGCCGTTGCCAGCGCGATCTGGCGCTGGACGCTGGCGGCGCTGGGCCCGCCGTAGCTGGTGCGTCCCTCGCAGCAGTGCACAAGGTCGATGGCATCATAGATATCGGCCTCAAACAGCGGGCTGTAGCTCTGGAACTGGGTCAAAGTCAGCTCTTCCAGCGTTTTGTCGGCGGCAATGCAGTCCGACACCATGCAGCCGGTCAGCTTGTAGGCATCCCGGAAGGGCATCCCCTTCTTGGTCAGGTAGTCGGCGCAGTCGGTGGC
>CAKTAT010000114.1:0-4245 GCA_934532365.1 uncultured Faecalibacterium sp. | reverse complement strand
GCCCCAGTGGGGCTTTTAAGCGGCAGAGCGGTCTGCGCAAGCAGATGGAGGGGCTTTGCCCCGACAAGCTCCGCAGACTTTCCTGAACCCCAAATTAAAAATAATGATTCCGCTGACTATGCGCAAAGCAGCGCGGCGCGCATTCAAATGGTTTTTCAGGCCTTCTCGATGGTGATGCTCCACTCGCTGGTCATGGCCTCGTCCGGCTCCAGCACCTCGTGCTTGCCTTCCTCGTTCACGCTGTTGGCCCAGCCGTTCCAAGGCTCCATGCAGACGAAGCTCTCGGCATCCTGCTGCCACAGCACGCCGTTTTCAAAGGTCTCGTCGGCGTCCACGGTCACCTTGTGGCCGTTGCCCTTGTCGGTCAGGGTCATGGGGAACTGCACGCCGGTCAGCAGACGGACAGAGTTGTCTGCGCCCTCCTTGCGGGTGAGGGTGATCTTTTCCGGGGCGGCGGGCTGCTCGCCCTTGGCGTTGTCGGAGCAGGTAGCGCACTTGATGTCGAACTCCACATTCTCCAGCTTGGAGGTGGTAAAGTAGGGGTGATAGCCAAAGCTGAAGGGCATATCGGTGTTGCCCTCGTTGATGACGGTCAGGCTGACCAGTGCCTTGTTGCCCTCCAGATTATAGTTGAGCAGCAGGGTGAAATCGAAGGGGTAGAGGAACTTGGTCAGCGGGGTGGACTCCAGTGCCAGCGTCACGCCGTCCGGGCCAACGCTTTCCACTTCCCATGCGCACAGGTCGGCAAAGCCGTGGGTCTCCATGGGGTAAGCCTTGCCGTCAAAGATGTGCACGCCGTTATCCGGGTTGCCGCAGCTGGGGAACAGCACCGGCACGCCAAAGCGGGGACGGTTGCACTCGGAGAAATTGGGGCGGCGGGTCCAGACGAACTCCTCGCCGTCCAGCGTAAAGCTGGTGATCATACCGCCGCGCTCGGGGGTGATGGTCAGGGCGGTCTTTGCCTCGGGGTCGGTGATGACGTACTGCTCGTAGCAGGCGCCGTTCTCGGTGATGTACCGGGTAGTGATCTGATTCATAAGTAAAAGCCTCCTATTATTGCCGCCGGGTCGCCCCGGCGGGTCATTTCTCTTGCTCGGTCTGCCGTGCATCCAGCTTTTTGAAGTAGTAGTCAATGCCGTAGCGGATAAAATATTTTATCAATCGTACTACACCATAAATGATAGCCGCATAAAGCAGCAGTGTCAACAGCAGCACTCCATTTGCGCCCAACATTTCATACACTTCCTTTCTTTTTATGCACAAAAAGGCCGCCGTACCGCTTTTTGCCGTACAGCAGCCCTTTTTCAGTTACAGAACCACGCCGTCCTTGAAGATGGAGATCTCGCGGAAGCCGTGCTTTTCAGCCTTGGTCTGCTCGCCGCTGGCCACGCGGATGACCAGATCCAGCAGATCCTTTGCAGCCTCGTCGATGGTCTTTTCACCGTCTGCGATAACACCGGTGTTGAAATCGATCCAGCCGCCCTTCTTCTCTGCCAGCGGGGTGTTGGTGGAGATCTTCAGGGTGGGAGCCGGAGCGGAGAACGGGGTGCCGCGGCCGGTGGAGAACAGGATCAGGTGCGCGCCTGCTGCCGTCATGGCGGTAGCGGAAACCAGATCGTTACCGGGGCCGTAGAGCATATTCAGGCCCTTGGTCACCACGGGGTCGCCGTAGCCGATGACGTCCATGATGGGGGCGGTGCCGCCCTTCTGCACGCAGCCGCAGCTCTTATCCTCCAGCGTGGTGATGCCGCCGGCCTTGTTGCCCGGAGAGGGGTTATCGTACACCACCTCGTTGTGGCTGATGAAGTAATCCTTGAAGCCGTTGATCATGTGCTCGGCCTTGACGAATACCTCCTTGTTGATGCAGCGGTCCATCAGGAAGCCCTCGGCACCGAACATCTCAGGCACCTCGGTCAGCACGGTAGAGCCGCCGCGCTGGCCCATCATGTCGGAGAAGCGGCCGATGGTGGGGTTGGCGGTGATGCCGGACAGGCCGTCCGAGCCGCCGCACTTCATGCCCACCACCAGTTCAGACACGGGGATGGGCTGACGCTCAAACTGCCCGGCGTAGGCAGCCAGCTCCTTCAGGATATCGCGGGCGGCGGCAAACTCGTCCTCCACGTCCTGACAGGTCAGGAACTTGACGCGGTCGTGATCGTACTCGCCCAGTTCCTCCACGAACTGATCGTGCTGCAGGTTCTCGCAGCCCAGATGCAGCACCAGAACGGCGGCGGCATTGGGGTGGCGCACCAGCGCAGCCAGCAGCTTGCGGGTCTGTGCGTGGTCGTGACCGGTCTGGCTGCAGCCGAAGGGATGGGTGAAGGTATACAGACCCTCGATGGAACCGGTGACCAGATCCTGATTGTCGGCTACCATCTTCTTGGCGATATCGTTCACACAGCCCACGGTGGGGATGATCCAGATCTCGTTGCGGATGGCGGCGCGGCCGTCCTTACGGCGGAATCCCATAAAGGTCTCCGGCTCTGCCTTAGGCAGCGGAGCCAGATCCGGGGCAGGGTTATAGCTGTACTCCACCTCGCCGGACAGGTTGGTGTGCACGTTGTGGGTGTGCATCCAGGTGCCGGGGGCGGCGTCTGCGGTGGCGTGACCGATGGGGAAGCCGTACTTGATGACGTTCTCGCCGTTCTTAATGGGCTTGACTGCCATCTTGTGACCCTGCGGGATATCCTCCAGTGCGGTGACGGCAAGGCCGTCCACCTCCACCAGCGTGCCCTTGGCAATGGGGTGCAGGGCAACGACCACATTGTCGATGGGGCTGATATGAATTGCCTGCGGCATAGTTGTTCTCCTTATCGTATCGCACAAAAGGGCTGCTGCCCAAAGCAGCAGCCCTTTGTTGTGCGGGTAGGTTGATTTTTCAGCTTACAGGCAGCTCTTGTAAGCAGCCTCGGCACCCTGTGCGCGGATCATTTCCAGATCTGCCAGCACAGCGGCCTCCAGACCCTCGATCTTGGTCAGATCCTGATCCCACATCTGGGTGTTGGTCAGCACAGCGTGCACCAGCTGGGCAGCGGTGTCGTCCTTGTGTGCGTAGTAGAAGTCCAGAGCCCATGCGTCGTCCTGAATCTTGTAGGTGTTGCCTGCGGGACGCTTGCAGATCAGGCCGTCAGCGGTGCGCTCCTGAATGTCGTTGGAGTAGAAGGCGATGTAAGCAGCCAGAGACATGGTCAGGCACTTGGGCAGCTGCTTCTGCTCCTCGATGTAAGCCAGGAAGGAAGGCATATTGCGGGCCTTCCACTTGGAGGTGGAGTTCAGGGAGATGCTCATCAGCTCGTGGTTGACGAAGGGGTTGTTGAAGCGGTCCTCAACAGCAGAGGCAAAGTCCTCCAGATCCTTCTTGTCCAGCGGCAGGGTGGGGATGATCTCCTCGTGCAGCATCTTGTTCATAAAGCCGCGCACGGTATCGTTGTGCATGCAGTCGCGGACGATATCAAAGCCTGCCAGATAAGCGCCCAGCACAAAGCCGGTGTGTGCACCGTTCAGGATGCGGACCTTGCGCTTCTTGTAGGGGGTAACGTCGGGCACGACCATGACGTTGACGCCGGCCTTCTTGAACGGCAGCTTGTCCTCCAGACCTGCGGGGCCCTCGATGACCCAGACGCCGAACACTTCGCCCACGTCCAGAACGGTATCGTGGTAGCCGTTGGCCTCTTCCAGAGCAGCCAGTTCCTTCTGGTCACGGATGCGGCCCGGAACAATGCGGTCCACCAGAGTGGAGCAGAAGGTGTTGGCAGTGTTCATCCAGTCGATGAAGGCGGGCTCCAGATCCCAATCCTTAGCGTAGTTGTTGCAGCACTTCTGCAGTTCCTTGCCGTTGTTGTCGATCAGCTCGCAGCTCAGGATGACCAGACCCTTGTCGGCAGCGCCGTTGAAAGCCTTGTAACGCTCGAACAGCACGCGGGTCAGCTTTGCGGGGAAGCTGTTGGGAGGAACCTGATCGAACTGGCTGTCGCCCTTGGTGTAGGCAATGCCGGCCTCGGTGGTGTTGGATACAACAGTCTCCAGATCCTCAGAGCGAGCCAGAGCCAGAACCTCGTCCCACTTGCCGTCGATGTAGGGGCACACGCAGTCAGACACGCAGGAGATCACCCGCTTTGCGTCCACCTTCTGGCCCTTCTCGCTGCCGCGCAGGTACAGGGTGTACAGACCCTCCTGCTCGTTGATCCAGTCTGCCATCTGGGGGAAGTTGCCGATGGGCTGCACCAGCTTGACCTTGCCGTTGTA
>CAKTAT010000113.1:0-4267 GCA_934532365.1 uncultured Faecalibacterium sp. | reverse complement strand
TTCATTGCACATCCTCCCCTTTCACCATCAACACAAACAATTCCTCAATGCTTACCGGGGCAAGCTCTGCTCCGGCGGGCATTGCGTCCCGGCGCACCAGGGCCTCTGCCCCGTAGGGGGTCACCCGTTTGCCGTACACCCGCGCATCCAGTGCCGCCAGCTGCGCCGCCGTGCCGTGCCACAGGGCATATTCCTCCCGCAGGGCGTCCTTTTCCTCACAGAGCAGCAGCCTGCCCTTGTGCAAAAAGGCGATGGTATCGCACAGCTTTTCCAAGTCGCTGACGATGTGGGAGGAGATGAGGATGGAGTGGTTTTCGTCCCGGGCAAAGTCCAGCAGCATGTCGGTCACCTCGTCCCGCACCACCGGGTCCAGCCCATTGGTGGCTTCGTCCAACAGCAGCAGCTTCGGGTGGTGCGCCAGCGCCACAGCGATGCACAGCTTCATCTTCATGCCAGTGGAGTAGTTCTTGTACTGCTTTTTGTCCGGCAGGCCGAATTTTTGGCACAGTTCCGCATAGGCGGCAGCGTCCCAGTTGTGGTAGATGCCCGCCATCACCTTGCCCGCCTGCACCGCGTTCAGGCACAGGGGGATGCCCTCGCTGCCCAGCACCACGCTGATCTCCTCTTTGGTGCGGACGGAAACAGTGCGGTTGTCCCTGCCAAGGATGGTCACGGTGCCGCCGTCCCGCTGCACCATGTCTAAGATCAGCCGGATGGTGGTGCTTTTGCCCGCTCCGTTTTCGCCGATCAGGCCGCAGATGGTGCCGCCGGGCAGGGTCAGGTCCAGCGGCCCAAGAGTAAAGTCCTTATAGTGTTTTGTAAGCCCCTGCAATTCCAGTGCGTTCATATTCAGCCCTCCCATAGCAGTTCCAGCATCTCCCGCAGCTCTTCCCTGCTCAGCCCGCAGGATGCGGACAGGCGGACAGCCTCGGTAAGATGCGCTTCAATTTTTTTCAGGGTTTCTTCACGCAGCAGTTCGGTGTTTTTAGGGGCTACAAAAAAGCCCTTTGCCGGTACTGCGTAAAGAAAGCCCTCTTTTTCCAGTTCATCGTAGGCGCGCTTGGTGGTAATGACGCTGATGCGCAGATCCCGCGCCAGCCCCCGGATGGAGGGCATAGCTTCGTCCGGCTGCAAAGCCCCGCTGATGATCTGCTGCTTGATCTGATTGTAGATCTGGTCATAGATGGGCGCGCCGCTTTTGTTATTGATAAACAGTTCCATCGGCTGCTCCTTTGACACTTACGTTTTATCCGTATATGTACAGTATATACAGTAGATACAGATTTGTCAAGAGGGCGCGCAAAAAAATACACCCGCTGTCCAAAACAGACAACGGGTGCAATTTTTATAGGTTTTACAGTGCCTTGATAGCGGTCTTGATGCGCTGGGCGGCAAGCTTGGTCTTTTCCGCATCGCCGAAGGCGGTCAGGCGGAAGTAGCCCTCGCCGCACTCGCCGAAGCCCACGCCGGGGGTGCCCACAACACCGCAGTTTTCCAGCAGCCAGTCAAAGAACTCCCAGCTCTTCATGTTGCCGGGGCAGCGCAGCCAGATGTAGGGGCTGTTCTTGCCGCCGCAGTACCACACGCCGCACTCGTCCAGTGCATCGGCAATCACCTTTGCGTTGCGGCGGTAGTAGTCCAGATTGGACTGGATCTCGGCCATGCCGCTCTCGGTGAACACAGCGGCAGCGGCGCGCTGTACCACATAGGGCACACCGTTGAACTTAGTGGTCTGGCGGCGCAGCCACAGCTTATTGATGCTCATGCCCTCGCGCTCCAGCTCCTTGGGCACGACGGTGTAGCCGCAGCGGGTGCCGGTAAAGCCTGCGATCTTGGAGAAGGAGCAGATCTCCACAGCGCACTCGCGTGCTCCCTCGATCTCGAAGATGCTGCGGGCCAGCTCACCGTCCGAGATAAAGCACTCGTAGGCGGCATCGTACAGGATGATGGCATCGTTCTTGCGGGCGTAATCCACCCATGCCTTCAGCTGTGCGCGGGTGTAGGCAGCGCCGGTGGGGTTGTTGGGGCTGCAGATATAGATGATATCTGCCTTCACGCTCTCGTCCGGCATCCCGAGGAAGCCGTTCTCCTGCCCGGTGCGGCTGTAGATGATCTTGCGGCCGTCGGTGACGTTATCATCCACATAGGTGGGGTACACGGGGTCCGGTACCAGCACAGTGTTGTCCACATCGAACAGACCCAACAGGTTTGCAAGGTCGCTCTTTGCGCCGTCCGAGATAAAGATCTCGTCCTCGGCAAGCTGGGTGCCACGGCCAGCGTAGTAGCCCTGAATGGCCTGCTTGAGGAAGGGATAACCCTGCTCCGGGCCGTAGCCGTGGAAGCCCTCTTTGGTGCCCATCTCCTCGGCAGCGTCGCGCATAGCCTGCACCACGCACTTTGCCAGCGGCTGGGTCACATCGCCGATGCCCAGACGGATGATCTCCTTTTCCGGGTGTGCTTCCTGATACGCAGCCACCTTGTGGGCAATGTCCACGAACAGGTAGCTGGCCTTCAGTTCGTTGTAATGCTTGTTCATCTTCATGATACTTTCCCTCGCTTCTTTTATTGGTTCAACCCTCTCAGTCATCTCGCATTCGCTCGATGCCAGCTCCCCCGAGGGGGGAGCTTTTTCGCTTTGAAGGGAAACTTTTCCTCTTGATTCAGAAAAGCTCGCCCTTCGGGAGAGCTGTCGCCGTCAGGCGACTGAGAGGGTTCTTATTTATACTTCAGTTGTGCCCTCGCACACGGTCTCGGCAGCGCCGGTCATCAGCAGCTGCTTGCCGGGCAGCACCCGGATAGTCAGCTCGCCGCCGCGCAGCTGCACATGAACGTCCTCCCCGGCGGGGCAGACGCCCAGCTCGGTCAGGGCTGCCACGGTGGCGCAGGTGCCGGTGCCGCAGGCCCATGTCTCGCCGCTGCCGCGCTCCCACACGCGCATCTTCAGGTGGGTAGCGTCCACCACCTGCACAAACTCGGTGTTGATGCGCTCCGGGAAGTTTTCGTGGTGCTCAAAGCCCGGGCCGATCTGCTCCAGCTTCAGGCTGTCCACATCCGGCACAATGGTCACGCAATGGGGGTTGCCCACGCTGATGCAGGTCACCCGCCACAGGTTCTCTTCCACCTCCAGGGGCAGGTCCACCAGCGGCCCTTCGCCCATGTTCACAGCGGGCAGCGCCGCCGCCATTGCGGTGTAGGCACCCATCTCCACCTGCCACAGTCCCTCGCCCATGCGGGCAACGGTCTTTAAGCCGCTGAGGGTGTCGATGGCAAGCTTCGGCTTTGCCATGCCGTGGGTGTACAGCCACTCGGCCACACAGCGGATACCGTTGCCGCACATCTTGCCCTCGCTGCCGTCCGCATTAAAGATGCGCATCATGGCGTCTGCCCCGGCCGTGACCGGTGCGCAGATGCAGATGATGCCGTCCGCGCCGATGGAAAAGTGCCGCCGGGACAAGCGCTCTGAAAGCGCGGCGATCTCATCCGGCACGCCGGAAGTGCGGCAATCCAGATAAATATAATCGTTGGCGCAGCCCTGCATTTTGGTGAATGAAAGCTTCATGCTTATCGCTCCTTATAAAGGGGACCGGTCAGTCCCTGTAAACTCATTACTTTATAATGATAAAAAAACCGGCACGAGATGTCAAGGGAAAAAGCAGCTTTCAGACAATTTTCTTCAGTTGCTGCAAAACAGGGCTTGACAATACGCACTGCATGGGATATAAAAAAAGAGAGCGCTTTGTACAGCAGGCAAGGCTGTGCCGGATACCGGAGGCTTTTTCCGGGGCACGGCGGGCTGTACGCGTATGCAATACAACTGCAAAAAGGAGACCACAGGAATGGATACTTTTGAAAAAATCCGTGCATTGCTGGCTGAGCAGCTGGACGTTGACCCGGCAAAGATCACGATGGAAAGCGATATCATGAGCGATTTCGAGGCCGACAGTCTGGATATCGTGGATATGGTGATGACGCTGGAGGACGAGTTTGGCATCGAGGTGCCGGACGACGCCATCGAGTCCCTGCGCACCGTAGGCGATGTGGTAAACTTTGTGGACAGCCACGCGCAGAACTGATTCTTTTAGGCAAAAGCCCCGCCTTTGCAGTGCGGCACACGGCCGTGCAGGCAGGCGGGGCTTTATTATGGTTCGTGCGGAACGCGCAGCGTTTGGCGCACGGCCTTGGGAGGATAAAACAAAATGGCAAAAGACAACAAGAAGCTCGTGCAGGCGATCACCAGTCAGGAAGAAAACTTTGCACAGTGGTACAC
>CAKTAT010000112.1:0-4375 GCA_934532365.1 uncultured Faecalibacterium sp. | reverse complement strand
GCGTCCACAGCCTCGTCGGTAACAGTATGGACAGTCTTTTCCACGGTCAGACCGTTGTAGCTGCCAACCTTGACCTCGGGCTTCACAGCGACCTTAACGGTCAGGGTAGCGCCCTCTGCCTCGCTGGCAGAATCCACGCTGACCTCAGGACGGCCCACGGGCTCCACGCCGGCTTCCTTAACGGCAGCCTCGAAAGCCTCCGGGAACAGCTCGTTGATAGCGTCGTAGGTAAAGACGTCTGCGCCGTACATCTTCTCGATCAGAGCCTTGGGAGCCTTGCCCTTGCGGAAGCCCTGCACAGGGTACTTCTTGCCCTCTTTTTTGAAAACATCGGCAACAGCCTTCTTGAAAGCCTCTGCGTCGATGGAGAACTGCAGTTCTGCCATGCTCTTCTCGAGCTTTTCACACTTGATGAGATTCATTTGTTTATCCTCCACTCAAATATTCTATTGCTCAGGGCAGGAAGTTTTTGCCCGGGGCAACCGCGCACCACGTCCTTGCTGTATGCACACGGAATGCGGGGACGCGCGCGCTCAATTGGGTGCAACAATCGCGTCAAAACTTATTATAGCACGCTCTGGACACAATTGCCATACCAAATTTTTAAATTTTGTCGTTTTTGCCCTTTTATACCGCCGTTAATTGATGCGGTAGGGGCAGAAACGCAGGCCGTCGGCACTTACCAGCTTGTACCGGATGCCGTCCACCTCGCCCTGTACGGCAAACCGGATGGCGTTGCCGTGCAGATGCCCATAGAAGCAGGTCTTGATGCCGAACTCTTTCAGGGTGGCTACGATCTCCGGGGCGCTGGTACCGGTGTAGACCGGCGGATAGTGCAGGAACACCAGCTTTTCCAGCCCAGGCTCCGCTGCCTGCAAACTCATGCGCAGGCGGCCGATCTCGCGGTTCATCACCTTTTCGTCGTGGGGCTCCCCCACATCGAACAGCCAGCCGCGGGTGCCGCAGATGGCGTACCCCTCCACACTGTAAGAATTGTTGTGCAGGATATGCAGGGTATCAAAGCCCTCGGCCTTGAGGTAGGCGTTCATCTTGTTGGCGGTGGACCACCAATAATCGTGGTTGCCTTTCATGATGATCTTCTGCCCGGGCAGCTGCTGCAAAAAGGCAAAATCCTTGCGGGTATCGGTCAGGCGCATGGCCCAGCTGACATCCCCCGCCAGCACGATGGTATCCTGCGGGGTGATGAGCTTGCGCCAGTTTTTCTCCAGCCTGTCCACATAATCGTTCCAGCCGGGGAAGATATCCATCGGCTTGGATGCGCCCAGAGAAAGATGGGGGTCGCCAAGCACAAAAAGTGCCATAGTCTGTTTACTCCTGTTCTGTCTGTCCGCAGAAGCTTATGCCTGATAGCCCAGCGCCACCTCGGCGATCTGTGCCGGGGCAATGACCGTATCAAAGCGCTCCGGCTTGCTGCGCAGAGCGGCAAGGCTTGCCGGTGCGGTGTGACCGGTGGCAGCCTCCAGCTGCTGCATGGCCTCAAAATCGTTTTCCGGGGCAGCTTTGCCCAGTGCGCTCAGCACGCTGCGGGGGAACTTGAAGGGCGATGCGGTGGAAAGCACCACCATGGGCACGCCCTGCCGCTTTTTCTGTGCAGCCACATGGAAGGCCACGGCGGTGTGGGTATCGCACAGGTAGCCATCCTTTTCGTAGCGGGAACGGATCTCCCCTGCAACCTCGGTCTCGCTGCTCCAGCCGCAGGAGAAGGTTTCCTGAATAGCTGCCAGCGTCTCGGGACGGACGGTGTAACTGCCGGTGGCAGCCAGCTGCTGCATAAAGCCTGCCACCTCGGCATCGCTGCCGGTCACATGGTACAGCAGGCGCTCCAGATTGGAGGACACCAGAATATCCATGCTGGGCGAGGTGGTCTTGAAGAACTCCCGCTTTGCGGTGTAAGTACCGGTGGTGAGGAAATCGGTCAGCACATTGTTCTCGTTGGAGGCGCAGACCAGCTTGCCCACAGGCAGACCCATCTGCTTTGCGTAATAACCGGCGAGGATATCGCCGAAGTTGCCGGTTGGTACGCAGAAATCCACCTCGTCGCCGAAGGTGATCTTGCCGGCCTTGAGCAGCTGGGCGTAGGCGGCAAAGTAGTAGACGATCTGCGGCACAAGGCGACCCCAGTTGATGGAGTTGGCACTGGAAAGACGGATGTTGCGCTTTTCCAGCTCGGCGGCGATGGCCTTATCGCCGAACACCTTCTTTACGCCGGTCTGGGCATCATCGAAGTTGCCGCGCACGGCGTACACTGCAACGTTAGCGCCCTCCTGCGTTGCCATCTGCAAACGCTGGATCTCGCTGGTGCCGCCGGTGGGGTAGAACACAGCGATCTCCACACCGGGGATATCATGGTAGCCGTCCAGCGCAGCCTTGCCGGTGTCGCCGCTGGTAGCCACAAGGATCAGGGTCTTTTCGGTGCGTCCCAGATTCTTTTTGGCTTCCACCAGCAGCTTGGGCATCAGCTGCAGGGCGTAATCTTTAAAGGCGCAGGTCGGGCCGTGCCACAACTCGAGGGCATAGGTGTCCCCTTCCACCGGGGCAAGATAGCCTGCCTTGCCGCCGAAAGCAGCGCCATAGGTGCTGCGGGTGGCCTCGGTCAGGAAGGCGGGGTCGTAATCGGTCAGGTACTCCCGCACAACGGCGGCTGCCAGCGCGGGGTAGTCCAGCCCGCACAGGGCTTTTACATCCACCTGCGGAAAACTTTCCGGCACAAACAGACCGCCCTCATCGGACAGTCCCTGTGCAATTGCCTGAGAAGAGGTTACTTTGCGGTTCTGATCTCTGGTACTGAAAAACTGCATGGTCATCGCTCCTTTTCGCCACGGAACGTGCCGGGCACGTTCCCGGTTGTACAGCAAAACCCTCGTTTTGCCGCATACTTCCCACCGGTGCTACGGTTTCTGCCTAAGATTCGCAGAGAAAGGCACCCTTTATAATATGTACCATCCAGCGCCCGCTGTCAAGAGGAACTACCTCTGCAACGTCAAAACGCACCGGTTCTTCGCTTTGGCCGGTCTGCTGCAAATACTTTTGCGCAGCGCAGATCAGCCGGTGCTGCTTGGCCGGGTCTACGGCGGCAGCGGGGCGCTGCAGCATCCCCTGACTGCGGGTCTTTACCTCGCAGATGACGATGGTGCCGTCCGGCTCCCGCAGCACAAGATCCAGCTCTCCCATGCGGGTATGATAGTTATGCGCCAGCAGCTGCGCGCCCTGCTTCTGATACCAGCGGGCAGCGGCAGCTTCTCCCCTGCGGCCGGTCTCGGCGCGGTTCATTTGCCGCTCTCCGGCCAATAGCCCTGCTTTTTAAGGAAGCTGCGGCGGTAGAACGGCTGGATGCCGTACTGCGCGATCAGCTCGTAATGCAGCTTTGTGGGGTAGCCCTTGTGCTTTGCCAGCTGATACTGCGGATACTGCTTGTCCAGTTCCAGCATATAGCGGTCACGGCTGACCTTGGCCAGCACCGAAGCTGCGCCAATGCTGGCACTGGTGGCATCGCCCTTGACCACCGGCTGTGCCGGGATCTGCAAGCCTGCGGGGGTGCGGTTGCCGTCCACCAGCACCAGATTGGGCACGATGTCCAGCTCTTCCACCGCCTGCTGCATCCCGCCCATGGTGGCGTGCAGGATGTTTTCCCGGTCGATGACCTCCGGCCCCACAAAAATGATGCGGTAGGCCAGCGCTTTTTCGCAGATCTCGTCAAACAGCGCTTCGCGTTTTTTCTCGGTCAGCTTTTTGGAATCGTTGATGCCGTACACCGGGTTTTCCGGGTCCAGAATACAGGCCGCTACGCACACAGGGCCGCACAGCGGGCCGCGCCCGGCCTCATCTACACCGGCAAAGCAGCCGTACTGGCTGCGCACCTCGGCGTCAAAGGCGTACAGCGGAGCGGAGATCTCCTCATCCGAGCGGCGCTTCATTCCTCGTCCTCCTCGGCAAAGTCAGCCAGATCGTCCCGCTGCGGCGGACGCTCCAGAGAGATACGTCCCCACTTGCAGGCGCGGAACTCGTCCACCAGCATGATGGCGCAGCGCTCGGTGTTCACTTCGCCGCCGCGCACCAGCAATCCGCGCTTGCGGCCGATGGCTTCCAGCAGTTCATAGGGCGGCAGCGCCAGCGTTTCGGCATCCAGCTTGTAGCGCTGTGCCACAAGGTCGGGATAGTTGCGGCGCACCTCGTCCAGCAGGTTCATGGCTAACTCTTCAACATCAAGAATGTCATCCTTGATGGAGCCGATGAAGGCCAGATTGGAGGCGATGGTCTTGGAATCGAACTTTTTCCACAGCACGCCGGGCATATCCAGCAGGTCAAACTTTTCGGTGCTGACCCACTGCTTGCCCTTGGTCACGCCGGGGCGGTC
>CAKTAT010000111.1:0-4377 GCA_934532365.1 uncultured Faecalibacterium sp. | reverse complement strand
GCCGAAGATAGTTAGCTGGAAACGGCTTGTGAAAATAGGTAGTCGCCGACTTGAACAGAGAGCTCTGAGATGAAAGTTTCAGGGCTTTTTTGTTGCGTTTCGGGGCAGAAAATAGTATTATAAAAGCAGAACCTTATACTTTCTACAGATTTTCCTGTTACACTGGATGCACAAAGAAAGGAGAGTCTGTATGGACAAATTAACGAAAAAGGGGCTGGACGGTACCCAGCTCAAGACCATCGCACTGATGCTGATGGTGCTGGATCACATTCATTATTTCTTTGAATTCACCGGCTGCATCCCGACGGTGTTCAGTATGCTGGGGCGGCTCAGTGCGCCGCTGTTCCTGTTCTGCACGGTGGAGGGCTTTGCCCACACCCATGACCGTAAGCGGTACTTTATCCGCATCTGGGCCATCGGCACGGCGATGGCGGCGCTGGAATTCTTTATGATCTACGCCAAGGCCTTCCGGCGCGGGGACGGCTTCTACCCGCTGAACGCTATTTTTCAGGATCTTGCGCTGCTGTGCATCGTCTGGCAGGGCATCGACTGGCTGCGGGAGAGGAAATTTGCCAAGGGCATTGGCGCCATTGCCGCCGTTTTGTGCTGGCCGGTTGTGGTGGTAGTATTTCTGCTGCTCTTCCCCGGGGTGCAGGAGATGCCCATTGCTTCAACGATCGTGGCCTTTGTCATTACAAGCCCGCTGCCCATGTGGACAGCCATCACGGACGGCGGATGGAGCTTTTTGCTGGGCGGTGTGCTGCTGTATGCCCTGCGGGGTCATCGCCGCGTGCAGCTGACAGTATGGGCACTGGTGATTTTCCTGTGTGACTTTGTGCTGCCCTTTGGGATGCTTTGCAGGCAGGCGGGCTTTGTCTGGACGCAGATGTTCACCGACAACTACGAGTGGTTCGGGGTGCTGGCGGTGCTGCTGATGCTGCTGTACAACGGGCAGCGCGGCAGCGGCCACAAGCAGCTGTTCTACTGGTTCTACCCCGCCCATGTGTATCTGCTGTACGGGGCATCCTGCCTTGTTTATAATGTGTTGAGGTGATCTTGTGGCAAACATTCTGGCAGTGGACGACAATCTGGAGCTCTGCAAGCTGATATGCACCGCCTTGGAGCGGGACGGCCACCGGGTAGAAACGCGGCAGGCGGGCAGAGATCTGACCGAGGCGCTTTGCCGCTGGGCAGATTGCATCCTGCTGGACGTGATGATGCCCGGGGAGGACGGCTTTGCGGTCTGTCGGCGCATCCGCAGCTTGACCGAAGCACCCATCTTGTTTCTGAGCGCCCGCACCGACGAGGCGGCTGTGCTGGAAGGGCTGGGCATTGGGGCGGACGACTTTCTATCCAAGCCCTTCCGGGTGGCAGAACTGCGGGCGCGGGTAGCAGCACATCTGCGGCGGCAGAGCCGCACCCCGGCACACCGGATGGTGCGCAGCGGCGTGGCCTTTGACCTGACTGCCCGGAGCGCGGCAGTGGAGGGCACGGCGCTGCCCTTGACCCGCTCGGAGTATGCCATCTGCGAGTATCTGGCGCTGCACGCCGGGCAGACCTTTACCAAGGAGCAGATCTACGAAGCGGTTTTTGGCGTTGACGGCACGGCGGACGATACCGCCGTGACCCAGCACATTAAAAATATCCGGGCAAAGCTGCGGGCGGCGGGCGTGCCGGAGCCGGAAAAGCTGCTCAATACCGTATGGGGCGTGGGGTACCGATGGAAAAGCGAAGACTGACCTCTCTGCGCAGCGTGCTGCTGCAATATCTGGTGCGCACGGCGCTGGCCTGCCTGCTGGTCGCGGTGGGGTGGCTGCTGGTGCTGCTGCTGTGGATCCAGAACAGCGGGTTGTTCCTGCCCGCGAATCAAGCTGCACAGGCCTGCCAGAAAGCCGCACAGGACGTTTTGCCGGGCATGACCGCCGCCACCTTTGACGAGACGCAGCTGGACTCCCTGTGCCGCTACGCCCTGTTTGCCGCACCCGACAGCAGCGAGGTGCTGGCCACCAACATGGATGCCGGGCACTTGCAGCGGGCAATGGAGAACCGGCAGGGGAAAACCCGCTGGCATTTTGGCTACACGCAGTATTATATGACATCAAAATTGCAGGACGGAACGGCCTGTCTGCTGCAATTTGACTATGCCGTGCCCTACGCCGACCCTGCGCTGCGGGGCGTGCTGCCGGATATGCAGACCGTGCACTGCATTCTGGGCATTCTGCTGCTGACAGGGGCAGTGGTGTGGAGCACCCACAGGACCGGGCGCTTCCTGACCCGGGAGACCGAAAAGCTGACCGCGGCGGCGCAGGCGGTGGCGCGGAAGGAGCTGGACAGCGCGGTGTTTTCCGGCGCGAAGGTGCGGGAGTACGAGAGCACTTTGCAGGCATTGCAGACCATGGGCGACGCATTGACCGGCAGCTTACAGAAGCAGTGGGCCATGGAGCAGCGGCAGCGGGAGCAGATCATTCAGCTGTCCCACAAGCTGAAAACGCCGCTGACCATCATCGAGGGCAATGCGGAGCTGCTGGCAGAGGATGATGGCCTGACCGCAGAGCAGCGGGCACAGGTGAAGTCCATTTTGCAGGGCGCAGAGCAGACCCGCACCTATCTTGGCAAGATCCGCGCCGAGGTGCAGACCCCGCTGCGGTATAAACGAAATGTAGAATGATGACAAAAATAGACGGAATGGAGCAATTTTTGCGACGCGCACGTTTTCCAAAACTGTGAAAAAGGGCTCCGGAACACCCACAGGCGTTTTGGAACCCCCAATCAAAATGCTTATTCCACGCGAAAGGGCTGCTGCACAAAACGTGCAGCAGCCCTTTAGTGGTTTTACTGTTTTGCCAGCTGTTTGTCCAGCCAAGCGGCGATGTCCGCGAAGACCTCCTGCTTGTTGGTCTCCAGCAGCAATTCGTGGCGGGCACCGGGGTAGAAGATGCTTTCAATGTTCTGCACACCGGCGTCCTTCAGGCTCTGGATGGCGCGGCGCACGCCCTTGCCCTGCTCGCCCACCGGGTCGGCATCGCCGGAGAGGAAGAGCAGCGGCAGGTCCTTGGGCATCCGTGCCAGAAAAGCCGGGTCGTGCAGACGCAGAATACCGCTGAACATACTGTAATAGGCGTTCAGCGTAAAGGTAAAGGTGCAGCGCTCCTCAGCCAGATACTTGTCCACCTCGGCCTGGTCGCGGTTGAGCCAGTCGTGGGTGGTGCGGCCCTCCAGCCCCTTGTTGTAGCCCATAAAGGAAAGGTTGGCCACAAGGCTGCTGCGGTAGTGCCAGCCGTGGAAGGCTGCCAGCACCCGGCAAAGGGTCTTGGCTGTCTTGACCAGCGCCTTGGGCTGGAAGCCGGTGCCCATGATGATGGCGCCGTCCAGCTCCCGGCCGTACTCGCACAGATACTGCCGGGCGTAGAAAGAGCCCATGCTGTGCCCCAGCAAGAAGTAGGGCAGGTTCGGGTACAGCTCCTTGGTCAGCACGGTCACGGCGTGCAGGTCGGCCAGCACGGCGCGGTTGCCGTCCGGCTCGGCAAAGTAGCCGTAGTCCTCCTTGGTGCGGATGGAGGCGCCGTGTCCCAGATGGTCGTGGCCGGTGACCAGAATGCCCCGGTCGGCCAGATACTCCGCCAAGGGGCGGTAGCGGTCGATATACTCTACCATGCCGTGGGACAGCTGCAGCACCGCCCGCACCTGACCCTCCGGGACGCAGCGAAAGCCGTGCAGGGTGCGCCCCGGCACGGTGGAGGGAAGGGTAAAGTCGATGAACTGACTCATGGAAAGGGCCTCCTTTCTGAGTTACAGTGCGCTGAGCTTGCGGCGGCAGGCGCTGCAGATGCAGTAGCCGCCGAACTGGATGGCCTGCTCGTCCACCTCGCCGCAGAAATCGCAGCTGCCGGCGGGGCGGTGCTTTTTCAGGATGATGGCGTCCCCATCCACAAAGATCTCCAATTTAGTGTCGGTGTCCAGGTGCATACTGGTGCGCAGCTCCTTCGGCAGAACGATCCGTCCCAGCGAGTCAATGCCGCGAACGATGCCAGTGCTTTTCATAATGTGTCATTCTCCTTCATTTATTCCTTCTTAGCAACCACTGACACAACAGGAAAATTGTGCCAGCGTTGATAAGCTTAGTATACAAAAAATAACACCTTTCGTCAATGATTGCGTGTTAATTCGACAAAAAACAACCTTTTGCGCGTAAAGGTGGGGCAGGAGGATGCTGCCGAGGGATGTTCTCTTTTGATGGCAAAAGAGAACCAGAAAAGTGTGAGCTCCGTGGGGAAAGCTTCTGCTTGCTTTCAGCGTGCAAAGACGCTCCGCTGGGCCAGAGGCAGGGAGGGGTGTTCCGACTCCCCCCTCCCTACCTCTGGACTCCACCCACCCCGC
>CAKTAT010000110.1:0-4417 GCA_934532365.1 uncultured Faecalibacterium sp. | reverse complement strand
TCGTGCTCAAAGCTGCCGCTGGGCTTTACCTTGAAGAACTCGTTCAGGTCAAAGGCAAATTCCTGCGTTTCGCCGTCGATCTCCACGCCCTGCTGAATTTCGTCCCGGATGATCTCGGACATCTGGTAGGTGTAGAGGTTAAGCATAGGGAGGTTTGCGTAGGGGTTCTGCTGCCCCGGTGCGCCCTGCCAGTTCCGCTTGGCGGCCTGCTCGTCGGCGTAGGTCCAGTTGAAGATGGCATCCCCGGCAAACTTGTCGTTCGCCAGCGCCTTGAATGGCGTGCCGGACAGGTGCAGCGTAAACTTGCGGCGGATGCGGTCAAAGGCAAGGTCGGTCTTGTAGGTATCCACGCCCTCGTGGGCTTCGTCGATGACCAGCACATCCCAGTTCAGCTCGGTCAGGTGGCGCAGCTTGTCGTACTCGCCGCCGAAATACTTGGAGCCTTTCATGTCCTGCAGGCTGACGAACTCGATGCGCTTATACAACTCCTCGCCCTGTGCAGCGGCATCCAGATAGCCCTGCTCGTCCAGCACATGGGGCAGCCCGGCAAGGGCATCCACATGGCTGACAAAGAGATAGCCGGACTCTCTGCCCAGAAAGCGCACATAGTCGCTGTACCAGCTATTGGCGATGGCAGGGCGGTTGGTGACGATAAGCACCGTCTGTGCATCGACCTGCTTGCAGAAGTCGTAGACGGAAAGGGTCTTGCCAAAGCGGGGCTTGGCGTTCCAGAGGTATTCCCCGCCGGGGTGGCTCTGGTAATAGGTCTTGGTGTCATGAACAGCCCTTGCCTGTTCTTCCCGCAGGGTGTAGGCAATGGCGGCATCCAACTGCACCCGGCCCCGGTTCATGCGGAAATCCTGAAAATACCGCCAGGACTGCTGCCCATCCAGATGGAACCACTCGTTTTTGCGGTCGTTCTCCACGTTCAGCTTGCGGAGGTAGGCGTGGAAATCGTGGTCGGTGAACACCTCGCCGCTGCCGTCATCGTAGACGGCATTGCCCCGCCACTCCTCGTGGAACAGCACATCGGCGGTGTGGGTCTGCTGTTTCAGGCGCTTGTCCACCGACTGCTCGGTGTAGCCGATCTTCGTCCAGCCGTTGTGCCGGGCAATTTCCGGGGTAGTATAGGCGTAGATCATGGGCACCACCTGCCGGGCAGTGCGCAGGGTTATGCCAGCCATTATGCCATCTCCTTTATAATGCTTTGTATGAATGCCACTTCATCAGAAGTTAGTTTGTACTTTGAAAACAGTTCTTCATCTGTCCACGCTCTTGAAAAATCCTGAACAGGAACAAAACCAAACATACCTTTGCTGATATGCTGTGTCATCGCCAAAATCGAAATCAAAAAACGCACAAATCGTGTTTTTAGGTATCTCACATAGTTATCTGCTTCAGCTTCTGTGTCAAATGCTCCTGCAACGAGATACGTTTCTGAACAAACTACTTTCGGCGGCTGCTTTTCCATTGTCGAGAGAATGCGGTATTGTCCGTTCTTGTCGGGCTGTCCTGCGTGTTCTGCCGTCAAATATGAAATAATGATTTTATAGCGGTCTATATTTTCTATACCCGTAGAAATCAAACTTCTTTTATATGGGCCTATCCCACCATTAAATCTCAGTTGAATATCTCCTGCTTTGAGCGGTTTCACATTTGTAGCAAGACCAAACGGCTTTCGGCTGGAAACTATCGTATCAAGCGTCTGCTCTCCTTTCAGACGCACTTTCTTAACTATCTCGGCAGCGATTGGATAACGAATAAATGTCGAAAACTCATTCAAATCACGGTATTCGGATGTCTTAACCCCATCTCGGTAATTTATGTAGTAGCATTTTCCCTCATGTGACTTAGCCCACACAAAATAGCATACACCACCAGCAACATCCACATTCGGAAAAACATCCAGCGAGTTAGGATAGTCAACGAGTACCGCCATTCGTTTGTCGTTTAACATCTGCTCTCGAAATTTATCCAACCCTTTACCACCAGAATACCATTTTGCTGGAATGATAAAAGACATTGCCGTTGGATTCAATGTCTTTGTTTCCTCAATGAATTTGTTATATACCGGCGTTGCGCTTGCGCCTGAACCTCCATCAACTTCCTGATACGGCGGGTTTCCGATGACATAATCAAACTTCATGCTGGTACTCCCTTCCTGAATGGTTTCAAAGTTCTGCGTTTTGTTAGAACGCCAATTTTTCACTTTGCACGATACTGCCGGGGTCTGCTCTTCCACCGTGCCAAACATTGAGAAGAGGTCAAGCTGTTCTGTCTCCGGCTGTGGCTTGCCGCCGGGCACGGACAGGTGCAGGCCGTCCATCTGCCACAGGTTCCAGCTGATGATGTTGGCGATAGGCTGTAACTCTTCTTTTGTGGGCTTGCGCTGCCAGCGTGCTTGCAGATGCTCTGCATAGGTCAGCAGAAGGTTGACCCGCGCCAACAAAAGATTATCTCCCTGATACTCGTAGCCGTAGGTGGACTGCACCGCATGGGTGGCATATTTGCGCCACTCTTCCTCTGTGGCGGCGTTCTCGCTTACCACACGCAGCTTGCGGTCCAGAATGCCAATGCGCCGGGCTACCGGGATCATCTCGCCGGTGGCGGCATCGTAGCGGGACGCCAGAAAGGGGGCTTCGCCGCAGGTCACCTCCAAGCGGCGGCTCTGCACATACTGCACCCATGCCGGGGTCTTGCCCCCGCAAGCCGGGAACTGTACCAGCGTTTCCACCGTCTGCCAGCCTTGGGGCAGCTCCACCGTGAACTGCCCGGCGGTCTCTCCTGCCCCCAGCCCACGGAACCAGTCGGCGTCCAGTGCGTTGTTCATCTTGTTGCAGACCCATGCGGGCGAGAACACTTCGCCTTTTTTGCGGGTGCGCTGCTGCTGGGTGTCGGTCTGCTTCATCATCCGAGGCAGCACCACCTCGTAGTGGGTCAGCCCAAGCTGCTGGGTGGTGATCTGGGATCTATCCGTGACAGGTTCGTACATTACCATTTGCAGCTCTTCCGGCGGGTCGGTTGCCCAGATAATGTTTTTACCGGTAGATTTATCTTTTAGTAGCGTATCCAGCACCGCCTGTACTTCCGGTGCGTGAAAATCGATCAGTTGTTCCAACGGGGATTCCCTCGCTTTGCCTTAGCGTTGCGGCGGAAGTGATAATATTCTTAGCACTTTCAGCCTATACTAACAAGTATCTTATCACTTTCAAGGCAAATTAACAAGATTCTCGGCGTTTTTTACCAAAAGTGATATGAAACACCTATACTTATGGCAAAGAAAGGCGGGAAAAAGATGATTGGAGCACGATTAGCCGACCTGCGAGATTGGAATAACCAAACGCAGGAAGAACTCGCCAAAGCCCTTAATGTTGCAACCTCTACCATCCGCAGTTGGGAGCATGAAAAGAGTTCCCCAAACCACGAGATGTTGATTGCCATTTGCAGGTACTATGGCACCTCTGCCGACTACCTGCTGGGTCTGACCGACATCGACCCCTCGGACGAGGCCCGCAAACAGCGCCAGCGCCTGACCGAAGAAGAACAGAACGAAATGCACCGCTACGAAGAATATCTGTTGTGGAAACGCAAAAAATAAGCCGCCCAGCGAGACCGTAAGGTCGCTGGGCGGCTGTTTTTGCCCTCTTGACAAATACGTAAAATACGTATACAATAAAGATGCAATCCTGAAAGAAAGGAGGGGCACTTGCCATGCCGATGACTCCCAAGCAAATGATTCGCTTGCTGGAGCAGAACGGCTTTGTTTTAGTCAGTGCAAATGGGTCACACTACAAGTATCATAACCCAACTACCAACAAAACCACTGTCGTTCCATTTCACGCAAAGGATCTGAAGCCCGGTACCGAGAAAAACATTCTCAAATTAGCCGGACTCAAAAAGTAAGAATATGATGATTGTAGACTTCATATTCTGAAACCGCGAAGCACTGCATAGACTATTCTACAATTTCCAACCAATAATGTAGGCCTGTTAAATGAAGGTACATTGATTGTTTGTTGAATTATAAAAGGTGAGGTCACATTATGAATGCTATTTTCTATCCTGCAATTTTTCACCCGGAAGAAACCGGGTACTCTGTTGAGATTCCCGATATTGAGGGCTGCTTCACCCAAGGCGATACCATGGACGAAGCTGTCCGTATGGCACAGGATGCCATCGGCCTTATGCTGGAAGATTGCAAAGTCTGCCCGGAGCCTTCTGTCCCTTCTGCGCTCCACGTTGACCCGGAGGATTTTGTGGTGATGGTGCCTTTCGATATGGAAGAGTACGAAAAGCGGTACAGACCCGTAAAGAAAACCCTTTCCATTCCCGGCTGGCTCAACGATGCCGCCGAATCGGCACACATCAACTTCTCCGGCGTCCTTCAGGATGCGCTGAAAGAGAAACTCCATCTGGC
>CAKTAT010000109.1:0-4417 GCA_934532365.1 uncultured Faecalibacterium sp. | reverse complement strand
GGCGAAAAGCCGGTGCTCATCGTCACCGAGGGCACGGCAAAGCTGGACAACCACAAGTACAAGAGCCTGTTCCACATGAAGGCCAAAATGATCCCCTACGATGAGGTGGAAGCCTATGTGGGTCATGCCCCCGGCGGTGTGTGCCCCTTTGGGGTGAACGAGGGCGTGGCGGTCTATCTGGACGAGAGCCTGCGCAAGTTCGATACCGTCTACCCGGCAGCGGGCAACGGTCACACCGCCGTCAAGCTGACCTTGCAGGAGCTGGAAGCAGCCGCCGGAGCCGAGGGCTGGGTGGATGTCTGCAAAGAGCCGGAAGGCGAGTAAAAATACGATAAACGCAAAGGGAGTTCTGCCCGGACCTTCGTCCGTGACAGAGCTCCCTTTTTGCTTTGCAGAGTAATTCACAACACACCTCTATCTTTATTTCTAAAAGCATATAGTTAGCTTCTCCTAAAAGCCCTTGACCTTTTTGCCGGAGAGCAGTATACTTTTTATGCAGTTAGTTGCAAATAACCACAAAAAGGGGGACTACATGATACAAGACGCATTCTGGGGGATCTTGATCCCCTTTCTGGGCACAAGCCTTGGGGCGGGCTGTGTATTCTTTTTGAAAAAATCTTTGCGTGACAACATCCAGCGTGCCCTCACCGGCTTTGCCGCCGGAGTTATGGTAGCGGCATCGGTGTGGAGTTTGCTGATCCCGGCCATGGAACAGGCTGCAGATTTGGGCAGGCTGGCGTTTTTCCCGGCGGCGGTGGGGTTCTGGCTGGGGATCCTGTTTTTGCTGCTGCTGGATCATCTCATCCCACATCTGCACCGGAACAGTTTGCAGGCTGAAGGCCCCAAAAGCCAGCTCCAGCGCACCACCATGATGGTTCTGGCGGTGACGCTGCACAACATCCCGGAGGGCATGGCAGTGGGTGTGGTCTACGCCGGATACCTTGCCGGAACTGCTCAGATCACTGCCGCCGGGGCGCTGGCGCTTTCCCTTGGCATTGCCATCCAGAACTTCCCGGAGGGTGCCATCATCTCCATGCCCCTGCGGGCAGAAGGAATGAAAAAAGGCCGGGCGTTCTGGGGCGGCGTGCTGTCCGGCATTGTAGAACCCATCGGGGCAGTGCTGACGATTATGGCGGCAGGCATCGTGGTGCCCGCTTTGCCCTATCTGCTCAGCTTTGCCGCCGGAGCTATGCTGTATGTGGTGGTGGAGGAACTGATTCCGGAAATGTCGCAGGGGCAGCACTCCAACGTTGGCACGGTATTTTTTGCGGTGGGCTTCAGCGTGATGATGGTGCTGGATGTGGCACTGGGGTGACGGTTGGAGATTCCGAAGGCGAAATCTCTTTCGGAATCTTCTGCGGCTGCTTTTATGTGGCAGGCGAGCAGAAGCGGACGGACTGGTTCGTCCGGCACGTTTATGAAAGGACGGGGTTCTTCACACCGCCCTACGAGACGGCCTTCAGCTTGAAAAAACGGCTGGAGAAACTGTACGCGACCGTAACACTTGGAACAGTGAAGGGCATGGCATGGTTTGTCTGCCGGAAAGGACTACGATGAAATTTAAGACATTGGGAAATCGGAATGATCCCGCTGTTTTGTTTTTTCATGCTATGGGTGTGACGGGGGAGAGCAGCGAACCGGTTGCGAAGTACTTACAGGATCGGTATTTCTGTATTTTACCAACCTCCACCGTGTACTGCAAAGGGCAGAAATATGTCAGCAAGGCAGACGAGGTTCGTCAGGTGGAAGAATACCTGAAATTGCAGGGAGTGGAACACCTTGAACTGGTTGTGGCTTCTTCGATCGGTGCCGACCTTGCCATGGCGTTTTTGACAAGTACGGAGTTGCCCATTGGACACGTTTTCTTCGATGGCGGGCAGTTTGCGCAGATCGGAAAAGGTACGCGCCGCATGATGACACCGTTTCTGTATTTCGCTATCAAGAGTCTGTACTGGTCGAAGGGCGGCACGCTGAAAAAGATTTTGTGGTGTGATGATGATTCCATAAAGCCGTATTTTATAGCCGCAGGGGAAAATCTGACCTATACAAATTTGCGGCGGCATATTCTGGACAGCCTGGAGGATAAACCCTTTCCGTCCCTTCCCGAAGAACTGCAAAAGCATATCTATTTCGAGTTTGGCAGCATAGAAGAGCATTTCAAATACCGTCAGGCGGTGATGGAAGCCTACCCCTGCGGCCATTATCCCGTGTTTGAGGGATACGATCACATGCAATATCAGATTCGTGATCCGAAGGGCTTTGCTGAAATGCTGGCATCGATCGCTGCGCATGACGGCATGCCGAAGTTGCCGTTTATTAGAAAGTGTGAGAACCCGATATGAAATACAAAATCGAGAAAAACACCGTGCAGGAGACGCTGATCCTCCCGCTGTATTCCCGGAAGCTGTGCACCGAACTGTACCCGAACCTTTACCGGGACGAAACGGCGGTGCGTCTGATCGACCAGATCGACTACGACTTTTCGCAGGCAGAGAAAAACTCCCGCAGCCTGATGCAACAGTTCGGTGCGCTGGAGGTCGCCATGCGGCAGAATGACCTTGCCTTTGAGGTGCAGGCATACCTGAAAATGCACCCCTGCGCGGCGGTGGTCAATCTGGGCTGCGGGCTGGATAACACCGGCAGAGCCTGCGACAACGGCAGATGTTCATAGCGCTGCCTGCTGCCACGGTCAGCGGAGCAAAAACCACACGCCCAGCAGGATTGCAAGGAAGATCAGGTTGGACAGGGTGAACAGCCCAAAATACTGCTTCTTCCCCTGTGGCAGCTCCCGTGCGATCTGCCGGTAGGAAATAAGACTGGCCATGGATGCGATCAGAGTGCCAAGACCTCCCAGATTGGTGCCGATGATGAGGGCTTGTGTCTCTGCCGTGAACCCGGACAGCAGCAGGGCAGCGGGAACATTACTGGTGACCTGCGAAGCGAGAACCGCCACCAGCACTTCCCGGCCGGTCAGAAACTCCTGCAGCCAGCCGGAAAAGGCCGGAACGCGCCCCAGATTACCAATGAAGATGAAAAAAGCCACAAAGGTCAGAAGCAGGGAATAGTCCACCGTCCGTAAGGTGTGTGGGTCTGCAAAAAGGGCGCAGACGAGCACAGCGGCAAAGGCAATGCCATAGGGCAGCACCCGGATCACGGACAGCAGGCAAACGGCAAACAACACCAGATACAGCAGGATGATTTTCTGATTCCCCTGAGATGCAGAGGAAGAAACAAGCTCGTCCACGGAGAGGGCGGCAGAGGTTTTCCGGCAGACCATTGCTGCCCAAGCCAGCAGCAGGAGCAGAGAGACCAGTGTGTAGGGCAGCATAAGAAGCACAAATCCTCCGATGCTCATGCCGCTTTTTCCGTAAAGATAGAGGTTCTGCGGGTTGCCGATGGGGGTCAGCATACTGCCAAGGTTTGCCGCAATGGTCTGCATACAGACCACCGGGATCAGAAGGGAGCGGCGGACATCCGCTCCCAGACGGCTCAGGACCACGAACGTAAAGGGAACGAAGGTCAGCAGGGAAACATCGTTGGTGATGAACATGCTTCCGAAAAAGCACAGCCAGACCAGTACCATCGTCAGCTGAAAGGTGCTGTGGGTGCGGGACAGCAATGCCCGTCCCAGGCCATCAAAAAAGCCCTGCCGCCGCAGCCCGGCCATGACCGTCATCAGGGAAAACAGGATCGCCAGCGTGCGCAGGTCGATGTAGCCGATATACTGCACATCCGGCGGAACAAAGAAGGCGGAGACAACGGCCAGCACAGCGGCTGCGGTGAGGACCGTTTCCTGCTGAATGAATTGTTTGAGTTTCATAGAGACACATCCTTGTAGTTGTAAAGGCTGCCCTGCTGCGATGCCGGGCAGCCTTTTTCCGTATTTCAGAGCAACAGCTTCTGCAATCTTTTTTTGCAGCACCATCCTACTCCATTAGCGGGGCATCGTCAAGAGAAAACAGAAAAAATGCGATCTGAATATGAAAAAACGGATGGCTCCGCAGAACCATCCGATAAAACTGGTATCATCAGTCTTTCCGATACTTATGAGTATGCTGGAAAGCTTTTTTGACATCCGCAAAGATAGCAGAAAGCTGCCGCTTTCCAGATGAAGCGCCAGAACCAGAAACTTTGTGGCAAAAAATTGCAGAAGAGATAAAAACATGCCGACCCCTCCCCAAAGCGTCATAAACGGTTACTGTAATTTATGAAGGAGGGCTTGCCTTTTTTCCTGACTGCGGGCGGCGTACATAAAGTATTTTGTTTTCCCAAAAGATATGCTATAATCAGATCAGACAAAATTCCTCTCTTCAAGCGATTTCTCTGCAATTTCCCGGTGTCTCTGCTCGTATCAAAAATAAGGGACTGAATTTTAATTGTCAGAACGGAGGAACCATTATGGCAATCTTTGAAAAGA
>CAKTAT010000108.1:0-4642 GCA_934532365.1 uncultured Faecalibacterium sp. | reverse complement strand
TACTGCCGGGATATGATCACTTTTTCGCCATTGTCCAGAACCGCCTCAAAGCGGCCGGAAAGAGAGGGCAGGACATACTCTATTTTCCCGGCGTTCAGGATCATGGACTTGCTGCACCGGAACAGCATGGTGCCAACACACAGAGCTTCAAATTCATAGAGCTTCTGCTTGCTGGAAAACACCTCTTTCTGGCAGTAGAAAAAAGCACTTCCGTCCACCACTTCAAAATAATAAATGTCGCCAAGTTTCAGCCGACACAGTTTCCCGTCTGCCATGCCGTTGACGGTGATCTGCCCAGCAGCAATGCTTTGGATCTCCTCCACCCAAGGCTCTTTGGGTTCGTGGCACCGCAGCAAAACTTCTTCCGCTCGCTCTGGGGTAATTTGTTCCACCGTTACCTTCATGTCCTCACTCCTATTACATTCCGTTACTCCTTTTCTTCATGCAGTTCCGCTCCATACCGGCAAATCAGCGACTGGACATGATTGTTTCCTCCTATTGTTTACAAGCGAGATTGCTCGTAGCGTTCTTTTCCCCACCAATTTGGCATTAAATCTTTCAGCGTCACGATTTCTCTTGTTTCATAGTTCACCATAATCTCCATGTTTTCGTTTTCTTCATTCAGCTGGTATAAAAATTCACGGCAAGCGCCGCAGGGCATTCCACTGCCGCCTCCGGACGGCGCTTCGTCCCGAAAGGCGATCAGCCGCCTTATCTTTGTTTGACCGCTGTTTACATACATATTTAGTGCAGCCACACGTTCAGCACACAGGTTCATCACGCCACTGCAGGCTTCAACACAGAAGCCTGTGTAGATGGTTCCGTCTGCGCTTTCCAATGCACATACCACATGATGTGCATAGACAAACGGCGTCACATCCTCCGGGTGATATTCTTTTTTTGCTTGTGTGTAGAGTTTTTCCCATATATCCATAATCATTGCCTCCGTACTACTGGTTTCTAATGGCTCACAGGCGGTCTAAACCTTTTCATCTTTGATGGAAAGTGCTGCCAATTTATCATCACACCGATTTCCTGTAAAGAATATAACACAGAACGCCCGATCGTTCCATGATGGGTGCGGTAAGTTGTAAAAATCAGGGGGTAAGTTGCAAAAAGCCGCTGTGCCGCAGAGCGTTTCTCCGACACAGCGACCTTTTCACTTTTGGCTGCGGCTTACCGCATCCGTCCATCGCCACCCATCAAGGCGGTCATTTCCTCAATATAGTCCAGCGGGAACGGCGGAGAACACAGCGGCTTCATGGCAATGCTCATGAGCTTCATGGGGTTGTCGTCTGCCGCCACCCGGTTGGAGCTGAGTTTTCCGCAGCGTTTGCAGCGGTGGATGATGGCCCACTCGCCGCCCTTGCGCACCCAGACGGCCACCGGCTCCATGATGCCGCCGCAGTCGGAGGCACGGTCGCCGGGTTCTTCGTCCACATGAAGGCTGGACAGGCAGTTGGGGCAATGGTTGCGGTGGTCGCTGCCGGCATTTTGCGGGGTGCAGACCCGTCCGCAGACTTTGCAGGTAAAGGTATCGTTGCAGGCGTGGGTCTTATAGTAACCTTTTTCAAAGGTCTTACGTTTGTTTTCACGATTCATGGTATCGTCCTCCTGAAGAATTGTGTCTGTTCGTCTTCGGGAGGAGTGGCTTGTGGTATTTGCCAGACCTCCCGGTCAGCCCACAAGTCCCAGTGCAAATGTTGTATGTTTCAAAAAGCTCTCCTTTGATTTTAGCAATTATGGCGTTTTTCTACTTCAATATAAAATTCAAAAATTCCTTTATTTTTCACCTCCCTCGATGTTAAAGGTACGGAAGAACAGCTTTACATGGGCGTCCAGCTTTGCAAGGCTTTCGGCTTCCCGTTCCGGCTGACGGTCGCAGACGCTGAGCAGGACGATGATGGGTGAAACATACATCCACGCCAGCGTATCAGGGTCTTCGTTTCGCAGCTCGCCGTTTGCAACCAGCGCACGGAAAATGCCTGCATGGTAGGAGATCATCCAATCTACATAGCGTTTGGAAAGCAGTTCGGCAAATTTTGGGGAACGGAACTGCTCCAGCGTCATCATCCGGCGGAACTGGCTGATGGTTTTATCGTGCAGCGAATAGAGAAAAATCTGCCGGACTTTTTCAACCAGCAGCTCCTCCGAGATGTGGGAGAACACCGGAATATCCTTTTGGGAATCCTGTACATGGACCGAGATCTCAGCGGTGTCTTTCTGGTAATGCACCGAAGTTGTTTCCAAAATCGCATCAAAAATGGCCTGCTTGCTGGGGAAATGGTTGTACAGCGAGGGTGCCTTGATGCCGACTGCTTTTGCAATTTCACCCACACTGACCGCATCGTATCCTTTGGTCGAAAACAGTTCCAGAGATTTTTCCAGAATGCGCTGCTTGGTATCTTCCATTTTCCTTCGTCCTTTGCTAACTAATATTTGTTAGTTTTACTATAATCAAAAAAGTTCCTGTTGTCAAGAGTTTTTTTAAGACAATGGAAACTTTTTTCCTTTCGCTTTCCCGCAAAGCTTTCTCAGAGCCGCTCGTTTTCCGCGGTGGTTCCTGCAAAGATTATACCACGTTTTTCCCCCCCCCCAAAAAAAAGCGGTATAGGTTTGCCCTGTGCTTTTAATCCAGAATTTTTCTGTCAATGGAGTTGTTGACCCGCTGACAGCTTGTCACACGGCCTGCAAGCACCGGCTTCTTTGCGGAAACCGGTGTTTTTTTGCAGTTGCACTTTTCTCGGGAGATTATTATACTTATCTTATAAAAACCGGGTGCTGCAAGGACAGGAGGGAAAGCGTATGGCACGGAACAAGACCGCGCAGGGCGGTATCTCCCTGCGCAGCAGGGTCACGGCATGGCTTGCCGCGATTTTGCTGGTCACAATGCTTTCCACCGGCATTGCTACCATGGCAGGTCAATGGACGGTACGCTCCTTTGATACGCTGCTGGCCGACAACGCTGTCTGCTACACGGTGCAGAACGCCCTCAAGGACGAAGCTCAGGCCTTTGCCCGCTATGTGCGTCAGCCTACTGCTGAAACCGAGCAGGCCTATGCCGCTGCCTGCGCTGCCGCCGAGCAGAGCCTTGCGGCCCTGCCCTTCGATTACGCCCGTATCGGCGAAGAGCGCTATGCCCGTACATGGAACCTTTTGCAGGGGTACGCGGGCTACCGGCAGGAGCGGGATGCCTTTTTGCAGCTTTCGCCCTCGGCAGATACCTATATTCAACAGATGTACCATGTGATGGCTTTGCAGGACTACCTTGCCGAGTATGCGCTGCGGCTGACGCAGGCCACGCTGGAACAGGAAAACACCCTTTACAGCAGCACAGCGACCCGCATCCGGCATCTGCCGTGGCTGTATCTGGGGCTGTTCCTGACGGCGGCCGTGCTGATGCTGCTGCTCATCCGGGTGCTGAGCCGCGCGGTGGTGCGTCCGCTGCTGCGGTTGGCGCAGGCCTCCCGCAGCATTGCCGAGGGGGATCTTTCAGGCCCGGACCTTCCGGTGAAAAGCAGCGATGAGGTGGGGCGGCTGACGGGCACCTTCAACCAGATGAAACACGCCATGGCGCAGCAGCTGACCACCCAGCAGGCCTTGCACCGGGAAGAAGTGCGGAACCTTGCACTGGAAAAAGATCTGGAGCATACCCGGCTGGAGGTGCTCAAAAGTCAGGTAAATCCGCATTTTCTGTTCAACACCCTGAACATGATCTCCTGCATGGCGCGGCTGGAGGATGCTGCCACCACCGACCAGATGATCGTGCATCTGGGCAGTTTGTTCCGGCACAACCTGCGCACCAAGCGCCAGCAGATCACGCTGGAAGAGGAGCTGGACGGGCTGGAGGACTACATTTATTTGCAGCAGATGCGATTTGATGGACGCATTACCGTAGAAAAAAGCATTCAGGTGCAGCCTGCGGCGGTTCTGGTGCCGTCCTTTATGCTGCAGCCGGTGGTGGAAAATGCTTACTCGCATGGGCTCAAGTCCCGCGAGGAAGGCGGACGCATCCTGCTGCGGGCATGGATGCAGGGCAAGGTGCTGGTGCTCACGGTCGCGGACAACGGCAAGGGGATGACCCCAGAGGAACTGGACGCTGTGCAGGCAAAAATTGCCCAGAGCGAACAGACCGGCCGCAGCATTGGCCTTGGCAACATTTCCCGCCGTATCGGGATGCTGTATCCGGGCGGAAAAATGCAGGTGTACAGCCGCGCAGATCATGGCACCGTGGTGCGGTTTGAACTGCCGCAAACGCAGCAGCCTGAAGAAAAGGAGGGTACGCTTTCGTGAAGTGCAAATTGCTGGTGGCAGAGGATGAATTGATCGAGCGCAAGGTGCTGTGCCGGACCTTGCAGAAGTATCTGGGAGATCTGATAAGCCTGTATGAAGCAAAAAACGGCAGAGAGGCTCTGGAAATTTTTGCCCGCGAAGCGCCGCAGGTAGCTGTGCTGGACATTGAAATGCCGGGTCTCACCGGGCTGGAGGTGGCGCGCAAGATCCGCGAAACAGACAAAAATTGTGCCATCCTGTTCCTGACCGGCTTTGATAAGTTTGACTATGCACGGCAGGCGATCTCTGTGCGGGCGATGGACTATCTGCTCAAGCCCTACAACGAGCAGGAGCTGGTGTTCGCGGTGGA
>CAKTAT010000107.1:0-4773 GCA_934532365.1 uncultured Faecalibacterium sp. | reverse complement strand
CTGCCGCTGGTCATGGCGGCGCTGATGAACCGCTGGGGCGAGGATATCCTGCCGGAGGAAGTGGCCTACGCCATGGAGGACTGCAACACCCGCAGCACCGGCAATACCGCCTTTGCTGCCGCTGCCGCAGGCTGCTGCGGCTACCCCTGCTGGCAGGCGTGGATGGACCTTGCCGATCTGCGGGAGCAGATCCACGACGGCTGCTCGGTGGCCGTGCAGGTGGAGCGGCGGGTGCGCGGCCAGCGCGACCCGGTGCGGCTGTGGATGGGGCTGCGCGGCTTTGGCCACGATGACGCCGTAATGGCAGATTTTGTGCTGCTGAACGACCCCACCGCCGATACCGACGGCGCAGTGAACTGCACCATGGCGCTGGTGGATTTTATGCGTTACTTTACCGGCAAAGCCATTGCTCTGCGGCCAAAGCAGCGGGAGGCTGAGGCCGACCGTCCCCGGCGGCTGCGGTGCGACCTGCGCGCCGGCACCCAGCCGGGCACATACTACTTTGAGCGGCGGGGCGAGCCCGCAGACCTGCCGGAGGATTTTTCCGGCTGGATCGCCTGTGCGCCCCACGATGGTGTGGCGCACGCCACCACCGCCCACCGCACCTTTTTGCGCTGTACCCGCACCGAGGACGGCGGGGTACAGTTCCCGCCGGAGCTGCTGGCCGCAGGCGGGCGCTGCAGTGTGTATGCAGTGGACCAGACCGGCACCATGCGGGTGGCAGAGGTACGGCTGCCAAAGCCGAAGCCCGCACCTGCAAGCACAGAACCCAAAGCCAGCGGCCAGACCGGGGACGCCCCGGCACAGCCGTAAGCTTTTTCAGGGCGATATATGAAACAGGAGGAACACATTATGGCAAAGACGATCATCACTTTGGGCCGTGAGTACTGCACCGGCGGACGCTACATCGCAGAGGACGTGGCAAATGCGCTGGGCATCAAGCTTTACGACAAGGAGCTGATCACCATGGCAGCAAAGAACTCCGGCTTGTCGGAGGAGGCTGTTGCCGCCAGCGAGAAACGGCACACCCACAGCCTGTTGTACAGCCTGTACACCATGGGCAACGAGCTGCCGCTGGGCGATCAGGTGTTCATTCTGCAGAGCCGTATCATCAAGCAGCTGGCCGAGGAAGGCCCCTGCGTGATCCTTGGCCGCTGCGGTGACTACGTCCTGCGGGAGCGCAAGGACGTGCTGCGGGTGTTCGTGTATGCACCCAAGGAGTGGCGTCTGCAGTACGCCAAAACCAACCCCTTGGTAAAAGCCAAGGACGAAAAGGGCATCAAGGACGAGGTGGAAAAGACCGACCGCAACCGCTCGGCCTACTACAACTACTACACCCAGAACCGCTGGGGCGATGCCCACAACTACGATCTGGCCATCAACGCCGCCCTTGGCCGCGAGACCTGCGTGAAGATGATCCTGGACGCAGCCGCCGCAAAGGAAAAGACGCTGTAACCCCCGGCCAGACCCAATAAACAACGACAGAACGTGGGCAGGGCGCTTCTGCGCCCTGCCCATGTTTCCGGCAAGGGAAGTTCTTACAGAGCTGATACCTTCAGTAGAGGCGGCGTTGACTGAGAGTGGCATCCCTGCCGCAGCATACCCAATCCCAAGTGTTCAAAAGGAGAAATCGTGAAAACAAATCAATCGCAGACCGCACCCGCCGAAGCGCGGGAAAATATCATGGGCACCATGGAGATCAACCCCCTTTTGCTGAAGCTCAGCATCCCGATGATGATCTCCATGCTGGTGCAGGCGCTGTATAACGTGGTGGACTCGGTGTTCGTGTCCCATGTCAGCGAAAGCGCCCTTACCGCCGTATCGCTGGCCTTTTCGCTGCAGAATGTCATGATCGCCGTGGGTGTGGGCACCGGCGTGGGCGTGAACGCCCTGCTGAGCAAGAGCCTTGGCGAAAAGAACCAGAGCCGCGCCAACGCCACCGCAGAAAACGGCATCTTCCTTTCCCTGTGCAGCTTTGCGGTGTTCTTCGTCATCGGCCTTACCTGCATGAAGCCCTACTTCTACGCCCAGACCAGTGACCCCGTCATCGCGCAGCAGGGCATCCGGTATCTGGCGGTGTGCTGCATCTTCAGTCTGGGCATTTTCACCCAGACCATGGGCGAAAAGCTGCTGGCGGCCACCGGCCGCACCCATCTGAGCATGATCAGCCAGCTGGTGGGTGCAGTGGTCAACATTATTCTGGACCCCATCTTCATCTTCGGCTACTGCGGCGAGGCGCTGTCCGGCACCACCGGCGCGGCGGTGGCAACGGTCATCGGCCAGTTCTGCGGTGCAGGCATGACCTTGTACTTCAACACCCGCAAAAACCCGGATATCCAGATCAGCTTCAAGGGCTTCCGGCCCAGCGCCAAGGCCATCGGCCGCATCTACACCGTGGGTCTGCCCAGCATCGCCATGCAGTGCGTGGGCAGCCTGATGACCTTCGGCATGAACCTGATCCTGATGGCCTTCTCTGCCACGGCGGTGGCGGTGTTCGGCGTCTACTTCAAGCTGCAAAGCTTTGTGTTCATGCCCATCTTCGGCCTGAACAACGGCATGGTGCCCATCATCAGCTACAACTACGGTGCCCGCAGACCGGACCGCGTGAAAAAGACCATCAAGCTGGCGGTGTGCTACGCCGAGGGCATCATGCTGGCAGGCTTCTGCATCTTCCAGTTCGCGCCCGGGCTGGTGCTGAGCATCTTTGCCGCCAGTGACGCCATGCTGGCCATCGGCGTCCCGGCCATGCGCATCATCTGCCTGCATTTCCTGCTGGCGGGCGTCAGCATCGTGCTCAGCTCGGTCTTTCAGGCGCTGGGCAACGGCGTCTTCAGCCTCATCGTTTCGGTCTGCCGCCAGCTGTTCGTGCTGCTGCCGGCAGCGTGGCTGCTGGCACAGACCGGCAGTGTCAACAATGTCTGGTGGGCCTTCCTCATTGCGGAGATCGTCAGCATCCTGATGAGTCTGGCCTTCTATGCCCGTATCAACAAGACCACCATCGCACCCCTGTACCACTGACCCGGGGGCGGGCAATGGCTCTGCAAACGAAAGGAACGTGATCTCTATGGTAAAAAAGCTGAAGTGGAACCTGATCCTCATGAGCCTGCTGTATGTCGGACTGGGCATTTTTCTGGTCATGAAGCCCGGCACGGCGCTGAACATCGTCTGCTACGCGCTGGGCGGCGTGGTGCTGGCCTGCGCAGCGGTGCAGCTGATCCGCTACTTTGTGGTGGAGCGCGGGGTGTTCCAGAGCCAGCTTACCCTGATCTCCGGCCTTGTCTGCCTTGCACTGGGCGTTTTTCTGCTGCTGCGCAGCGATGTCGTGGTGAGCATCCTGCCCATCGTGTTCGGCCTGTTCGTCATCTTTGACGCCATCGGCCGGGTGCAGAACGCTTTGGATCTGCGCCGCTGCGGCTACGACAGCTGGAAGGGTTTTCTGCTGCTGCCGGTGCTCAGCGTGGTGCTGGGCGTCATCCTGATCGCAAACCCCTTCGGCGCCATGGAAACGCTGGTGATGGCCATCGGCGTCATCCTGATCGTGGAAGGTGCCATCAACCTGCTCAGCGCCCTGTACACCGTGCTTGCGGTGCGCCGCTTTGCAAAGCTGCACCCGGAGACCCAGTCCGTGCTGGAAAGCATTACCGGCGAGGACCTGAACGGCGACGGCGTTGTCGCCCCGGACGTGACCCGCACCGATGCAGAGGCTACCGCCGTGGAGCTGGACCATGTGGACGAGACCGCCACCGTGGAACAGGAGGAACGGGAGTAAGGAATAAACCCTCTCAGGCGCTCCCGCGCCAGCTCCCCCAAAGGGGGAGCCAAGCCGTAAAGTTCGTTACTAAAGTATTAGGTATAATGAGAAAGCTTCCGGCAGTGCACTTGCCTCTCCCTTTGGGAGAGGTGGCACGGCGTAAGCCGTGACGGAGAGGGCGAGCACGTTCCCCAAAGAATGAATACGCAAATCTATAACAGGAAAAGGAACAAAATCATGGAAAAGTACGATCTGATCATCGTGGGTGCGGGCCCTGCCGGCATCTTTACCGCTGTGGAGCTGTTGCGCCACGGCAGCAAAAAGAAGATGCTGCTGGTGGAAAAGGGCAAGCCGGTGGAAAAACGCCACTGCCCCAAGGCAGAGGTAGGCCACTGCGTCAACTGCCGTCCCACCTGCGCCATCACCACCGGCTTTTCCGGTGCGGGCGCGTTCTCGGACGGCAAGCTGAGCCTGTCCTATGAGGTGGGCGGCGACCTGCCCACCCTCATCGGGGAGGAATTTGCGCAGGAACTCATCGACTACACCGATAAAATTTATCTGGAGTTCGGCGCAGACCCCCATGTGGAGGGCATCTACACCGGTGAGGACATCAAGGAGATCCGCAAAAACGCCATCCACGCAGGCCTGAAGCTGGTGGACTGTCCCATCCGTCATCTGGGCACCGAGAAGGCGCAGGAGCTGTATCTGGCCATCCAGAACTATCTGGCAGACAACGGCGTGGAGATGCGCTTTAATACCGAGTGCGAGAACATCATTCTGGAGGAGGACGGCTGCAAGGGCGTGCTGCTGAAGGACGGCGACAGCCTGCTGCCTGTGTATGCGGACGAGGTGGTCATTGGCACCGGCCGCCGCGGCGCAGACTGGCTGGAAAAGCTCTGCGCAGAGCACCACATCGCCCACAAGCCCGGCACCGTGGACATCGGCGTGCGCGTGGAGTGCCGCAACGAGGTGATGGAAAAGGTGAACAAGGTGCTGTATGAGTCCAAGCTCATCGGCTACCC
>CAKTAT010000106.1:0-5064 GCA_934532365.1 uncultured Faecalibacterium sp. | reverse complement strand
TTCGAGGGGCTTACCCCCTGCGGCTGGCGGCAGGCGCAGACCACCGGCGGCGGGCTTGCCCTGACCGAGGTGGAACCAACCTTCCAGTTCCGGGGCTGTCCGGGACTGTACTTCGTGGGCGAAACGCTGGACTGCGCCGGCAGCTGCGGCGGCTTCAACCTGCACTGGGCGTTCGGCAGCGGCCTTGCCGCCGGGCGGGACGCCGCAAAGCACCTGCACTACGGCAGGCGGTAAGCGCAAACGCATAAAAAGGGACTGTTGCAATGCCGTGCAGCAGTCCCTTTTGTTTTATTCTGCCGTATCCTCCGCAAAGGCCGACCGCAGCGGCGGCACAGGGCTGCCGTGCAGCTTACGGTCAAGATAGTTCTGGGTGATGCGCACCACCGTGCCGGACAGCGCCAGCACGCCGATGAGGTTCGGCAGCATCATCAGACCGTTGAAGGTGTCGGAAAGCGTCCATGCAAGGTCCAGCCGCATCACCGCGCCCACCGGCATCAGCGCCACGAACAGCACCCGGTAAAATGCCCCTGCACCTGCACCAAAAAGATACTCCACGGCCTTGCAGCCATAGCAGCTCCAGCCAAGGGCGGTGGAGTAGGCGAACAGCAGGATGCACACCGCGATCAGCTTTGACCCCAGCGCGCCGAACACGGCGTCAAAGGCCTGCCCCACCAGCGCACTGCCCGCCGCCCCGGCGGCGATGCGTCCGGTGTCCGGCTCCACGAAGCCGGAGGTCAGCACCACCAGCGCCGTCAGGGTGCACACCACCATGGTGTCCGCAAACACCTCAAAAATGCCCCACATCCCCTGCTGCACCGGCTCCTTTACGTTGGAAGCCGCGTGCACCATCACCGAGGAGCCAAGCCCGGCCTCGTTGGAAAAAGCGCCCCGCTTGAAGCCCCAAGTGACCGCCCGGGACAGGCCGTAGCCTACGATGCCCCCACCGGCGGCACGCAGCCCGAACGCACCCTTTACGATAGCGGCAAGCGCCGCCGGGACGGCGGTGATGTGCACCGCCACCACGGTGAGCGCCCCCACGATGTACAGCAGCGCCATGGCGGGGACAAGCCTTTCCGCCACAGCGGCCACACGCTTGAGCCCGCCCAGCAAAATCACCGCTGACACTGCCGCCAGCACCGCGCCGGTGACGGCCTCCGGCACGCCGAAGGCCGCGTTCAGATTGCCCGCGATGGAATTGAGCTGGCTCAGGTTGCCAATGCCAAAGCTTGCCAGCGCACAAAACGCGGCAAACAGCACCGCCAGCACCCGCCCCGGCTTGCCGCCAAGGCCGTCCCGCAGGTAGTACATCGGCCCGCCGCGCCAGCCGCCCGCCGGGTCTTTGCGGCGGTAGTAGATGCCCAGCACGTTCTCGGCGTAGCTGGTCATCATGCCCAGCAGCGCCATGACCCACATCCAGAACACCGCCCCCGCCCCGCCGGAAAGGATGGCGGTAGCCACCCCCACAAGGTTGCCGGTGCCGATGGTGGACGCCAGCGCGGTGCACAGGCTCTGAAACTGGCTGATGGCCTGTTCCTCGCGGGCGGTATGGGCGGTGACGCTCCGGTCGGTCAGGATGGCGCCGAGGGTGTGCCGCATCCAGTAGCCCCACCGCCGCAGCTGAAAGCCCCCGGTGCGCACCGTCAGCAGCAGCCCGGTGCCGAAGAGCAGCCCCAGCCCCACCGGCCCCCACACGATGCCGTTCACGGCCTCGACTCCCCGCATGAACCGCTCTGGCATCTCGTGGCCTCCTTTGTGGTGGTACGATTTGAAATGCCCTCCGTTGCACTCTGGGCATATTCAGCGGAAAAATTATTTATAATTTCGTGTTTGTCGCGGCCTGCGGGCCGCTCCAAACACATTTTCACAGAAGGGGCGTAAAGAGAAACGGCTCACCCCTTTACCGCATTTTATGCAGCAGCCTTAATCCTCATGCGGTGCGGAGGGCTTTTCGGGGGCGGGTGCGGGAAGGGGCTCCAGCGTCAGCCAGAAGTCCTCCTGTTCCTCGCGGTCTTTTTTGTTGGGGTTTTCTGTTTTGTCCATACAGCATCCCTGCCTTTCTGCATAAAGGGTCGCCCGGTGGGCTATGCTTTATGCACAAAAAGGAGGCAGAGCCATGAAACACGCAAGACGCAGCGGCTGGCGTCCCTTCTGGGCGGCGCTGTGCGCCGCCCTGCTGGTGCTGCTGCCGCTGGTGGGCGGCACAGTGCTGCTCAGCCGCGCCCAGCTGCGCAGCAGTCTGCGGCAGGCCGCAAAAAGCCAGAGCGGGGTGCCCATCCGTCTGCCCAAGGCCACAGACCAATGCACCGTGCTGCTGTGCGTGGCAGACGAGACCTCGGGCTTTGTGCTGGCCTACCTGAACGCCGGGCAGAACTGCATCCATCTGCTGGCGGTGCCCGCCGCGCTGGAAGTGCCCTTTGGAGGCCAAAACGTCCCCCTTGCGGATTGTTACGCTGCCGCAGGGCCTGCCCGCTGCCGGGAGGCGCTGGGCGAGGTGTTCGCCCTGCCGGAGGATACCGACTATCTTGCCATCGCCCCGGCGGTGCTGACAAAGTTGGCGGCGCGGTACGGCGCAGTGCGGGTGGGCTTTACCGGGGCACTCACCCCGGAGCAGCTGGCGCGGTACGGCAAAGGCACCGGGGTGCAGGGCATCTCCGCTGCCGATGCCCACAGCTTTTTAGCGGCGCTGGATGCCGACACTTCCCTTTCGCCCCGGCGCAGCGCCGCCGCCCGGGCGGCGGTATGGGATGCGTTTTTCCGGCAGGCACTGGAGCTGCTGCCCACCACCCTGCCGCAGGGTCTGCGGGAGGTGAGCAGCAGTCTGCTGACCAGCCTGACCGCCGTAGACCTTGCTACACTGGAGCGCACACTGGAATTTCTAGCCACCAGCGCCGAGCCGGTGGATATCACCGCCGACGCCCTGTCCGGGGAGTGGTCAGGCGGGCACTATACGGTGTCCGAGGCCTCCCGGGCGGCGGTGCAGAGTTTTTTTAACCTCTCTCCGGCGGCGGAGCAGTCTGCGTCCGGCAGCGAGCCGTAGCCCAGCACCAGCGTCCCGGCGGCAGAGTGCGCCGTGCCGGTCAAATCGTAGTCGCTCAGCAGGGCGCAGCGCACCCCGTACTGCCGGGCAGCAGCCCGCAGGGCGGCGTCCGGCGGCGGGTCTTTCAGCTGTGCCAGCAGATGCAGGCCGGTGTGCAGCCCCGCAAGGGTCAGCTCCTCCGGCGCAAAGGAGGTGCGCAGCGCCGCCACAAGCGCATCCCGCCGGGCTTTGTAGGCGGTGCGCTCCCGCGCTAAGTGCCGGGTGAAATAGCCCTCAGTGATAAAGCGCGCCAAGGTCTGCTGCTCAAACCGTCCCACCGTGCCGGAGTACAGCCGGTATTTTTCCTGCCACGCGCCCAGCAGCGGTCGGGGCAGCACCATGTAGGCGATACGAATGCCCGGCGCAAGGCTGCGGGAGCAGGTGGACAGGTACACCACCGGGCCGTCTGCGCCCGCCATGCCCTGCAAACTGGGCAGAGGGCGGGTATCAAAACGGAACTCGGAGTCGTAGTCGTCCTCTATAATGTACCGCCGCCCCGGGGCGCGGGCCGCCCAGTGCAGCAGCTCCGCCCGGCGTCCGGCGGGCATGGTGACCCCGGTGGGGAACTGGTGGCTGGGGGTGACGTAGCACACCGCCGCATCGCTGGCCGAAAGGGCTGTCAACGACAGGCCGTCCGCGTCTACCGGCAGACAGCGGCAGGGCACGCCATTGTTTTCCAGCACCTGCCGGGCGCGGGGGTAGCCGGGGGTCTCTACGGCGGCGGGGCCGGGCAGCAGCGGCGCCAGCAGCCCCAGCAGATACTCCAGCCCTGCGCCCACCACCAGCTGCTCCGGGTCGCACTGCACGCCCCGGTACTCGGCCAGATACCCTGCCAGCGCCTGCCGCAGGGCGGCATCGCCCCGGGCATCCCCGGGGGTGAGCAGTTCCGGTGCGGAGTAGAGCAGTTCCTTTTGCAGCCGCGCCCATGTGCGGAAGGGGAACAGCCCCGGGTCCACGCCCCGGGTGGATAAATCGAACTGCACCGGCGGGGCCGCATCGGCGGGGGGCACTGCTGCCGGCGCAGAGGGCGCGGCGGGCAGCTGCGTCCCCTGCGGCAGGGCAAGATACTCCTGCACCGTAAAGCCGCTGCGCTCCCGGGCGGTCAGGTAGCCCTCTGCCGCCAGCATCTGGTAAGCGGTGTCCACCGTATTCACCGACACCGACAGCTCTGCCGCCAGCCGCCGCTTGCCGGGCATCCGGGTGCCCGCCGTCAGGGTGCCCGCCCGCATCTCGGCGGCAAGGCTGCGGTAGAGCTGCTCGTACAGCGGCACCGCCGAAGCCGGGTCCAGTGCCGTGGTCAGATGTACCATAGAATGTCCCTCCCGTGTAGGCATTTTGTCAAACTGACCCCATAAAAAAACTTTATTCTGGGTATTTTCATAGGGTCAGTTCTGCGTATAATAGGAGCATACCCGCCGAACACCCAAATGTCAAGTAGTTTTGTGGGGTTATCGGCGTGATTGGAGGGAAAGTATCATGTCTACTACTGCAATGTGGCTGCTGCTGGCAGTCGTCGTTATCCTGATCCTGTTTTTCAGTGTGCTGTACAAGCGCCGCTTTACGGTGCACGAGCTGGCGCTTACCGGCGTGATGGCTGCGCTGAGTCTGGTGGCCTACCTGTTCTTCCGCATCCCGTTCTACGGCGGTTCCTCGTTCCATCTGGGCAATACCTTTACTGCCCTGACGGCGCTGCTGCTGGACGGCGTATCCGGCGGCTTGGCAGGTGCAATCGGTCTGGCGCTGGCAGATATCCTTGCCGGTGACCCGGGCTACGCCATTACCACCTTCGTGCTCAAGTTCATCATCGGCATCACCTGCGGTGCCGTGGCACACAAGGTGTTCAAGCTGCGGGACCAGGATCGTCACAGCGCCGGGTATCTGGTCAAGGTGATCGTCTCTGCGGGTTCCGGCCTGCTGCTGAACGTGTTCACCGACCCCTTCCTTGGCTACTTCCGCAACGTGTACATCTTTGGTCAGGACTACACCGT
>CAKTAT010000105.1:0-5216 GCA_934532365.1 uncultured Faecalibacterium sp. | reverse complement strand
AATCGTGCAGCTTTTGGGAGCTTTTTGCAAAGCAGAGCAGGGTCGCCATGTAGAAGGGGACAGTGGGCAGAATGGGAAGCACGATCCCCACAGTGCCCAGAACCATGCAAAGAAAGCCCAGTACGATCCAAAATGCTTTTAAGATTTTTTTCATCATCTTCTCCTGTTATTTTTTGGTGTTGCTGCACGGCAGTGCAGGGCGAGCAGCTCCGTTATGTTTCAAGACGGAGATTCTAAATGTTAGCTATAACTAACTTCTTGCCTTATGAAAAGCCGCCTTTTGGCGACTTTTCTGGAGAGATAATACGATATTCCGGAAGCTTTGTCAAGATGCACTTTGCAGAGCAATGCGCCTGTTACCCGTATATTTTCCCTACGATCTTTCCGCGCGCTGCAGCGGGCAGAAGCTTGCACAAAAGGCTCAGGAATTTATACTGCGCACCGGCAACATAAACGACTGCCGGTTTCTTTTTCTCCACAATGCCGGCAATGTACCGTCCGATGCGTGCCGGGTCCATGCCGTTTTGCTCGTCATGCTCCATCTGACTGACGCTCCGGGAGATGCGTCCGCCATATTCATCATCGCCGAGAATGCTTTTCTGGCGTGCCTTTGTAAATCCGGTGCAGATGTCACCCAACTCTACGACGGTAACATGGATGCCGTAGGGTTTGACTTCATTTGCCAGAGCGTAAGAGTAAGAGGAAACGGCGGCCTTGCTTGCGGAGTAGAAGGTCTGGAACGGAATGTGTGCTACGGCAGCAACGGAACTGATGTTCACAATATGTCCCTTCCCCTGATGACGCAGGAAGGGGAGAACCGCTTTATTTACAATGACTGTCCCGAAGAAGTTCACATCAAACTGCGCTTTGGCCTGCTCCATGGATGTGAACTCGACCGCACCGGAGATCCCAAAGCCTGCACAGTTGATCACAGCGTCGATTTTGGTCTCTTTCTGGATGACTTGCTGCACAGCAGCGTTGACCGCATCTTCATCGGTCACATCGACGGACAGATGGGTGACACCCTCCATGGGGATGCTTCTGCGGCTGAACTCATAGACGATACAGCCGTTCTCTTTCAGAGCAGATGCCGTGCACCGCCCGATGCCGGAGCTTCCGCCGGTAACAATAACGACCTTGTTGTTTTCTCCTGCCATGGTTTTCCTCCCGAAAAAATGTTGATTTGGTTAGAGTATAGCGCATTGCACGGCGGCTGTCTATATTGATTGCCGGACGGTGGAAAAGTACAGTACACGGGCGGGTTTTGTTGTGGTTCGGCTACTCTGTCAGAAGGGGGTAAAACTTAGTTTTTGAGGTGTTCCGTCCAGCAGATACCGGATGCTGAGGCGGTCGTTTTCCGTTTCTACCTGCACCTGCGCGGCACGCTCAAAGAGGGTGTGCAGGTGGCAGTACTCGTCCCGCTGCGCCTGTGTGTAGCGGGACGGCATATCCGAGGTAAGGAACACATTGCCCAGCAGGGCATTGACCGTGGCAAGGGTGTGTTTTTGCTCCGCGGTCAGCTTGCAGTTTTCCTCCCGAAGAAAGAACACATCCGGGTCGCTGCCGTAGGCGCGGCCATTGAGCTGCCGCCGGAATACGGTGTTGTTGATGGCCTGTTTTGTGGACACCCGCTCCCGGTGGAACAGGCGCATATACCACACATCGTCCCAGTCCAGCCCTACGTCACAGCTGACGCGGCAGTAGTCCACCAGCCCGAAAGCCGGCATCACCGGTACGCCGCAGCCGAGGATCTGCTTTTGCCCGCACCAGCCGCGCAGCAGTTCCATAGCACGGTACATCCGGGCTGCCCGGCTCTCGCGGGCGTTGCCAAAGGGGGCAGCACCGTACAGAAAATCCAGCTTGACAAGGTCGAAGCCCCAGTCGTTCAGCACCCGGTCGAACACCCGGCGCAGATAATCCAGCACGGCCGGGTTGTCGATATCCAGCGCATAAAAGCTGCTCCAGTTGCTGCCGCAGCACCACGGTGCACCGTTCACCTTCAGCAGCCAGTCCGGGTGCTGCCGGAAAAGGGCAGAGTCCTTTTCGCACACAAAGGGTGCAAGCCATAACCCGGCCTGAAAACCAGAGGAATGAATTTCCTCTACCATGCTCCGCAGTCCATGGGGAAATTTCTGTGCATCCGGTTCCAGCCAGTCGCCCACCGCCGGCTCCCAGCCATCGTCGATCTGAAACAGGTCCCCCGGGCAAAGCAGGCTGCGGCAGCCGGTCAGATCCTCCCGGATGGTATCCTCGGTGATGTCCTGATAGCGGTTGTACCAGCTGGAATAGCCCGCCAGCTTCTTTTCGGTTCGAGGACGGATGCCCATAGCCTGAAACCAGCCGTCGAACACCGCCGCCTCGCCGCCCTCAGCAAAAAACAGGTCGAACAGGGCAACGCTGCCGCCGGGATGCTCCACGCCCGCGCAGTCCCGCTCCAGTGTCAGCAGGGCTTTGCCGCTGTCGTAGCGGAGGATGGTGTAGCCCGGGGTCTCGTCCAGCGATGCCACCAGCCGGAACTGCCCGCCCTTGCGGAAATAGCAGTAGGAAAAGCCGTGGCTCTGCCCTTTTTGATGTCCGTAAGGCGCAAAATGATAATCGCCGTAACGGTCAAAGGCGTATTTCTTCAGTAGAAATCCCGGAATGTGATCGGTGCCGCGCAGTTTGCCGTTCCGGTCCAGTTCCGGGCTGTATGTCCATGTCTGGTAGCCGTTCATGAACAAGTGCTCCTCTGCGGTCATCGTCCACGGCAGTTCGGCACGCACCGTTTTCAGCGTCCCGGCGGGCAGGTCGGCGGAAAGGTGCACCGCACCGCAACCCGGGTGCACCGGGGCATCGCCCTGCCGCACGCCGCCGGTGGTCTCTGCGTACCAGTGCAGCGTTTCAGTCATGGTGCGTTTCCTCCCTGTGAAGCTGTGCGCTGATCTCGGCAGCGCGGGCATCGGTCAGAACGAACTTACGGCGGAACAGCACCAGCACACCTGCCAGCACCAGCATGGGCAGAACCGTCATCATCAGGCGCAGACCCAGCAGGGTACCGGCGCTCTGCACTGCTACGGGGCCAGTCTCCTCCGTGTTGCCCACAAGGCCGATGAGGTCCAGCCCGATGCCGGTCAGGAATACTGCCACGCCGGAGGCAGCTTTGACCACAAAGGTCTGCATGGAAAAGATAACGCTCTCCTCCCGGCGTCCGGTCTTGAGTTGCCCGTAATCCACGCTGTTGGAAAGGAACAGGGTGGTCAGCACGCTCAGCATACCGTTGCAGGCGAACACCACCACGCCCGGGATGCACAGCAGAGCAAGGCTGTGGGAAAGGCCGGTCAGGCAGAACACCAGCAGCGTGCCGTAGCCGCACAGCGCCAGCACAAGGCTCAGGTGGAATACCTGCGTACTGCTGAACTTTTTGCGCAGCAGCGGGTAAAGCACCATCATACCAAGGATCTGTGCCGCACCGCCCACGGTGGAAAACAGGGTGTAGGTGGCTTTCCAGCCTGCACCGCCAAGGTCATATTTAAAGAAATAGATGATGAAGTTGGAGGTTAGGTACAGCGCCGAGTTGATCAGCACGATGCTGCCTACCACGACCATAGCCTGATCGTTGCGGAACAGGGCGGAGAACATTTCCTTCACGGTGGAGGTTTTCATCTCGCTGGGGGTGGTTTCCCGCATGGCGGCGCAGCAGATTAGTTCCGTCACTACAAACAGCACCGATACGATCAGCGCCACCCAGCGGAAGCCGGCGCGCTCGCTGTCGCCGCCAAGAGCTCCCACCAGCAGCATGGTGAACATAGCGATGAGGGCAGAACCAACGCCTGCACAGGTACGCCCTACCATGGAAAGGTTTTCCCGGTCTTTGGGCGTGCGGGTCACGGCGGGGATCATGGACCAATACGGAATATCCATCATGGTGTAGGTGACGCCCCACAGGATGTACACCACGCTGAAGTAGACCATCAGCGCTGCTTCGTCCAGCACAGGGGCGGCAAACAGGGCGTAGAGCACCAGCGCATTGAGCAGCGTGCCGGAAAAGATCCACGGACGGAAGCGCCCCCAGCGGGTGCGGGTTTTTGCCACCAGAACGCCCATAAAGGGGTCGTTGAAGGCATCAAAGAACCGGGCAGCCATGAGCACCAGCCCCACAAAGCTTGCCGAGAGCCCCAGCACATCCTGATAGTAATACATGACGTAAGAAGCCGACAGGGCATATACCATATCCTTGCCCACGGCACCAATGCCGAACGCAGTTTTCTGTTTCAGGGTCAGTTCCATACAGCATCCTCCTTTTCAATGGTGAACCGCAGCACAACGGGCTGCGTCTGCGGTGCAGAAACGGTCAGCACGGCTTCTCCGGCAGTGCCCATGGTGCGCAGATAAGTGCCGGTCATGCCGCCTTCTGCCACGGCGGTCTGCGGACCGACAAGGGCGGCGCTGCCTTCCAACGTAAACTGCACCGGGAACTGTGCATAGGGGGCAGGGGTGCCGTTCTCGTCCAGAACGCGCACCCGGACAGCCGCCATATCGTAGGTGTCCTGCTCCCGCAGGGTTGTCCGGCTGACTTTGACTTCCAAGTGCAGCTTTGCGCTGGGGCAAAGGGTCACGCTGCGCACCACGTTGCCGTCCTGCACGGCATCGAATCGCCAGCGTGTGGCTTCGCCGCCCCAGTTGCCCACATATTTGCCGTAAAGCGCCACGCCGTCTGCAAAGGTCATTTTGTAGCGCAGCATACACCAGCCGAATTTGACCTTGTAGGCCAACGGCAGCCCTGCCAAGCCATATTTCCCGGCGGCCAGCAGGCAGTCCCGCACAGCGGCTGCCTTGGAGGAGGAAAAGTGCTCCTGCGTTTCCAGTAGCTCGCCGATGGTATCGTCCATCACAAAGGGAGGGTGCGGCAGCGCTGTCCACTCGCTGCGGCGCAGGGCGGTGACAAACACATCGTTTTTGTAAAGCTTTACCTGCTGGGCATTGCTGAAAACGTGGGCTGTGCCCAGCTGCCCGGCGGGGTTATCACCGATGTCCATGGAGGAGCTGACCGCCAGCACCGGGTCGGCGTCCCCCTGACTGGCATAGACTGCCGCCGCCAATTTGGGGTTGCGGAAGCTGTCCAGCACGCCGTGGTAGCAGATGCGGTCCCCGGAGCCGAAATCCTTGTGGGTCTGGTAGTCGAACATACACCAGCCAAAGCACCCGGCGTGCTCTCCGCTGGCATAGGCGGCGTTCTG
>CAKTAT010000104.1:0-5295 GCA_934532365.1 uncultured Faecalibacterium sp. | reverse complement strand
ACAGCCTTGTCGATGTCCTCCTTGGACATGTTGGTGGAAGCGGTGATGGTGATGTTCTGCTCCTTGCCGGTGCCCAGGTCCTTAGCGCTGACCTTCACGATACCGTTGGCATCGATATCAAAGGTGACTTCGATCTGAGGCACGCCACGGGGAGCCGGAGCAATGCCGTCCAGATGGAAGACGCCCAGACTCTTGTTGTCCCGTGCAAACTCACGCTCGCCCTGCAGCACGTTGACCTCAACAGAGGGCTGGTTGTCGGCTGCGGTGGAGAACACCTGGCTCTTGTGGGTGGGGATGGTGGTATTGCGGTCGATGATCTTGGTGCACACGCCGCCCAGAGTCTCAATGCCGAGGCTCAGCGGGGTGACATCCAGCAGCAGCAGACCCTTCTTCTCGCCGTTCAGAACGCCGCCCTGAATAGCAGCACCGACAGCCACGCACTCATCGGGGTTGATGCCCTTGAAGGGCTCGCAGTTCAGTTCCTTCTTCACTGCATCGTAGACAGCGGGGATACGGGTGGAACCGCCCACCATCAGCACCTTCTTCAGGTCGGAAGCACGCAGGCCTGCATCCTGCAGAGCCTTGCGCACGGGGGTCATGGTGCGGTCCACCAGATCAGCGGTCAGCTCGTTGAACTTTGCGCGGGTCAGGGTCATATCCAGGTGCTTGGGGCCGGTAGCATCGGCGGTGATGAAGGGCAGGTTGATCTGGCTGCTCATTGCGCTGGACAGCTCGATCTTAGCCTTCTCGGCAGCTTCCTTCAAACGCTGTGCAGCCATCTTGTCCTTGCGCAGGTCGATGCCGTTCTCGGTCTGGAAGGCGTCTGCCATCCAGTCGATGATGCGCTGGTCGAAGTCATCGCCGCCCAGATGGGTATCGCCGTTGGTGGCCAGAACCTCGGTAACACCGTCGCCCATCTCAATGATGGACACATCGAAGGTGCCGCCGCCCAGATCGTAGACCATGATCTTCTGGTCGTCTTCCTTATCCACACCGTAAGCCAGAGCAGCTGCGGTGGGCTCGTTGATGATACGGCGGACGTTCAGGCCTGCAATGGTGCCTGCGTCCTTGGTTGCCTGACGCTGGCTGTCGTTGAAGTAGGCAGGCACAGTGATGACAGCCTCGGTGACGGTCTCGCCCAGATAAGCCTCGGCGTCAGCCTTCAGCTTCTGCAGGATCATAGCGCTGACCTGCTGGGGAGTGTACTCCTTGCCGTTCAGGGTCACCTTGTGGTCGGTGCCCATCTGACGCTTGATGGAAGAAACGGTGTTGTCGGGGTTGGTGATAGCCTGACGCTTTGCAACCTGACCTACCAGACGGTCGCCGGTCTTGGTGAAGCCGACAACGGACGGGGTGGTGCGGGCGCCCTCAGAGTTGGCGATAACAACAGGCTCGCCGCCCTCCATAACAGCCACGCAGCTGTTGGTAGTACCAAGGTCGATACCAATAATCTTACTCATAATGAAGTCTCCTCTCGAAAGAACAAATCTTGTTTATATGATGCTTATGATGATGTCAAGCGGATGTTATTGCAAACTCCCTTGCGGGAGGTTCGGCTTATTTATTCGGCCACCACAACTGTTGCATGGCGGATGATCTTGTCACCCAGCTTGTAACCCTTCTGGAAAACGGTAACCACCGTGCCGCTCTCCTGCCCGTCCGGGGCGGGGATCTGCTGCACAGCATTCATAAAGTTGGGGTCAAAGGGTTTGCCCAGCACCTCGATCTCCTCCACATGGAGGGCTTCCAGTGCCTTTGCCGCCTTATCCAGCGTCATGACCACGCCCTTTTTGTAGTTCTCATCGGTGGTGGGGGCGTTGGCAGCCATATCCAGCGTATCCAGAATGGGGATGATCTTTTCCACTGCGTGGGAAACACCGTCGCCAAACTTCTGGTCGGCCTCGCGGGTGGAGCGCTTGCGGTAGTTGTCGTACTCGGCAGCCATGCGCAGCAGCTGATCCTTGGCCTGTGCGGCGTTCTTTTCCGCTGCATCCAGCTTAGCCTTAACGGCTTCCATCTCCCGGGCCTTCTTGTTGAACCAGCCGCCGTCCTTCTTCTTGTCCTCTTCGGCAGCGGCAGCTTCGGCAGCAGCCTGTTCGGGCGCTGCGGCAGCGGTCTTTTCCTCGGGGGCAGTCTCCGGCTGCTCGGTCTCGGGCACCGTGTTCTTTGCTTCTTCGCTCATTCCAGATCCTCCTTATAGATCACAGTCCGCCGCGGTACGGCAGCCTGCGGGGTGTCTTTTCGTTTGCCGCTCATGCCCTCGCCCAGCTGGTCTGCAAACTCGTGCAGCAGGGGCATCAGCTTCTGGAAGGGCATCCGGGTGGGGCCGATCAGGGCAATGGAGCCCCACAGCCCGCCGCCTACCAGATACCGGTCGCTCACGATGCACAGCCCGGGGATCTGCGGTTCCAGATCCTCGCCCAGCAGCACGCTTTCGCTGCGGTTTTCCGGGGGTGCGATCAGGCTTGCGGCCTGCTCCTCGTCGTTCAGCAGGGTAAGGATATCACCCACCCGGCCGTCCAGCTGCGGCCAGTCCAGCAGGTACTGCTCGCCGCCCAGAAATACATGGGGCTTTACGCTGTCCTGCAGGATCGCGGCTGCGGCGCTGACCACCGGCACAAGCTCCGGTGCGATCTGGCTGCACAGCTCGCTGAGCATCCGGGTGGAAAGATCCACCGGCGCCACAAAGGTAAGGTTGCGGTTGAGCAGCGCCGCAAGGGCGGCTGCATTTTCCCGGGAAAGCCCGGTGCGTACCCGCGCCACGCGGGTGCGGACGTAACCGGCGGTGGTCACGGCCAGCACAGCGGCTGCGCTGCGGCCTACCTGCACCACCTCGTAATGGGCGATGCACAGATCCTCGGCGCAGGGGGTGCTGACGGCGGCGGTGCAGCCGCTGATGGCGGCCAGCGCCTTGGCAGCGCCCTGTGCCAGCTTTTCCGGCTCGTGGTCAAGGCTGGCGAACACCGCGTCCACCCGGGCGCGGGTAACGCGGTCCAGCGGCTGATCGTCGGTAAGCAGATTGTCCAGATAATACCGGTAGCCCTTTGCGCTGGGCACGCGCCCCGCGCTGGTGTGGGGCTGCTCCAGCAAGCCCAGCTTTGTCAGCGCCGCCATCTCGTTACGCAGCGTTGCGCTGGACACTGCCATGTCAAAGTAGTTTGCCAGCACGCTGCTGCCCACCGGCTCGCCCTCAAGGCCATACAGCGCCACGATCGCCTGCAAGACCCGTTGCTTGCGTGCATCCATCGTCATAGCGCCTGCCTCCTTTTTGTATCGCTTTTGTTTGTTTAGCACTCCTTGTTCCTGAGTGCTAAGACCATTATAAACTTTTTTGCCCTGCTGTCAAGCCCTTTGCAAAAATGTTTATAAAGATTCATAATTCTGTCATAAAGGGGATTTCCCCGTGAAAAAGTAGTTCCGAAACGCCCGCAGGCGTTTCGGAACTACCAATAAAGATATTCTTTCCGCTGATGATGGCCAGAGCGCAGCGGAGGCCATTCAAAATCGTCCCGCCTTACTCCTCCATCTGCTTTGCCAGAAAGGCCGCTGCCACCGCCACCGCCTTGCACTGGGCGTCCTCCGGGCAGGCGGCGCGGTCTTCGGTCAGTAAGCCCACCGCGCCGGTCACGTCCCCGCCCGCCAGCACCGGCGCGGCACACAGCAGCACCCGGGGTGCGCCCTCGCAGGGCAGCAGGGTCTTTTCCGGCGTGCCGGGGCTCTGGTAGGGCTTGCGGGCGTCCATCAGCTTTTCCAGCGGCTGGCTGATGCTGCGGTCGGCCAGTTCCCGCCGTCCGCTGCCGCTGACCGCCAGAATGCGGTCCCTGTCGCACACAAAGGCGGTAAGTGCAAACTGGCGGCTGAGCACCTCCGCCAGCTGGGCGGCAAGGGTGTTCACCTCGCCCATGGGCGAGTACTTTTTAAAGATCACTTCCCCGTCGCCGGTTGTAAAGATCTCCAGCGGGTCACCCCGCCGGATGCGCTGGGTACGGCGGATCTCCTTGGGGATCACCACCCTGCCAAGTTCGTCGATGCGGCGCACGATACCGGTTGCTTTCATTATTTTGCCCTCCTTGCGGTTTCCTTTGTATGTAGTATCTGTCAGCGGCGGCAAATTATACCGGCAGCACATTTTTTGCTTTGCCCGCCGCATTGCGTTCCGGGCGGGGTTCTGCTACAATAAATAGGAATAAACCCAAAGAAAGCAGGTGTCCGCATGGCACACATCCTTATTCTGGGCGGCGGTGCCGCCGGACTGGCCGCTGCGCTGGCGGCTGCACAGGCCGCGCCCGCTGCCCGCGTCACGGTGCTGGAGCGCAACCCCAAGGTGGGCAAAAAGCTGCTGGCTACCGGCAACGGCCGCTGCAATCTGGACAACACCGCCATTGCGCCGGAAAAATACTTTACCGCCGACCCCGCCGCGCTGCGGCCTTTGCTGGCAGCGGTGGATGCCGCCGCGCCGCTGGCGTGGTTTGAGCAGCTGGGGCTGTACACCCGCACCGATGAAGCCGGGCGGGTGTACCCTTATTCCAATCAGGCGGCCGACGTGCTGGCGCTGCTGGAGCTGCATTTGCAGCGGCACAAGGTACAGCTGCGCACCGGCTGCACGGTAAGCACCCTGCGCCAGAGCAAGGGCGGCTACGCCGTGCAGTTTACGAACGCCGAGGGCTGCACGGAGGCTGTGCGGGCAGATGCCGTCATCTGCGCCATGGGCGGCGCTGCCGGGCCGCAGTTCGGCACGGACGGCTTTGGCACCCGCTTTGCCGCCGCCTGCGGCGGACAGCTGCGCCCGCTCTACCCCTGCCTGACCGCCCTGCAATGTGTAAGGCCGAACAAGAGCCTTGCGGGCATCCGCGCCAAGGCCGCCGCCCGTCTGCTGGACGGCGACCGGGTACTGGCAGAAGAGATCGGCGAGGTACAGTTTACCGACTACGGACTTTCCGGCATCTGCATCATGCAGCTGTCCGGTCTGCTTGTGCCCGGGCGCAGGCTGAGACTTCCGGCAGTGGAACTGGACCTGTTCCCGGAACTGAGCGAGATGGACCTGACCCGTCTGCTTGCCCGGCACGCCATTCAGACCGCATCCGACACCCTTGCCGGGTTCTGGACAGGGCTGTTGAACGTCAAGCTGGGCTACGCCCTCTGGGAAGCCGCCAATATGCCCAATAACCGCTCAGTCAAGCAGATGCAGCCCCTTGCCCACGCCGCCAAGCACTGGCGGTTCGAGGGGCTTACCCCCTGCGGCTGGCGGCAGGCGCAGACCACCGGCGGCGGGCTTGCCCTGACCGAGGTGGAACC
>CAKTAT010000103.1:0-5511 GCA_934532365.1 uncultured Faecalibacterium sp. | reverse complement strand
TCGGTGCGGCTGGTCAGGTGACCGGCGCAGCGCTGCAGGGTGGAAAGCTCGATGCAGCGGGTCTTGGTGTCCAGATTGCGTGCCACCACGTTGGCCAGATACCGTGCAGTACCGGTCAGTGCCTTGTGGCCGAAAGCGTCCACTGCGTGCACGTCGTCAGCCAGCTCGCAGACATAGCGGCCATCCTCCAGCTTAACGCCTTCGGACACGGCAATGACGATGCTGGGTTTCTTTTCCTGCATCACACGCACCTTTTCCACAAAGCGCTCCACGTTGAAGGGAACTTCGGGCAGGCAGATCATGTCCACGCCCTCGCAATCGTCGCTCTTGGCCAGTGCGGCAGCGGCGGTCAGCCAGCCGGCGTTGCGGCCCATGATCTCCACCACGGTAACGTACTTGGTGCCGTACACGGTGGCGTCACGGATGATCTCCTTCATCACAACACCGATGTACTTGGCCGCAGAGCCGTAGCCGGGGGTGTGGTCGGTGACCATCAGGTCGTTGTCGATGGTCTTGGGCACGCCCATAAAGCGGATGTCGCTCTGGATGCGCTCGCCGTACTCGGCCAGCTTGCCGATGGTGTCCATGGAGTCGTTGCCGCCGATGTAGAAGAAGTAGCCGATGTTCAGCTTTTCCAGAATGGCGAACAGCTTTTTGTACACCGCCTCGTCATCCCGCCAGTCGGGCAGCTTGTAGCGGCAGCTGCCCAGAAAGCTGGACGGGGTGCGCTTGAGCAACTCGATGTCCAAGTCATCGGTCAGCAGGGTGGAAAGATCCACCACCCGCTCCTCCAGCAGACCGGCAACACCGTTGCACATACCGTACACGATGTCTGCGCCGCGGTTCTTGCAGCTTTCAAAGACACCCGCCAGACTGGCATTGATGACAGAGGTGGGGCCGCCGGACTGACCGACAATTGCGTTTTTTCCCATGATGATTTCTCCTTTTTTGTTTTTTCTGTTTCGGCTATAAAAACGTGCAGTCGCACGAAAACAGACGCGGAAGGAAAAGGGGGATCACAGACGGATGTGGCGGGGGGTACCGTTTACATACACGGGGGTAACCTCGTCCAGGATCAGCGGACGGGCGTACTCCTCAAAGGCTTCGGTCACCTGCATCCCGTCCGGAGTGATCCATTCCAGCGGGACCTTCTTTTCCAGATTGGCCACCTGCTGCACATCCACAGACTCGGTGATGCACTGGTACGGGTAGTTAGAGACACGCTTGAGGGCGATCATGCGGCCGCTCTCGCCGGCAAAGGCGGCAGCGGCAGCGGCACCGCCAACGGCGTAGGCCTCGTTCACATCCGTGCGGCTGGCCAGATGGCTGGCGCAGCGCTGCAGGGTGGAGAACTCGATGGCGCGGCTCTTGCACTGCAGCTTGTCGTGGATGAGCTCCGAAAGGTAACGGCTGGTGCCGCTGAGGATGGCCTTGTGGCCAAAGGCATCCAGCTGCCCGGCGGTGGACACCAGATCGCACAGGTAAGTACCGTCTGCGGTCTTTACGCCCTCGCTGGCCGCGATGATAACGTTGGACTTCACCCGCTGCAGCTCGTCCACCCGGGCAAGGAACTTGTCTTGATCAAAGGGGACTTCAGGCAGCAGGATCAGGTCGGGGCCTTCGCAGTCCTCGCCGCCGGCCAGACAGGCCGCACCGGCCAGCCAGCCTGCGTGGCGGCCCATGATCTCGGCCACCGTCACGCTGCGGATGTTGTACACCGAGGAGTCGCGGATGACCTCCTTTAAGATGGTAGCAATATACTTGGCCGCAGAGCCGTAGCCGGGGGTGTGGTCGGTGAGGCACAGGTCGTTGTCGATGGTCTTGGGCACACCGATAAACCGCACGCTGCTGCCCACCCGCTGCCCATAGCGGGACAGCTTTGCGATGGTATCCATCGAGTCGTTGCCGCCGATGTAGAACACCGCGCAGATGTCGTACTTGTCAAACAGGGTGAACAGCTTGACGAACGGGGTAGCATCGGTGTCCGGGTCGGGCAGCTTGAAGCGGCAGCTGCCCAGATAGCTGGACGGGGTGCGCTTGAGCAGTTCAATGCTCATGCGGTCATCCAGCAGGACGTTGAGCTCCAGCAACTCTTCCTTGAGCAGACCCTCGATGCCGTACTTCATGCCGTACACCTTGTCTGCACCCAGACTGCGGGCGGCTTTGTACACGCCCGCAAGGCTGGAGTTGATCACGGCGGTAGGGCCGCCGCTCTGACCAATGATGATATTCTTGGCCATGGAAACCTCCTTCAGATCATTTAAAATGTATCGCTGCCGGGCAAACGGCTTTCCGCACCGTCCGGTAAAGTGGTCTTTCGGCCCTGCACTGCCAACAGACCGGGACGGCAAAACAGCCGCCTGCCGCAACTGACACAAAAATATTTGCAGCTTGTGTATTTGCTTTTTGTAAAATGTGCAAAATATGCTGCAATCCTATTGTACCCGTTTTGCCTGTTGTATGCAAGACCCAATTGGTTGCACAGGCAAAAAAAATATGATAAAATGGGTGCGCACTCCAAAATTACCGGGCAGAAGTACCTGCCTGTTGGGATAAATGCAGAAAGCTGGATAGAGAACATGGGCATTTCACACGAGTATCATTCGGCACCCCGGCGGCGCACGAGCGGGGGCATCAGTGGCAAGCTGCGGCTGGCGGGGGTCATTGTGGCCATCCTGCTGGTCGCCTATGCGGTGACCGCCATTTTGGAAAAAGGAACGGCAGAGGAAGAAAGCACCCCCCAGACCGGTGCAGGCGGCATTGCACAGAACATTCTGGCGCCGCTGCCCATGCAGGGCGAGGCGGCCTCCGGCAGCGAGAGCACGGCAGGGGATAGCAGCACGGCACAGGCGGTGCAGCTGGAAAGCTTTGGCCCTGCCCGGCAGACCGATGGAGCCTATACCGTTAAGGCTTACGACGCCAGCGTCATCCGGCAGCCGGCCTGCGGGCAGGTAGACCTGAGCTATTTTTCGGACGCTGCTTTTCTGGGCGACAGCCTGACGGTGGGCTTCTCGGACTACCAAATCAATCTGAGCGGCGCACTCATCTGCGGCTACACTGGTGTAGGACCGGACGCCATCGTCAACCGCGCCGCCGTCAAGAGCTCCACCCGCGGGCAGGAGGTGGCGCTGGATGTGCTGGCAGCGGCGCAGCCCAAAAAGCTGTATATCCTGCTGGGTACCAACACCCTGACCACCTTGGGCGCCGCTGACCGTTTTCTGGCCTACTATGGCCAGATGCTGGACGAGCTGCGCCAGACGCTGGGCGAGGACTGCATTATTTATGTACAGTCCATCCCGCCGGTACGGCCTGCGGCAGCGGAAAAGAAGCCGGGTCTTGCCTCGGACGTGCTGCGCGGCGTGAACGAGCAGCTGGCACAGCTGGCTGTCAGCAAGGGTTGCGTTTATCTGGACCTGTGGGAGGCACTGGCTGACGGCGAGGGCAACTTGAAGGAAATGATCGCCGCACCGGACGGCGTGCACCTTTCGGCCGGCAACGGCTACGGCGCATGGGTGACCTACCTGCGCAACCATGCAAAATATTCCGCAAATAACCCGTGGATCATGGGCAGCGCGTACAGCGCAGAATAATCAAAGCGAAGGACAGCTGCACCAGACGATGCGGCTGTCTTTTTTACGGGTCCAGCAGGGCATTTTTGCACAAAACAGTCTTTTTTGCACGGGAAAGGCTGTCTGCCAAAAAGTTTTAGTTGACAGACGGGGCGAATCATGTTATTCTTTTGTTGATTTTGAGAGACACCGCCTTGCAGAGTCTTTTCAAAGCAATTTACTCGGGACCGCCCAAACGGGGCTAAGGCCATACGGACAGCCGGGTCCACTGCCGACCGGCGGCGCAAGCTGCCATTATTGATTGAGTTCGAAGCTCAAATTTTATAAGTTGGTTCCTTTACAACCATGAAATTGCGCAGCCTATGCGCAGACTTGTGAAACGGTCAATAAGAGTAGTAAAAGTGTAGTTGCTATATAGACTCTCATCACCCCGTCTTTTTGGATCGCAAATAACGCGCAGCACCGGCACTTACGGCTGGGTGCTTTATCAGCGCGGAAAAAGCTTTTCCAAGCGCAGGTCTGCACGTTTGTGCAGTGCCTGCGCTTTTTTGTTGTGCAAAAAGAGAACAGGGACGGAGGAAAAGATGAACGAGAACAAAGCGCGTTCCCGGCTGGACCAGCGCCGTGCGCCCATCTACGAGGCGCTGGAACGGTTCCGGCAGATGCGGGTGGTGCCCTTTGATGTGCCCGGCCACAAGCGGGGCCGCGGCAACCCGGAGCTGACCGCTTTTCTGGGTCAGCAGTGCGTGGGCGTGGACGTGAACAGTATGAAGCCGCTGGATAACCTTTGCCACCCGGTGTCGGTCATCCGGGAAGCCGAGGAACTTGCCGCCGATGCCTTTGGCGCGGCACACGCCTTTTTAATGGTGGGCGGCACCACCAGCAGCGTGCAGAGCATGGTGCTTACCGCCTGCAAGCGGGGCGATGAAATCATTCTGCCCCGCAACGTGCACCGCAGCGTGCTGAACGCGCTGGTGCTGTGCGGTGCGGTGCCGGTGTATGTGAACCCGGAGGTGGATAAGCGCCTGGGCATCTCGCTGGGCATGAAGCGGGAGCAGGTGGCCAAGGCCATCAAGGAGCATCCCAACGCCGTGGCCGTGCTGGTGAATAACCCCACCTACTACGGCATCTGCTCTGATCTGCGTGCCATCGTAAAAATGGCGCACGACGCCGGAATGCTCTGCCTTGCGGATGAAGCCCACGGCACCCACTTCTACTTTGGCGGCGGCCTGCCGGTTTCCGCCATGGCGGCGGGCGCGGATATGGCCTCGGTGTCCATGCACAAGAGCGGCGGAAGCCTGACCCAGTCCAGCCTGCTGCTCATTGGCCCCAACGTGCACCCGGGCTATGTGCGCCAGATCATCAACCTGACCCAGACCACCTCCGGCAGCTATCTGCTGATGTCCAGTCTGGATATCTCCCGCCGCAATCTGGCGCTGCGGGGACGGCAGGTGTTCCATCAGGTGGCGGATATTGCCGAGTATGCCCGCGAGGAGATCAACGCCGTAGGCGGCTACTACGCCTTTGGCAAGGAGCTTTGCAACGGTGATTCTGTCTTTGACTTCGACACCACCAAGCTCAGCGTCCATACGCTGGATATCGGTCTTGCCGGCATTGAGGTCTACGACATCCTGCGCGATGAGTACGATATTCAGATCGAGTTCGGCGATATCGGCAACATCCTTGCCTACCTGTCCATCGGCGACCGTCCGCAGGAGGTGGAGCGTCTGGTCAGTGCACTGGCCGAGATCAAGCGCCGCTACCGCACCGACGGCTCGGGTCTGCTGAGTCAGGAATACATCGACCCCGTGGTGGCTGCCAGCCCGCAGGAGGCCTTCTACGCCCCAAAAAAGAGCCTGCCCCTGCGGGAGACCGAGGGTATGGTGTGCAGCGAGTTCGTCATGTGCTATCCCCCGGGCATCCCCATCCTTGCACCCGGCGA
>CAKTAT010000102.1:0-5536 GCA_934532365.1 uncultured Faecalibacterium sp. | reverse complement strand
TTCCCCCATCAAGAGTTTCCAGCTCAGTGCAAAATACCTTGCACAAAAATTCTGATCTGCCATTTTCTCATCATTTTTCTTCTTCATTACCCCCATAAAAGCAATGCCCCGCACCGGTTTCTCCTTCCGGTGCGGGGCGTTGTGTTTTGCGGGGAATATTTTTGCGTTACAGGATATGGGTTCCCGGCTGCAAGGTCAGCTTTCTGCCATCCGGGAGGGCAACCTCTGCGGTCAGATTGCAGGGCACGGTGATGGTGTAGGTCACAGCATCGTCTGCATACTGCCAGCCGCTTTCAATGCGCCCCACCGGGGAATCGTACACCGCTTTTGCCCATCCCAGAGCCGGGTTCGGGGTGGGGGCGATGGTCAGGGTCTCCCCTGCCAGATGGATGCCGCACACGCCACCGAACAGCCACCCGCAGATGGCACCGTAGGAGTAATGGTTCAGGGATTCGCTGGGGTGGCCGTTTGCGTCAATGCCCGTCCATGTCTCCCAGACGGTGGTAGCGCCCTGCTTGACCTCATAGAGCCAGCTGGGAGCGGTGTCCTGTAACAGCAGCTTGTAAGCGGTGTCGGCATGGCCGTACCTTGCCAGCACCTCACAGAGGAAGGGCGTGGAAAGGAAGCCGGTGTTCAGGTGATAGCCGTTTTCCACCACCATCCGGTTCAGCGTATCCGCAGCGGCTTGGCTCTCCTCCTCGCCCAGCAGCGCAAAGGCAATGGCGCGGACATATTCGCACTGGCGGTCAGAAGTAATTTTCCCGTTGTCCGTAAAGGCGGCACGGTATGCCTTTACCGCCTTTTCTGCCGTGTCGCGGTACTGCGCTGCGTCCTCTGCCTTGCCCAGCGCCTGCGCAATTTCTGCCAGAAGCCGCCCGGAATAAGCCAGATACGCCGTACCCACGCTCTTGCGCGGGTTCATCATGGCCTGCATGGGGGTAATGCCCGGCTCGCACCACTCGCCGTAGTCCAAGCCGTTCAGCACCGTGTACTTGGCGTATGCACCGGTCTGCTGCTCCTCGGTGGTCTGCTGGGCACGGCCCAGCAGGAACGCATACCACTTTTGCATCATCTCGTAGTTATCTGCAAGGATCTTGCGGTCGCCGGTGCGCTTATAAAGGGCGTAGGGCACCAGAATGGCGGCATCGCCCCAGCCCGCCGACATACAGAGCATGGGGGTCATGTAGCCGGGGCGGCTGGTGGGCGGCGCAATGTTTGCCATGCGTCCGTCCGGGTACTGGTTCAGGCGGCATTCTGCCAGCCATTTTTCCACCACCGGGTAGCAATCCATCAGGGTCAAGCCCGTTTCAATGAACACTCCCATATCTCCCGTCCAACCGGCGCGCTCGCGGGTGGGGCAGTCGGTGGGGATATCGCAGAAGTTGCCCTTCTGGCTCCACACGCTGTTTTGCACCAGCCGGTCCACATCGGCATTGCAGCACGCAAAGCTGCCGGTGACCGGCATCTCCGAATAGACAGCGTGGGCGGTAAACTCTGCCCCGGTCAGGTCGATGTCCGTTTCCACCTTTGCGTACCGGAAGCCCATAATGGTAAAGCTGGGCTTGTAGTGGTTCTCGCCCTCTTTGCAAACGAGTTCCAGCAGCTGTGCCGTGCCGCCCTCCTTGTGGCGGTTGCGGTCCTGAAAGTTCTCCTGCGTAAAGTTGCCGTTCTCGTCCAGTGCTTCGCCGCACAGCAGCTTGATTTTCTGCCCGGCGTGGGCGGTCAGCTTCATCTCCACATAGCCAGCCATATTCTGCCCAAAGTCCAGCACGGTCTCGCCGTTGGGAGTGCGCAGCAGCCTGCCCGCAAAGGCCTCCTGCTCCCGGATGGGCACGGTGTTCATACCGGTGATGGGCAGGGTGTTCGGCTCGGTCTTGACGCCATGCCAGCCGAAAAGCTCCCCTTCCAGCCGGGCATCGTACACTTCGCCCTGCTGCAGATCATTTTGGCGAATCGGGCCGCACTGGGTTGCCTCCATGTCGTCATCCGAAACGCAGACCGCCTTGCCGTCCACTTCCAGCTGGAACAGGACAGCCAGTTCTTGCCCGAACAGGTCACGGTCTCCATCCACGCCGGAGGTGCTGCGGTACCAGCCGTCGCCCAATGCGATGAGTAGTTCGTTTTCACCGCCACGGACAAGTGCGGTCACATCGTAGGTCTGTGCCCCAAGGTGCTTGTCTGCGGTAAAGCTGCCGGGGGCTAGCACCCTGTCGCCGACCCGCTTGCCGTTCAGCCATGCCGCATACAGTCCCTTAGCGGTAATGTACAGCCGCTTGCTTTCTCCCGCCGGAGCGGTGAACGTTTTGCGCAGATAACTTGCCGGGCGGTGGGGCTGATAAGGCTGCGCCTGCCCTTTGCCGGAGGCTTCCAGCGCCGCCTGCTTCTGCTCCCAGTTGGGCTTTGCAAAGGCGTTGATGGCATCGGTGCAGTCGATGTCCAGTTCTTCTGTTTCCGGGCAGACCCACACGCCCTGCCAATCCGACTGCGCAAGACCCGTTTCAAACTCAGCTTCGCTCCATGCGCCGGGCTGGTCGTTTTCATCCCACAGGCGGATGCGCCACTGTCCCTGCGTCTTGGGCGGTACAGCGGTGGGCGTTTCGGTGTGCATCACACTGCCCAAGACCTTTCCGCTGGCCCACAGCGTTTCGGCTCCGGCGGTCACTTCCATTTCGTAGGCAGTCTGGCGTACGCCTCCGGCGCACTGCCAAGACAAAAACAGCGTCCCGGCATCCATGCCGAGGGGCGCAGAAAGATGGTTTGTTTTCAAATTTGTTGCTTGCATCATCCACATCTCCTTTTTCCGGTTGATCTCTGCTCTTATTATAAAGGGAATCCCACGGAGTATGGGTTCGAAAATTTGTGTTGTCGGTCAAAAAGTCGTGTCGTTTATCATAATCCAAAAATTTCATCCTGCTTCACGACTTTTCATCCGTACCGTCTCCGGTTTTCCTGTTATACTTTGGGTAAGAAAATCAGAGGGCTGTGGACTGCCCTCAAACGAAAGGAAGGCATTACAGAATGGACATTGAAAAGATCCTCCAACAGATGACACTGGAGGAAAAAGCAGACTTCTGCTCCGGTTCGGATTTCTGGCATACACAGCCGGTGGAGCGGCTCGGTGTGCCTGCCGTGATGATGAGCGACGGCCCCAGCGGTCTGCGCAAACAGGACGAGCAGGGCGACCATCTGGGCATCAACGAAAGCATCCCTGCGGTCTGTTTCCCGTCCAGTGCGGCGGTGGCTTCCAGCTTTGACACCGCTCTGGCAGAAAAGCTGGGCGAAACGCTGGGCAACGAGTGCCGCGCCGAGAATCTGGCGCTGCTGCTGGGCCCCGGCCTGAACATCAAGCGCAGCCCGCTGTGCGGACGTAACTTTGAGTATTTCAGCGAAGACCCCTATCTCAGCGGTGAGATGGGTGCGGCGCTGGTCAAGGGCATCCAGAGCAATGGTGTGGGCAGCTGCATCAAGCATTTTGCCGCCAACAATCAGGAGACCGACCGCATGGTCAGTGACAGCGTGATGGACGAGCGCACCCTGCACGAGATCTATCTTCCCGCCTTTGAAACGGTGGTCAAAAAGGCAAAGCCCCTGGGCGTGATGGCCGCCTACAACAAGCTCAACGGCACCCACTGCTCGGAGAACAAGGAACTGCTGACCGACATCCTGCGCAAACGCTGGGGCTATGAGGGCATGGTGGTGACCGACTGGGGCGCAGTAAAAGACCGCGCCAAGGGCATCGCCGCCGGACAGGATCTGGAAATGCCCGGCGGAAGCGGCCGCGGCACAAACTCGATCCTTTCTGCCATCAAGGCAGGAACGCTCTCGGAGGAGGAGTTGAACGCTGCCGTCCGCAACCTGCTGCGGTTCGTGGATTCCGTGACCAAAGCCGAGAATGCCGGTGCCGTATTCGACCGGGACGCAGACTACCGGATGGCAGTTTCTGTTGCAGAGAACTCTGCGGTTCTGCTGAAGAACGAAAAGGGCGTACTTCCTCTGGCAAAGGGCTGCAAGGCGGTGTTCCTTGGCGAATTTGCGCAGCACCCCCGGTATCAGGGCGGCGGCAGCAGCCATGTCAACAGTGCGAAGGTCAGCTGTGCGCTGGAGCACGCCCCCGGTGTAGCCTATGCACAGGGCTACCGCACCGATGAGGATACCGTTGATCCTGCGCTGGAACAGGCCGCCGTGGCTGCTGCTGCAGACGCAGAGGTCGCCGTGATCTTTGCCGGACTCCCGGAGCGGTACGAGAGCGAAGGCTACGACCGCACCACCCTTGCCATGCCGGAAAATCAGAACCACCTCATCGCCGCAGTCGCTGCGGTACAGCCGAATACCGTGGTCGTCCTGCACAACGGTTCTGCCATCGAAATGCCGTGGCTCAACGATGTCCCGGCTGTTCTGGAGCTGTACCTTGCCGGTGACGGTGCCGGAGAAGCCGCCGTGAATCTGTTGTACGGCGCTGTCAACCCCAGCGGCAAGCTGGCAGAGACCTTCCCCCGGAAGCTGAGCGACACCCCGGCTTATCTTTCCTTCCCCGGCGAGCGGGAGACCAGCGTTTACTCTGAGGGCGTATTTGTCGGCTACCGCTACTACGACACGAAGGAAGCAGATGTTCTGTTCCCCTTCGGTCATGGCCTTTCCTACACGACCTTTGCATACAGCGATCTCCGGCTGAGCCGCCGCACTGTCCGCGAGGGCGAGGACGTACAGGTCACCGTCACGGTAAAAAATACCGGCGCAGTCGCCGGCAAGGAAACGGTGCAGCTCTATGTAGCACCGCCCAAGGGTGAGCGTCACCGTCCGGTCCGGGAACTGAAAGGTTTTGCCAAGGTGTCCCTGCAGCCCGGTGAGAGCAAGGAGGTGCAGTTCACACTGGACAAGCGCAGCCTTGCCTATTATGAGCCGGAACTGCATGATTTCTATGCAGAAAGCGGCACTTACCAGATCTGCGTTGGCGCATCCAGCCGGGATCTGCGCCTGACCGGCTTGCTGGAATGGCAGGCAGCGCAGCCGCTGCCGGTACACTTTACCGCAGCCTCCACCCTGAAGCAGGTCATGACCCACCCGGTCGGTGCTGCGATCATCGGGCCGATCCTGCAGCGCATGGCCTCCGCCGCAGGCGGCGCGACCGGGAAAAAGGACGATGACGCTTCCTCGCTGTCCATGATGATGGGAATCCAGCTGAACACGCTGATCGATTTCCACGTTCTGACCGAGGAGCAGCTGAACGGCATCCTGGGCCAGATCAATCAGGCGTAAGGCAGGGATTGCACGATAAAATAAGTCCTACTCTCTCCACTTTACTGGCATAAATCTCTCAAAACCCTCTTGACGCACTCTACATACTGTGGTATTTTTCTTCTAAATCCCACCGTTCTTGTGGATTGGTTTGAAACCATCCACAAGATGTGGTCGTGTTCATTTTGAACACAGCCTCGCCGTGGATCATCCCTAAAAGATCAACCGCCCCGCAACACACCCGATCTATTTTGCCGCTTACTTCATCCGACAAAATCATCGCTGCGCTGCGTGGGCGGTA
>CAKTAT010000101.1:0-5609 GCA_934532365.1 uncultured Faecalibacterium sp. | reverse complement strand
CCCGTCTGGGGCGATGATTACTCCATCTGCTGCTGCGTGTCTGCCACCCAGACCGGCAAGGAGATGCAGTTCTTCGGCGCACGCGCCAACCTCGCCAAGTGCCTGCTGTACGCCATCAACGGCGGCGTGGACGAGAAGAGCCACGAGCAGTGCGGCCCCAACTACGCCCCCATCACCAGCGAGTACCTGACCTATGACGAGGTGCTGCCCAAGTATGTGCAGATGCTGGACTGGCTGGCAGGGCTGTACGTCAACGTGCTGAACCTCATCCAGTATATGCACGACAAGTACTACTATGAGGAAGCCGAGATGGCACTCATCGACACCGATGTGCGCCGCACCTTTGCCACCGGCATTGCAGGCTTCTCCCACGTCATCGACTCCCTGAGCGCCATCAAGTACGCCAAGGTCAAGGTCGTGCGCGACGAGACCGGCCTGGCCACCGGCTATGAGGTGGAGGGCGACTTCCCCAAATACGGCAACGATGACGACCGTGCCGATGAGATCGGCGTTTGGCTGCTGCGCACCTTCCTGGAGATGATCAAGAAGCGCCACACCTACCGCAACTCCGAGGCTACCACCTCCATCCTGACCATCACCTCCAACGTGGTGTACGGCAAGTACACCGGCGCTCTGCCGGACGGCCGCGCCGCCTTCACTCCGTTTGCACCCGGCGCTACCCCCAGCTACGGCGCAGAGCAGAACGGCCTGCTGGCCTCGCTGAATTCCGTGGCAAAGCTGCCCTACCACTGGGCGCTGGACGGCATCTCCAACACCCAGACCATCAACCCCGAGGCACTGGGTCACAGCGAGGGCGAGCGCGTGGAGAATCTGGTGCAGGTGCTGGACGGCTACTTCGATCAGGGCGCACACCACCTGAACGTGAACGTCTTTGGCAAGGAGAAGCTGCTGGACGCCATGGAGCACCCCGAGAAGGAAGAGTACGCCAACTTTACCATCCGCGTTTCCGGTTACGCCGTCAAGTTCATCGACCTGACCCGCGAGCAGCAGCTGGACGTGCTGGCACGCACCTGCCATGGCGTCCTGTAAGACCCTCGGGTACGTCCACTCGCTGGAATCCTTCGGCTCGGTGGACGGCCCCGGCGTGCGCTTTGTGGTATTTCTGCAGGGGTGTGCCCTGCGGTGCAAGTACTGCCACAACCCCGAAACATGGGCAGAGGGCGGCGAGGCGTGGACGGCGGAAGCGCTGTTCCAGCGGGTATACCGCTACCGCAACTACTGGGGCAAAAAGGGCGGCATCACGGTCAGCGGCGGCGAGCCGCTGCGGCAGATGGACTTCCTGACTGAGTTCTTCACGCTGGCGCGTGCCAAGGGCGTGCACACGGCGCTGGACACCGCCGGGCAGCCCTTCCGCCCGGATGACCCGGCGTATCTGGCGGCGTTCGACCGCCTGATGGCTAACACCAGTCTGGTGATTTTAGACCTCAAGGAGATCGACCCGGAGCGCCACCGGCAGCTCACCGGCAAAGACAACGCCAACATCCTTGCCATGGCGCGGCACATCTCCGACCTCGGCATCCCGCTGTGGGTACGGCACGTCCTTGTGCCCGGGCTGACCGATGACGAAGAAGGTCTGCGCAAAACAGCAGACTTCATCCGCAGCCTGAAAACGGTGCAGCGGGTGGAGGTGCTTCCCTACCACACCTTAGGGCTGTTCAAGTGGCAGAAGCTGGGCATCCCCTACCCCCTGCCGGACGCTGTACCGCCCACCGCAGAGCAGGTAAAGCGGGCAGAAGAACTGCTGGAAGTGAGCCGGTATCCCGGGTAAAGCACCACCGTTTTGATTGCGCTCCGCTTCGCTCTGCGCAATTTCAGCGGAAAGAAGATCTATGATTTCGGCCTCCGGAGCGTCTGCGGACGCTCCGGAGGCTTTTTTACGGGTGAAAATGGGCTATCGGAACGCCCGCAGGCGTTCCGATAGCCCGAAATTCAGAATAATTCTTCCGCTGCAGATGCCCAAAGCAACGCGGCGGGCATTCTGAATCGTTCTTCGTTCCTCCTTGACTTCCCTGTGCGGCACCGCTATAATAAAGGGGTAAAAGGATAAATGCGTTTATCCGGGCAGAGTAGCGCCGCACACCGTCTGCGCAGAGAGAACAGGCCACTGGCTGGAAGCCTGTTTGCAGACCGCTGCGCAAAGTGCGCCCGGACAGCACGCGGCGGGAACCCCGTGGGGAAGTATCGCCGTGCGGTGCGCCGCCGTTACCGGCTTTGAGCGACAAACAGAAGTGGAACCGCGATTTTGATTTTAAAACCGCCTTCGGAGCTGTGCCTTGTGCACCGCTCCGGGGGCGTTTTGTTTTGCGGCTTCTGTTTGGAACAAAAAGGAGAATTGACCATGCAGATCTTCAACACCCTGACCCGACAGAAGGAAGAATTTGTGCCGCAGGTGCCCGGCGAGTACCGCATCTACGTCTGCGGCCCCACCGTGTACAACTATATCCACATCGGCAACGCACGCCCGCTGATCGTGTTCGACACCCTGCGCCGCTATCTGGAATACCGGGGCAACAAGGTGATCTATGTTTCCAACATCACCGATATCGACGATAAGCTCATCAAGAAGGGACAGGAAGAGGGCACCTCCATGAAGGAGGTGGCACAGCGCTTTGAAGCCGAGTACCTGAAGGATGCCGCCGGTCTGAACTGCGAAAAGCCCACCGTGCAGCCCCGCGCTACCGAGCATATCCCCCAGATCTTGGATATCGTCAAGGATCTGATCGACTCCGGCCACGCCTACGTTGCCAAGAACGGCGATGTGTACTTCCGGGTGAAGAGCGACCCCGGCTACGGCAAGCTGAGCCACCTGAATCTGGACGATCTGGAGAGCGGCAACCGCGAGCTGCGCAGCCGCATGGAGGACGATCTGAAGGAAGATCCCGCCGACTTTGCCGTCTGGAAGGCAGCAAAGCCCGGTGAACCCGCATGGGAAAGCCCCTACGGCATGGGCCGCCCGGGCTGGCACATCGAGTGCAGCGCCATGAGCCGCACCCATCTGGGCAAGACCATCGACCTGCACTGCGGCGGTCAGGATCTGATCTTCCCCCACCACGAGAACGAGATCGCCCAGAGCGAGTGCGCCAACGGCTGCGAGTTTGCCCGCTACTGGATGCACAACGGCTTCATCAACGTGGACAACCAGAAAATGTCCAAGAGCCTGCACAACTTCTTTACCGTGCGGGATGTGGCCAACCTCTACGGCTACGAGCCCATCCGCTACTTCATGCTGACCGCCGGCTACCGGATGCCCCTGAACTACACTGTGGACCTCATCGAGAGCTGCAAGAACAGTCTGGAGCGCCTGTACACCTGCCGCGAGAATCTGGACTTCGCCCTGAGCAAGACCGACTTCGGCACTGACGAGACTTTGAAGGAAAAGGCCGCCGAGGCACGCACCAAGTTCTGCACTGCCATGGACGATGACCTGAACACCCCGGATGCACTGGCTGCCGTGTTCGATCTGGTCAAGGAGATCAACACCCTGTCTGCTGCTTCCAGCAAGGCTGCACTGGAGACCGCTGCCGCCGCCTTTGACGAGATCACCGGTGTGCTGGGTCTGCTGTACAACCGCAAGAAGGACGAGGTGCCCGCCGAGGTGACCGAACTGGTGGAAAAGCGCGCTGCCGCCAAGAAGGCCAAGGACTGGGCCACCGCCGACGCCATCCGTGCACAGCTGACCGAGCTGGGCTGGGCTGTCAAGGACACCGCACAGGGTCCCCAGCTGAGCAAGCTGTAACGCCTGCCGCTGCGGGAGGACTATTTTGAATGGCCTCCGCGTTGCTCTGGCCATAATTCAAGGAATTATAGTTTAGAATTTGGGGTTCAGAAACGCCTGCGGGCGTTTCTGAACCCCTTTTTCACAGGTGGGGTCTCAATCCCGTGAAAATGCAATGCCGGAGCGTCCGCAGACGCTCCGGTATTGCTCTATTAAAAATAATTTTTCCGCTGAATATGCCCAAAGCGCACGCGGCGGGCATTTTAAATTGTCCCACATAAACGGCAAAAGCCCCGCAGGGCGGTATGCTCTGCGGGGCTTTTGTCCATAAGAAAAGAGGTGTAATAAGGGAAGGACGGATCAGAAATCCACCTCAGTATCGTAGTAGCAGCACTTGAGCAGCTTCTCCATCTCCTCCTGACTGGGCTGGCGGGGGTTAGAGCCGGTGCAGGCGTCGGCGATGGCGTTCTTGGCGATCTCGGGCAGACGCTCCAGGAACACATTCTCCGGCACAAAGCCCTGCTCGGTGGGGTAGGAGTCCGGGCCGTAGTGCTGGATGCAGTGGGGGATGTTCAGCGCGTCGTTCATGCCGCGCAGGTACTCGATAAGCAGCTTGACCTTTTCGTCATCGTTTGCGCCGCCCAGCTTCATCTCGTCCGCGATGACGCCGTAGCGCTTCTTGGCCTCGGGGTCCTTGGCGTTGAAGGCGATGACCTTGGGCAGGTACATGGCGTTGGCAGCACCGTGGATGATGTGTGCGCCGTAGTCTGCAAAGGCAGCGCCGGTCTTGTGTGCCATGGAGTGCACGATGCCCAGCAGTGCGTTGGAGAAGGCCATACCGGCAAGGCACTGTGCGTTGTGCATGGAGTCACGCTTGGACATATCGCCGTTATAGCTGTCCACCAGATCACCCTGGATCATGCGGATAGCAAAGATGGCCAGCGGGTCGGTGTAGTCGCAGTGTGCGGTGGAAACGTAAGCCTCCACGGCATGGGTCATGGCGTCCATACCGGTGTGGGCAACCAGCTTTTTGGGCATGGTCTCCGCCAGATCGGGGTCCACGATGGCCACGTCCGGGGTGATCTCAAAGTCCGCGATGGGATACTTGATGCCCTTCTGGTAGTCGGTGATGATGGAGAAAGCGGTCACCTCGGTAGCGGTACCGGAGGTGGAGGAAATGGCGCAGAAGTGTGCCTTGCGGCGCAGCGGCGGGATGCCGAACACCTTGCACATCTCCTCAAAGGTGATCTCGGGGTACTCGTACTTGATCCACATGGCCTTGGCAGCATCGATGGGAGAGCCGCCGCCCATGGCGATGATCCAGTCGGGCTCAAACTTCAGCATGGCCTCGGCACCGCGCATGACGGTCTCCACGGAAGGATCGGGTTCGATGCCCTCGAACAGTTCCACTTCCATGCCGGCTTCCTTCAGGTACTCCACAGCACGATCCAGGAAGCCGAAGCGCTTCATGGAGCCGCCACCGACGCAGATCATTGCCTTTTTGCCGGTGAAGGACTTCAGCGCTTCCAGAGCGCCCTTGCCATGGTACAGATCACGGGGCAAAGTAAAACGAGCCATAATACAAAACCTCCAAAATTATCACGGCACACGCAGCGCTGTGCCATATTTCATCATTATGTTAATTATATAACAATTTGAAGGCAGCTTCAATTGACGTACCGGAAGAAAAAGTCGGTCTATTTTGGGCGGTTTTCACAAGCAGTAGGATGCAACACCCCCCTGCCCTGAAAAAAAGCGCAAAAAAACACCCCGAAGTCCTAAGACTTCGAGGTGCTTGCCTTTGGAGCTGCTATCCAGATTCGAACTGGAGACCTCATCCTTACCAAGGATGCGCTCTACCAACTGAGCTATA
>CAKTAT010000100.1:0-5684 GCA_934532365.1 uncultured Faecalibacterium sp. | reverse complement strand
TCCTGCAGCAGCTCGTTGCGGTTCAGGGCAATGATCTCCAGCCCGGCCTTGTAGCTGTCCTTCACGCTGTCTGCCCAGTAGGCCTTGACCCAGCGGGGAGCGTTGGAGGGGTCCTTCATGCTGGCAACGGCGTTGGCGCAGGTCTGCTTGTGGATGGAAACGCCGAAGCCGCGGGTGATAAAGCCCACGATGGGGTCGCCGGGCAGCGGGCTGCAGCACTTGGCAAACTTGATGGGGGTGTTATCAAAGCCCTCCACCACCACGCCGTCGGTGGCGTGTACGCGGCTCAGGTCTACCTTGGGCAGATCCTCCACCGATTTATTCTCCTCGGCCTCGGCAGCCTTGAGCTTCTGCCACTCTTCCTTGAGCTTGGGCAGGCAGTTGGCAATGGTCATGCCGCCGTAGCCGATGGCGGCGTACAGCTCCTCGGCGTTGTTCTGGCGCATCCGGCGGGAGCAGCCGTCGATAAAGGCATCCAACTGGTCGTCCGGGATGATGATCATCTCCCGGCGCAGCTCCTTGGACAAAGCGTCCCGTCCCTGCTGGATATTCTCTTCCCGGCGCATCTTCTTGAACCAGTTGCGGATCTTGCTCTTGGCTTCGCTGGTGCGCACGATCTTGAGCCAGTCGCGGCTGGGGCCCTTATCTGCCGGGCCCAGCAGTACCTCAATGATCTCGCCGGTAGCTACCACATGGTCGATGGGCACCATGCGGTTGTTCACCTTGCAGCCCACCATGCGGTTGCCCACCGCCGAATGGATGGCGTAGGCAAAATCGATGCAGGTAGCGCCGGTGGGCAGGTTGATGACATCGCCCTTGGGGGTAAAGGCGAACACTTCTTCCGGCAAAAGGTCGCTCTTCAGGTCGTGGAGCAGGTTGCCGGAATCCTCGCTCAGGCGCTGGTTTTCCAGCAGCTGGCTGACCCATGCCAGACGGTCGTCCAGCTTATCGTGGCCTTCGCGGCCTTCCTTGTACTTCCAGTGGGCGGCAACGCCGTACTCGGCCTGCTCGTCCATTTTGCGGGTGCGGATCTGCACCTCAAAGGGGATGCCCTCGTGCCCGATGACGGTGGTGTGCAGGCTCTGGTAGCCGTTGGGCTTGGGGGTGGAGATATAGTCCTTAAAGCGGTTGGGCAGCGGGTGGTACATATCGTGGATGAGGCCGAGGGTGCTGTAACACTCTGCCAGAGAATCCAGAATCACCCGGACCGCGTAGATATCGTAGATCTCGTCGAAGGACTTGTTCTGCATGATGGTCTTGCGGTAGATGCCGTAGATGCTCTTGACCCGGCGCTTGATGGTGGCACCCTCGATGCCGCTTTCCACCAGACGGCGCTCGATGACGCCGGAAACCTTGATAAGGAACTCCTCGCCGGAGCGCTCGCTGAGCATCCGGCTGATTTCGGAATAGCCCACAGGGTCCAGATAATGCAGGCTGCGATCCTCCAGTTCCTCCTTGACGTTCAAAATGCCAAGGCGGTTGGCGATGGGGGCGTACACCTCCATGGTCTCGCGTGCCTTGTCGCGGCGCTTCTGCTCCGGCCAAGCGTCGCCGGTGCGCATATTGTGCAGCCGGTCGCACAGCTTGATGATCATCACGCGCACGTCCCGGCTCATAGCCAGCAGCATCTTGCGCAGGTTCTCGGCCTGCAGTTCCTCAATATTGGAGAACTGGATCTTGGTCAGCTTGGTCACGCCGTCCACCAGCAGCGCCACTTCCTCGCCAAAGGCGGCTTTCAGGTCGTCCAGCGTGGCGGGGGTATCCTCCACTACGTCATGCAGCAGGGCGGCTGCGATGCTCTCGGAGTCCATGCCCAGATCCAGCACCAGCCGGGCAACTGCCAGCGGGTGGCAGATATAGGGCTCGCCGCTGCGGCGGCACACGCCGTTATGGGCGTTATTTGCCAGCTCGTAGGCTTTTTGGATCATCTCCATATTGTAGGCCTTGCCGCTGGCCTGAATGGCCTCGCACAGCTTTTCCCACGTTACGATCTCCGGGCGCACCTCAGAGGGCAGCGCCCCCTCCGGTGCGTCTGCCAGCAGTGCCGTAGCGGCTACGGTGGCGGTCTCCTGCACCGGCTGGTGCAGATGGGTCTTGGCAGAGTAGCCGTCCTCGTCCCGTACCGGAGACGGGACCGGGGCAGTATTTTTCTTTCCCTCAGGCATTTATACTTCCTCCAGACATTTCAGGATGGGGGCATCGGCAAGGTTCTTTTTGCCTGCTGTCGGCACCAGCTCCCAGAACTTTGCCCCGCCTTTTTCCGCTGCGGTGATCAGCCCCACCTGCTCTAAGGCGGTAACTGCCACCAGCGTTTTGCCGGTCTGCTCCTCGCCCAGCTTTGCGCACAGGGGCTGCAGATCCTCGGCGTGCCAGCGGCGGGACTGCAATTCCCGGTACACGGCAATGATATCCGTGCGGGCGGGGGCGATCTGTTTCTTTTGTTCTTCGGTCAGGGGGGTGCCCCGGCGCAGCGCCTGCACCAGTGCAGCCTGCCGCGCCAGTTCTGCGCCCAGCCCTGCCGGGTGCAGGTCGATGATGCGGCCGGAAAGCTGCGCGCCCCGGGCGGACTCGTAGACCGAAAGGTTCAGCGCTGCGTCCACCACATCGCCCAGCGCATAGGGCAGCTGCTCGGCGGGCATCCCGAACCAGACGGCGTACAGGCAGCTATTGCCCTGCCGCAGCCGCAGGCGGCTGTGCCGCCCCTCCGATACCGGGTATACGCCGTCCACCACGGCACTTTGCAGCAGGAACACCGGGGTGGGGTTCTCGGCTCCGTAGGGTGCCAGCTGCTCCAGATGCCGCACGCTTTCTACGGTGATGCGATCCAGATGGATGGTCACGTCACAGGTTAGCGGCGGGGTGTGCAGCACCGGACACTCCCGGGCGGCCCACTCGTTCAGGCGGCGGCGCAGCTGGGGCAGATTTTCCTCCCGGATGGAAAGGCCTGCTGCCATGGCGTGGCCGCCGTAGCGCACCAGAAGGTCGGCGCAGGAGCCGATGCAGGCGTGCAGGTTAAAGCCCTGCACGCTGCGCCCGCTGCCCTTGCCCTCGCCGTGCTCGTCGATGGTGACCACGATGACCGGGCGTCCGGTGCGTTCCACCAGCCGGGACGCCACGATGCCGATGACGCCGGGGTGCCAGTCCCGTCCCCACAGCAGCATGATGCGGTCATCCAGCCGCTCGGGCTGCTGTTCCAGCAGCTCTTCGGCAGCTTTGAAGATCTGCTGCTCGGTCTCCTGCCGGTGGGCGTTGATCTCGTTCAGCTTGTGCGCCAGTTCCTCGGCCCTGTCCGGGTCCTCGCAGAGCACCAGCTGCAAAGCGGTAACGGCGTTATCCATGCGGCCTGCCGCGTTGATGCGGGGCGCGATGGCGTAGCTGATGTTCTCGGCGGTGATGGGCTTGCCCGCAAGGCCGACTTCCTCTAAAAGCGCCCCAAAGCCGGGGCGGTCGGTCTGCTGCAGCTGCAGCAGACCGGCTTTGACAAGGGTGCGGTTCTCCCCTACCAGCGGCATCACGTCCGCCACCGTGCCCACGGCGGCAAGGTCGCCGCAGTAATCCAGCATTTCCTCCGGCGGGCAGCCGTCCAGCGCGGCGCAGAGCTTGAAGGCCACGCCCGCGCCGCACAGACCCTTGAAGGGACTGTGGTCGTCCTCCCGGCGGGGGTCCACCACGGCCACGGCCTTGGGCAGGGTCTCCGGCGGCAGATGGTGGTCGGTAATGATCAGGTCCATACCCAGCGAAGCCGCAAACTCGGCTTCCTCCACGGCAGAGATGCCGTTATCCACCGTCACGATGAGGGTGCAGCCCTTGTTGTGCATGGACTGGATGGCGTTTTTGGACAGGCCGTAGCCGTCCCCCTCGCGGCTGGGCAGCATACACTTTACAGTTGCGCCCATGCCCTTGAGGTGCTGGTACAGCAGGGCGGTGGCGGTCACACCGTCCACATCGTAATCGCCGAACACGGCAATGGTCTCGCCGTTGTCGATGGCCTGCCAGATGCGCTGACAGGCGGCGTCCATGTCCATCAGCAGGGCGGGGTCGGAAAGCTCCTCCTCCCCTGCCAGTAAGGTCAGCGCCTCGGCAGGGTCGGTGATGCCCCGGGCGGTAAGAATGCCCGCCAGCAGGGCGTTTTCCTTCTGCTGGGCCGCCAGCACGGCCTTATATTTTTCGTCTGACCACGGCGCTTCGTCCATGGCCTGCTCCTCCAGCTGTGCCGCTGCCTGCTCGGCAATGGCGGCGGTCAGCTCCCGCACAGCGGCGCGGTCCAGCGGTTTTTGTTCCCAAGCACGGTAGGTCATTCAAATTCCCTCCCGGTCAGGCCGTCGTTGGCCAGCATTCCCTGCAAAGCGGCGATTTCGGAAGAAATATCCATGGCTACGTCCGAAAGCAGATTGTTGTACAGGTTCTCATACGCCTGGTTCAAGGTATGCAAGATGCCCGCGATATCCCGGCGGATCGTCTCGGCATTTTCGCCCTGCTGCCCCTGCACATCGTTATAGGTGTGCAGCAGCTTGAGGGTGGTGGGGATATAATACTCCGCAAAGCGGCGGGTCTTGGGCTGGCTTTCCGGGTGTGCCTCCAGCCAGTCGCAGATGGCGGTAGTGGTCTTGTGCATCGCCGCCAGCTCTTCCCGCGCCTGTGCATCCTGCATGAGCTGCTGCTCTTTTTCCAGCACGGCAGCAAAGCGGCGGGCGGTGTCCAGATTGAGCGGAGCCTCGCCGGTTTCTGCCTTTTCCGGCTGCGGCTGCGCGGCGACAGCGGCGGCTTTCTCCTTGGCGGCGCGGTAGTCCTCTGCCGTCAGGTAGAGTGTCTCGGTCTCATCGTCCAGCCATGCGTTCAGCCAGCCCTTATGGATGTAGCTGCGCAGCTTTTTCAGTGCTTTTTTCTTGGTCTGGTGGGTCAGGTCTGCCAGCATCTCTACCGAGAGACCCTTTTGCGTGTTCAGCTTTTCGGCTGCATCTGCCAACGTCCCCAGCTTTTTGGAGGCCGACAGCCGGGAGGCACCAGCGGCGATCATCGCGCCAAAACCGCAGGCGACAAGGGTCAACACATTGCCCGTGATCTCCAGTGCCGTCACGGCCATGGATGTGCCTGTGGTAAAAGTATAGGTCAGGCCGCCTTCCATGGCCGTGACAATCGTATCTCCGAGCATGAGTCCGGGCATCACGGTTTCCGCTGCCACGATGCAGCCAATGCCGCCCAGCCCGAAGATCACCGCAAAGGTGATGCCCACAGCCAGCAGGGTGCGGCCTGCGCTATATCGTTTTTTTGCGCTGATACGGATACTTTCCACCGGGGTAGGCTCTGGCTTTGCAAAGATCTGCCGGAACCAGTCGGGCATACCGGTGGGGTCGGCAGCACCTTCGCGGAAAGACTGCTTTGCATCCCCGTAGGGATAACCTCTGCGCCCCTGCCGGAAGGCCTTTGCGGCCTCTCCGATGCCGTAGTTGGCTGCATGGACGGCAGCCTTGCCCACATCAAAGGCGCGGTCGCCGATATCCATACCCCTGCCCTCAAAGCCGTGGGCAAAGGCATCGGTCATGGTGTCGCCAAAGGCGCGCAGCTGGTCCTCCAGCTCCTGCTGTACCTGTCGGCCTTCGTTATTTCGGTTATCGTTTTCACGATCGTACATCAAAATTTTCTCACCCTTCTGCCGGTGCATACCGGCTGATGATGGCGCGGGC
>CAKTAT010000099.1:0-5692 GCA_934532365.1 uncultured Faecalibacterium sp. | reverse complement strand
GTGTAGCGCACAGCGATTTCTCCTTTCATCCATGATCTTTTTCTTTATTATACGGCATCAGAATCCGAATGAAAAGCACCACCGTCATTCTGCACAAAATTCAAGGATAAAATTTTATACCCAAAAATCTGCAAAAATCGGGTTTCTGAGGTCATTTTGCCGTTACTCCCCGAATTTTGCTACAGATCTGCTACAAACTTGCTACAAACGACTGAAAAGGGGGCCTCCCACACGTTTCATTATCAATATGCAAAAGTGAATCCGTTTCACTTTTGCGTATCAAAAAGCACGTAGATACAAGAAAAAGCCGCTTACCTTTTCAGGTAAACGGCCTTACGTTTGGTGGAGAATTAGGGACTCGAACCCCAGACCCCCTGCGTGTGATGCAGGTGCTCTAACCAGCTGAGCTAATCCTCCATATTCGCTTGTGTTGTGTGCTCCGAACTGGAACGTGATTATTATAGCACGGCCTTTGCCGAAATGCAAGCCCTAATTTAAAAAACTTTTACTTTTTTCGAAACACTTTCCTTCCCAGCAAAAACGCCCTGCCGGGCTCCGGGCGTGCAACATTCCCGCAGGGCAGCCGCACCGGCTGCACCTGCACAAAAAATGTGCGGCAGGCTGTTGCTCTTTGCCTGCAAATCGTGTATACTTGAGGGCAGAAAGCTGTACGAGAGAAATCGAGGGATGAATATGACACTTCGCGGAATCATCACGCTGGTAATATTGGCTGTGCTGTTTGCGCTGGCTGTGGTCTGGATCTCCAGACAGGGCGGCTGGAAGGGTGAGGGCTGCAACGGCAATTGCGCCTCCTGCCACAGCCATTGCGAGGACCCAAACACTAAGAAGAAATAACCCAAACAGGGCTGCTGCACGAAACACGGTGCAGCAGCCCTGTTTTATGGTTGCGCCCCAGAAACGCCCATGGGCGTTTCTGGGGCACTTTTCACGGCTATTTGTTCAGAACGCGCCGCGCTGGGCGGCGTAGACGGCGATGGTGCTCAAGAGATCCTGCAACGCCTTCTGGTAGGTAGTGCGGCCGATGTGCAGCTGCTCTAAAATTTCGTCCTCCGGGCGCTGCTCAAAAAAGCGCATCCGCAGCAGGTCTGCCCGCATGGGGTCGTGCACCTGATAGTAGTCGATGCCCTCATCAATGGCGCTTTGCCAGCGGCGGTTTTCCGGCGTGCGCGCCCAGTGCCGCTCGCCGTACTTGCGCAGGGCGTTCCGGGTCACATCGCGCTGCTCCGGTGTCACTGGCGCTTCCCCCTTTTGGGCAGCTCCAGCGCCGCACTGCGCGAGAACCGGTTCTCGGCATCGAAAAAGCAGGCGTCCCGCTCGGCCATCGTCAGCCCCAGCATGGTGGAAAGCCGCTCGGCCTCGTCCAGCTTGAACTGGGTCTCGCCCAGCAGCTTGTGCCGCAGGGTGTTGCTGCTGATGTGCAGCACACTGGCCACATATTGCAGCTTGTAGCCGCTGTCCTGAATGTAGGTGTAGATCAGATTCGTATTTGCCATGGCTTCGCTCCTTTTTTGTAGTTCACTGCGTTTGCAACAATCATTGGTTGTATTATACTCCGTTGTTGATTGTCTGTCAACCTATTATTTCCAAAACGCGCCGTAATTGTTGATTTTCAGGAAATTTTCTGCTATACTCAAAGCAGAACGCCATATCACATACCACAACCCATAGTTTTCAGGAGAACCGCCATGTCTGATCTGTCTACCCGTGTCCGTCTGCGCCGGGAGCAGCTGGGCCTTTCGCAGGAGGAGCTTGCCCGGCGCATGGGCTATCGCTCCCGTTCCTCCATCACCAAGCTGGAAAAAGGCATCAACGACCTGCCCCAGTCCAAGGTAGAGGAGCTGGCGCAGGCGCTGGAGACCACCCCCGCCGCCCTGCTGGGGCTGGACGCGCCCTGCGCCTGTCCCCCGGGCTTTGAGCCGCTGCCTGCCATGGTGCAGGTGCCGCTGATCGGCTCCATCGCCTGCGGCACGCCCATCACCGCCGAGCAGAACATCGAGTGCTATATCGGAGTGCCCGCCGCGTGGCACGCGGATTTTGCCCTGACCTGCCACGGCGACAGTATGTCTCCCACAATATGCAACGGGGACATCGTCTGCATCCGCTGTCAGCCCGAGGTGGAGCAGGGCGAGATCGCCGCCGTGCGGGTGGGCGAGGAAGCCACCCTCAAGCACTTCCACCGGCAGGGCGACGCCGTGATGCTGCTGGCCGATAACGCCGCCGTCTGTCCGCCCATGTTCTACGCCGGAGAGCAGCTTTCGGAGCTGCACATCGAGGGCAAAGCCGTGGGGCTTTGCCGCGGCCTATAAGATAAGGAGAGAAAGGAGCAGCCCGTGTTCGGCAAAAAGAAAGCATCCTCCTACGACCCCACCGCCCAGAAGCCGGTGCTGCGGTGCAGCATCTGCACCGGGGAGCAGGTGGCCGGGTTTCAGGATCTGCACACCGGTCATTTTACCGAGGTGCAGCTGATCCGCAGCCCGCAGGAATTGCAGGCCTTCCGCAGCCGGTACGGCATCCCTGCCGACTGCCCCATTGAAAAGATCTATTGAGCAAGGAGTTCATCATGCAGCAGGCACCCGAAGCCATGACCCTGAAGGTCATTGCCCATATCCATACCGCCTTTCCCACCAAGTTCGGCATCCCGCGCCAAAGCGGGCTGGTGGAAGAGCTGCGGGGCGAGATCGTTTTTACCCCGGAATACCGCAACCCCGACGCCCTGCGCGGGCTGGAGGATTTCAGCCACATCTGGCTGATGTGGCAGTTTTCCGGCGCCGTGCGGGAAAGCTGGTCCCCCACCGTGCGCCCGCCGCGCCTTGGCGGCAACACCCGAGTGGGTGTGTTCGCCACCCGGTCACCCTTCCGGCCGAATCCGTTGGGGCTTTCCAGCGTAAAGCTGGAGGCCATTGAGCAGCGCCCGGACGTGGGGCCGGTGCTCATCGTGCGCGGTGCCGACCTGATGGACGGCACCCCCATCTACGATATCAAGCCCTACATTCCCTACGCAGACTGCCACCCGGACGCCGCCGAGGGCTTTACCGGGCAGACCCGCACCCATCATCTGGAGGTCTCCTGCCCGGAGGCGCTGTGGCAGACCGTGCCGGAGGCCGACCGCGCCGCCCTGCAGGGCGTGCTTGCCAGCGACCCCCGCCCCTCCTACCAGCACGACCCGCAGCGGGTATACGGCATGGAGTTTGCCGGGCTGGAGGTGCATTTTACCGTGGACGGTGCTCAGCTCACCGTGCGGGACATCACCCTGTTGTAAAAGGAGCCGTTCATGGAACTGCGGACTGTCAATACCTTTTTGCACATCGCCGAGCTGCACAGCTTTTCCCGCACCGCGCGGCAGCTGGGCTACTCGCAGTCGGCGGTGTCCTCCCAAATCGCACAGTTGGAGGCCGAACTGGGCACCCCGCTGTTTGACCGCGTGGGTAAAACGGTGCGCCTGACCGATGCCGGGCAGACCTTTTTAGGCTACGCCCGCACCCTGCTGGAAACTGCCCAGCAGGCACAGGCCGCCTTGCAGCCCGCCCAGCAGGTGCGGGGCAGCCTGCGCATCGCGCTGGCGGATTCCGTATGCAGCACCTTTTTGCCGGGGCTGCTGCAGCGCTATCATGCCCGCTGCCCGCAGGTGGAGCTGGTGCTGCACACCGCCAGTTCGGACGAGATGCTGCAATTGCTGAGCACCAATCAGGTAGACCTTATCTATACGCTGGACCAGCCCCTTTTGCAGCCTGCGCTGGTGCTGGCAGCAGACGTGCCGGAGCCGGTGTGCTTTATTGCGCCGCCGCAGCATCCGCTGGCGCAGGAAAGCGCACTTCCGCTGGACATTCTGCCCCGGCAGGAGTTTCTGCTCACCGAGCGGGGCATGAGTTACCGGGACGCGCTGGACCAGTGCATGGCGGCGCACGGCCTTGCCATCCACCCCTATCTGGAACTGGGCAGCGCCGCGCTGCTGTGCCAGATGGTGGAGCAGGGCATGGGGCTTTCCTTTTTGCCGGAGTACATCGTGCGCAGCGCACTGGCAGAGGGGCGGCTGGCACGGCTGAACGTACCGGACTGCACCGTCATGATGCACCGACAGCTGTTCTACCACCGGGACAAATGGGTGACCCCCCAGATGAACGTATTCATCGAGCTTGTACGGCAGGGCGCACAAAATCCTCTGTCCACCGCCACACTATAAGAAAAGGAGCATTCCCATGAGCCAAATCAAAATCGCATTCTTTGACATTGACGGCACCCTCATTGACATGGAGAAAAAGCAGATCACCCCTGTCACGCTGGAAGTCCTGCGCCGCTTACAGGCAAATGGCATCCGTATTTGTCTGGCAACAGGTCGTTCTCCCATGGTGGTGCCGCACTTTGATGGTGTAGCATTCGACGCCACTCTCACCTACAACGGCTCTTACTGCTACACCAAAACCGGCGAGACGATTTTCAGCAATCCCATTCCTGCGCCAGATCTGGCTTTGATCATCCGCAATGCCACGGCCATTGCCCGACCGCTCTGTCTTGCCACAAACAGCCGTTTAGCCTGCAATGGCTGCGACAAAGATCTGGCAGACTATTTTGCTATTGCCAAGTCTGCGGCAAACATTGTGCCAGACTTTGACGAGGTTGCAAAGGGCACCGTGTATCAAATTATGATGGGTGGCCGCGAGGACGAGTATGCCGCCATCCTCAAGGACGTGCAGGGTGCTAAAATTGCTGCATGGTGGGATCGTGCGGTCGATATTATCCCGGCCACCGGCGGCAAAGGCATCGGCATCCGCAAAATGCTGGAATACTATGGTTTGGACAAATCTGAAGCCATTGCATTTGGCGACGGCAATAACGATATCGAGATGTTACAGGCCGTAGGTACCGGCGTTGCCATGGAAAACGCCTCGGAAAAGCTCAAGTCTGTCGCCACCGACCACTGCGGTCATGTTGCCAACGAGGGTGTGTATCAATACTGTGTGGAACATGGGCTGATTTGACGAAGAAAGGCTGCGCAGGTCGTGCGCAGCCTTTCTTGCTTTTATGCAACGAAAAACCGCCGAAGGTTTCCCTTCGGCGGTCTTTCGTATGATAGGAGGATCAAAAATGATCTTTGCTAAGTCTTAGTTCAGGATGGTCAGCTCGGTCTCGATGTCGAACAGGTGGATCTTGTGGGGATCGAAAGCAACGCGGACGGTGTCTCCGTTGCGAGCCTTGGAGGTGGGAGCAACGCGAGCGGTCATCTTGTTGCCCTTGTACTCCAGGTACAGGTAGATCTCAGCGCCCATCATTTCGGAAACATCGACCTGAGCATCCAGCTGGCAGTCGGTGTGCTTTGCCATAAACTCGGGCTCGTCGTCGATATCCTCGGGACGGATGCCCATCTTGATCTTCTTGCCAACGTAGGAATCCAGCTTGCCGTCGGCGGTCTTCTCCTTGGGCAGGGGGATCACGTCGCCGCCCAGGTCAACACCGTACAGGTCACCCTTCTTGATCAGGGTGCCGTCCAGGAAGTTCATCTGGGGGCTGCCGATGAAGCCTGCAACGAACATATTGCAGGGCATATCGTACAGGTTCTGCGGGGTATCGACCTGCTGGATGATGCCGTCCTTCATGACAACGATACGATCGCCCATGGTCATAGCCTCGGTCTGGTCGTGGGTAACGTAGATGAAGGTGGTAGCCAGCTTCTTGT
>CAKTAT010000098.1:0-5749 GCA_934532365.1 uncultured Faecalibacterium sp. | reverse complement strand
TAGGTGCCGTCCAGCCAGACCTGCCAGGGGTAGATATCCTTGTGCCAGAAGTTGCCCTCCTTGGTGCGGGGCTGGGTAAGCAGCTGGCTGCGGATGGTGTCGATGGCCTTGCGGTACTTCTCGTCCCCGTAGATGTCGTACAGGATGAACAGGTTCTTGCCCTGATTCACGTTGTCCAGATTGTACTCCTTGGGGTCGTAGGTCTTGATGGAGCCGTCCGGCTGCACAAAGTAGTCGATGAACTCCTTGGAGAACTCCAGATACTTCTCGTCGCCGGTGGTCTTGTACAGGCTCAGGCAGGCGGTGATCATGCAGCCGTCGATGTAGTTCCACTTGTTGGGCTTGCCGCTGCGCACCTTCTCGATGTTCCACATCGGTGCCTCGGCGCTGGAATTGGCGATCAGGTAGTCCACATAGTCGCCCAGCATGGACAGGATCTCTTCATGGGTCATGGGTCAGTCCTCCTCAAAATGTCCTACGTTGGCAAAGTGCAGCCGCTCGCCCTCGTAGCCCTCGATCTTCACGTTGTGCAGATCGATCTCCTTGACGTTCTCGGCATAGATGGCCAGCTTTTTCACCAGCGGACGGTTGTCGGCCATGGCAGCCTGTCCCTCCTTGGCGTTGGGGTCGAAGGTGATGCTCACATCCCGCATGGTCACCCGCTCGATGGGCTGCTCCGGCAGGCCGTCGAAGTAGCAGCCCGCGAACTGGGCATCGGTGGCCACGATATTCTCCATGGTCAGGCTGCCCAGCTTGGGGGTGTACTCGTCCACCGGCATCGGCTCGCGGCACTGCACATAGGGGCCGTGGCCGTCCGGGTCGCAGAAGTAGAACATATTGATGACAAAGGGTGCCTTGACGCCCCGCATCTCCACGTTGCGGAACACCAGCCCGTCGATGACGGCGGTGTTGCCGCGGCCGCGGCGGGTCTTGACGCGCAGACCGCGGTCGGTGTGGTCCATCAGGCACTGGGTCACCACCATGTCCTTGACGCCGCCGCTCATCTCGCTGCCGATGACGATGCCGCCGTGCCCCTTGTCCAGCAGGCAGTTGCGGATAACGGTGTGCTCGCAGCTGCGCTTCAGCTTCATGCCCAGAAAGACCTTGCTGGCCTTCATGGCGATGCAGTCGTCGCCCACATGGATGTTCATGCCGATGATGCGGATATACTCGCAGCTCTCGGGGTCGATGCCGTCCGTGTTGGGGGCGTTGTAGGGGTTGTTGATGTTGAAGTTGAGCAGGTCGAGGTGCTTGACGAAGATGGGGTGGATGGTCCACGAATAGCTGTTCTGCACCGTGATACCGTGCAGACAGACATTCTCGCTGTCCACCGCAGCCACGGCGCGGGGACGCCATGCAATGCGCTTGACCTTGGGGTTCACCCACCAGTCGCCGTTTTCAGCATCGCAGTCCAGCGTGCCCTCGCCGGTCACCACCACGTCATGCACCTGCGTGATGTTCAAAAGGCCTGCAAAGCTGTCCAGCGGGTTGCCCTCCCAACCGGTCAGGTAGTACTCATCCACCTCGTTCTCGCTGGGCAGCACACCGGGCAGGATGGGGTAATGGGTGCGGTCGTTGTCGCCCAGCAGCACAGCGCCTTTTTCCAGATACAGGGTGGTGTTGCTCTTCATGAACAGGCTGGCGGTGCGGTAACGGCCGGCGGGCACATACACCGTGCCGCCCTTGGGGCAGGTGGACAGCGCCGCCTGCAGCCGCACAGTGTTGTCGGTCTCGCCATCAGCCACCAGACCGTAGCGGGAAGCATCCACAAAGAAGGTCTCGGCCTCGGTGGTGAAATCCAGCTTCAGGGTCTCGCCCTCGGCCTGCACCTCCACCGTATAGGTGGTGCCGGGCAGCAGGGAGAACAGGGAGAACACGTTGGTGTTGCAGGCCTCGTATACCGTCTTGCCGTTCAGGGCAACGGTAAAGGGGTGTGCCGGACGGTAGCACAGCTCGTTTTCCAGCTCGAAAACGGCGCTGCGGGTCATGGAACGGATCAGGGTCAGATTCATGCGAAATAACCTCCTGTGAGTTTATCTTGCCCCCACGGGGCAGACGTGGTATCATGAGGAAAAGCGCTCTCCCGGCTACCGGGAGGGCTGTTTCCGGAAAGGATGCGCAAGATGAAAGCGGAACGGGAAAAGATCAACGCCAAGGTAAAGGCAGACACCGTGCGGCTGACCGGCAGCAAGCTGGAGCTGACGGCAGACGAGGAGATGTGCACCTTTTTGCTGGTAAGCGAGGGCAGCTGCACCCTGCAAATGGGGGAAAACAGCCTGCTGCTGAACCCCGGCAGCGCGCTGCTGCTGGGTGCGGGGGAGGCGGTGCTCACCGCCGCCGGTGCAGCCGTACCGGAGCTGGTGGGCTGCCGGTTCCCGCTCAGCGCCCTGCACGAGCTGCGCAGCGCCACCCAGCGGGATTTCGTCCGGCTGTTTTTGCCCGGGGAGGCAACGGTGCTGTACGGCCCGGTGCTGTGGACCCGCCGCCTGCGCACCCTGTTGGAGATGATGCGCTCTGCCATGCCGGAGCAGGACTACCCCGGCGGGCTATACCTGCTGCTGATCCTGCACTATGTCGAGCAGGAGTGCCTTGCCGAGAGCAGCGCCGTGGCGCGCCCACGCAACGAGACCATTGAGCAGGTGTGTGCCTACCTTGCCGCCAACTACCGGCAAAAGTTTTCTCTTACCGAGGTGGCGGCGCGGTTCTACCTTTCTCCTTACTATCTCAGCCGCCTGTTCCGGCGGGTGACCGGGCAGTCCATCGTGGACTACCTGAACAACCGCCGCATCGAGGCCGCGCAGAAGCTGCTGGAGACCACCGAGCTTTCCATCAGCGCGATTGCCGAGCAGACCGGCTTTGCCAGCGCCGCTCACTTCCGCCGCGTGTTCCGCGAGGTGATGGATATCAGCCCCCTGCAGTACCGCAAGAAGCAGACGAAATAACGCATCTACCAAAACACCCCCTGTGCCATCCGTTGGGAGCAGCACAGGGGGTGTTGGTCTTGGTCAGATGTTCTTATGGCGCATTAGCCCTTGACGGCACCTGCGGAGATACCTTCAACGAACTGATCCTGTGCACAGAAGAATACGATCAGCTGCGGCAGGATGGAGATGAGGGACAGAGCAAGGATCTTGTTCCAAGCAAAGCCGGTATCACCGTCCATGGACAGCTTGACGAACAGGGACATGGGGTACTTGCCGGGGGTGCTGACGTAAAGCAGCGGGCCCATAAAGTCGTTGCAGCTCCACATGAACTGGAACAGTGCGCAGGACACCAGAGCGGGTCCCAGCATGGGCACGATGACCTTGTACAGGGTCTGGAAGGAGGAACAGCCGTCAATGGCGGCAGCCTCATCCAGATCACGCGGGACGTTGCGCATGAACTGCACCAGCTGATACACGAAGTAGGTCTCGGTAGCAAATGCGCAGTGCACCCAGATGGCCAGATAGAAGGGGCTGTCGACCCAGCCGAACTTGTTGTACAGCAGGTACTGCGGCACGTTCAGCACGACCTGGGGCAGGAACAGGGTGGCCAGCATGATGTTGAACAGCAGCTTGCGGCCGGGGAAGTCGAAACGGCCAAAGCCGTAAGCGGCAACACAGGCAGACACCACAGTGCAGATCACCTTGGGGATGACGTAGCTGTAGGTGTTGAGCATGGCCTGCAGGATGTTGATGGAGCCGCCGAAGTTGTTCAGGGCGTTGCGGTAGCCGTCCAGCGTAGGCTTTTTGATCCACAGGCTGATGCCTGCAAAGATCTCGCTGTTATCCTTGAAGGTAGCGCTGATCATCCACAGCAGAGGATAGATCATGATGACACCAACCAGGATCAGCACGAAGTACTTAAAGAAGGTTGCGATCTTATTCGATGCTTTCATTCCCATATTGGTCACCTTACCTTTCATCCGAGTAGTAGACCCACTTCTTCTGGCTGGTGAACGCAATGATCGTCAGGATGCAGACGATGATGAACATGATCCATGCCAGAGCAGAGGCCATGCCCATGTCGTAGGACTTGAATGCGTAGTTGTAAACCAGCAGGGAGATCAGGGTAGTGGAGCCACGGGGACCACCGTTGGTGATGATGTAGGGGCCGTTGAACTCCTGGAAAGCCTGGCAGATCTGCGTGACCAGGTTGTAGAAGATGATGGGGGTGATCATCGGAACGGTGATGGAGAAGAACTGACGCCACTTGCCGGCGCCGTCGATGGTAGCAGCCTCGTACAGGTCTGCGGGCACGCCCTTCAGTGCGGCAAGGAACAGCACCATGGCGGAGCCGAACTGCCATATACGCAGGAAGCAGATGATCCACAGCGCGTAGCTGGGGTCACTCAGCCACTCGGGACCCTGCACCGCACCAAAGGTGACAGCGCGAACCACGGTGTTCAGCAGACCGTCCACGCTGAACACAGCCTTCCACAGCACGGCGATAGCCACAGAGCCGCCCAGAATGGAGGGGATGTAGTACACGGTGCGGAACAGGTTGACGCAGGCGATCTTGAAGTTCAGGATGTAGGCGATGAACAGTGCGAAGATCAGCTTCAGGGGCACGGTGATAAAGGCGTACTTGAAGGTGATGATCAGCGCCTTGGTGATCTTTTTGGTGTGGAATGCGGTGATGTAGTTGGCCAGACCAACAAAGCTGGTGCCATCCTTGAAGAAGTTCATATCGGTGAAGCTGTAATACAGCGACTGACCGAAGGGGAACGCCTTAAAGACGAGAAAGCCGATGATCCAGGGGATCAGATAAAACAGACCCTGATACTTATCGACCCATTTCTGGAACGGAGTTCGTGCGCCTGCGGGCGCATTACTTTTTTTCATCCGAAGTCCTCCTTTTACAGGATTTTGAAGCAGACAGTGCAGCAGGTCACAGACCGGCAACAGTTCTTTCAAGGTTTGATAACCATTCTCCGAAAAAAAGGGCACCTGTCGTACGGGCGGCAGATGCCCTTTTTTATTTCAGATCCTGAATATCCGGTTCTGACCGCTGTCAAAGAGAGGTAAGCTTAGCCGACGGTGTAACCAACAGACTCCATGCCGTCCAGCAGGGTCTCAACAGCCTCCTCGGGGGTCTGATCGCCGTAGTCGATGTTATCGAACACTTCCTGATAGATGCCGGTGCCGGAAGCCTTCAGGTCGTTGTTCTCGAACAGGGGATCCAGCTTGTTGGTGGTGAAGGCCATGACCTTGGCGTTAGCCTCAGCGATCAGGGCCTTGACAGCGCCGGCGTCCTGAGCGAACTTCAGGCCAGCCTTGGAAGCGGGGATGCCGCACTCAGAACCCATGATGGAAGCGCCCTTCTCCTCGTTCAGCAGGAAGTTGATCAGGGTAGCAGCCTCGGCAACGTTCTTGCAGGTCTTGGTGATAGCCAGACCCATAGACACCTTGGAGAAGCCGCCGTTGTTGTCGCCGAACTTGATCTCCTCGCCAACGGTGAAGCCGTCCTTGTTGCTGTCGTCCAGAGCGGAAGAGTACTTGCTTGCAGCGGAATCCCACTCGAAGATGCCTGCAATCTTACCGGTGATCCACTCGTTGGACTGGTGGGTAGCGGTATCGGAGTTTGCAGAGTAGTAGGTCTTCAGGTTCATCATGACGTGGTTGTCCACCAGGCTCTTGATGAAGGCCAGACCCTCAGCGATCTCCTCCTCGGTGTAGTTCAGGGTGGAGGTAGTGGGATCTGCCCAGTCCTTGCCGTACTTGGACTCGAGGTAGAACACCATCAGGATCATACGGTCGTATGCGCCCAG
>CAKTAT010000097.1:0-5990 GCA_934532365.1 uncultured Faecalibacterium sp. | reverse complement strand
GAAGAAGTCGAAGCACAAAAAAGCTAGCGCTGCGCCAGTCGGCGCTATCGCTTTAACGCTTTTTTCGCTTCTCCATCTATAGCCCCTCAGTCGCTGCGCGACAGCTCCCCCAAGGGGGAGCGAGCGCTCACCCGCAGCGCCGCGCTTTCGCAGAAAGCGGCGCTGCAAATGCCGTTTGCCGCTACGACCCCTCCCGTGAAAAAGGGTTTCAGGAAAGTCCGCAGACTTTCCTGAAACCCAAAATTAAAAATATTCTTTCCGCTGAATATGGCCAAAGCGCACGCGGCGGCCATTTAAAATCGTCCCACGGCGGAAAAAAGGCCGCTGCACAGAGCGTGTGCAGCAGCCTTTTTAGGTTACCCGATATAGCTGATATTGGCGTCCAGTTCGCCGCTGTAGCCGTTGATGCGGGCCTTCTCGGTGCCCTGCCACAGATCGCAGCCGATGGGGCTGGAGGAGACGCCGTAGTGGGCGTTCCAGATGGTGTAGCGGCTGCGCAGGGTGTTGTAGTCCACCCGCTTGCGGTACCATGTGGTGGAGGCGTACACGCCGGGCTGGTAGCCCAGTTCCTTCACCCGCTCGCAGAAGGCGATGGCGCACTTGGTGCGGTCCTCAACGCCCAGACCGTCGGCGCGGCCGGTGCCGCCCGGGGCGGTGGAAGCCTCGGTGTCATAGAAGATGGGGTAGTCCAGCATCCGGCCGTTCAGCGCCCAGTTGCAGGCCTCGGCCTCCTCCTGCGCCTCGGCCTCGTTCATGGCCTGCGTAAAGAAATATACGCCCACCTTCAGCCCTGCGTTGCGGGCGTTGGTGAAGTGCTCTTCAAACATGGGGTCCTTGACCAGCTTGCCTTCGGCACCGTAGCCCCGGTAGCCGATGCGGATGATGACAAAGCTCACGCCGGACTTTTTGATCTTGTTCCAGTCCAGCCCGGACTGATACTTGGACACGTCGATGCCAAAGGTCACATTGTCCTGCTTTACGCCTTTATCGTTGAAATAATACAGTTTGCCGTCAATGGAGCGCAGACCGGTGACCTTTTTGTTGGTGTCCTGCGCGTAGTAGTAGGTCTTGCCGTTCTCGGTGCGCCAGCCGGAATAAGCGGGTTCATCCTGAATGCCGAACAGCCAGTTGAACAGCCACTGCAGAAAGCCGTTTTCATCGCCTAGGTCGATGCACTGCGCCTCGGCATCCTCCAGCGCGCCGGAATCCAGCGCCTGCTGGATCTGCTCCGGGGTCAGCAGTACGCTGTCCTCCGGGGTGTGCTGGGTGGCGGTGTCGTTCTGGGCGGTGCCGTCCGCTGCGGGAGCCTGCGGGTCCTGCGCGGCCAGTTCCGGGGTCTCCTCCAGCAGCATGGCGGGGGAGTTCTCCTCTTCCAGTGCGGTATCCTCGGCGGGCTGTGCCGGAGCTTCCGGTGCTGCGGCGGCTTGTGCCGGTGCAGCCGGTTCGGTTTCGGCGATTTCCGGTTTTTCCGTCTGTGCCGGGGCAGAGGCGGCCTGCTGCGGCTGCACGGTGCTTTCTGCTGCCTGTTCCGGGGCGGCAGTCACCGTGCTCTCGGTTTCCGGTGCAGGGTCAGCCGCTGCCGGGGTCTGCGGTGCCTCGGCGGTGATGTGGGGCACGACTGCGCCCACGGTCAAAGTCTCCGGCTGTGCAGACAGCAGGGTCGCTGCCCCTGCGCCGCCCACAGCCAGAACCAGCGCCATGGTCAGCGCTGCAACGGCAGCTGCCGCCTTGCGGCGGGCTGTGCCGGATCGGTCAAATCGTTTTTTCATCTGTCGTCTCTGCCTCCGAATCTCCCGGTGGTGCAGCGCTGTGCTGCACCGGGTCTTTGCCCCTTGCCCGGGGCGGGCCCGCTTTTATTCCACGCCGCCCATGGGTTCAGGATAAAAAGGACGGCGGATGATAACTTTACTCTTCCTCTAGTATACACCCGCACGCGGGGAGCCGTCAACGGCACAGCGGGCTTCTACACAAATTCTCCACCGGGGCAGTGTGTCGGAAAATGTTCCAAATGGAATACGTTCCGGCAGGGCAGAACATTGCACAAAGCCGAAATTTCACATTTTTTCCAGCAACCTCTTGCTGTCTTGACAGGTGTATGGTATGATACAGGGCATACGTTTGTAACCTTAACGATCTGTTTTGGATAGAAAGGCAAGTTTTATGTCGAAGCTGAAAGAATTTTTGGCGCGGAAGGATATCGTCATCTCTCCGCAGCGTTACCTCATTGACGCGCTGGGCGCAATGGCACAGGGCCTGTTCGCCAGCCTGCTCATCGGTACCATCATCAAGACAGTGGGTCAGCAGACCGGTCTGGAACTGCTAGTGGATCTGGGCGGCTACGCCACTGCCATGAGCGGCCCCGCCATGGCCTGCGCCATCGGCTGGGCGCTGCACTGCCCGCCGCTGGTGCTGTTCAGCCTGATCACCGTGGGCTACTCGGCCAATGCGCTGGGCGGCGCAGGCGGCCCGCTGGCGGTGCTGATCATTGCCATTGTGGCAGCAGAACTGGGCAAGGCTGTGAGCAAGGAGACCAAAGTGGATATCCTTGTCACCCCGCTGGTGACCATCTTTGCGGGCGTCGGGCTTTCCATGCTCATCGCCGCACCCATCGGCGCAGCCGCAAGTCAGGTGGGCACCCTGATCATGTGGGCCACCGAGCAGGCTCCGCTGGTCATGGGCATTCTGGTGTCGGTCATCGTGGGCGTGGCACTGACCCTGCCCATCTCCTCCGCTGCCATCTGCGCCGCACTGGGTCTGACCGGTCTTGCAGGCGGCGCTGCCGTGGCAGGCTGCTGCGCCCAGATGGTGGGCTTTGCCGTGATGAGCTACAGGGAGAACGGTGTGGGCGGCCTTGTCAGTCAGGGTCTGGGCACCAGTATGCTGCAGATGGGCAACATCATCAAGAACCCCCGCATCTGGATCGCCCCCACGCTGGCAAGTGCCATCACCGGCCCGCTGGCTACCTGCCTGTTCCACTTTGAGATGAACGGTGCGGCTGTCTCCTCCGGCATGGGCACCTGCGGTCTGGTGGGTCAGATCGGTGTCTACACCGGCTGGGTCAGCGACATTGCCGCCGGTACCAAGGCTGCCATCACCCCCATGGACTGGGCTGCCATGGTGCTGCTGTGCTTTGTGCTGCCCGCCGTGCTCAGCGTAGTGTTCTGCGAGGTAGAGCGCAAGCTGGGCTGGATCAAGGAAGACGACTTGAAACTGAACTAAATAGTTATCGTTAAACCACCGGAGCGTCTGCGGATGCTCCGGTGGTTTTGCTTCTCCTCAACTCCATGAAAAAATACACTCAAATTGCATAAAATACGCATATATTTAAAAATATCTGCATAAAGATACAGATTAAACCAAAAGAAAAGCGAAACAGGTGCTATGTTTGGCAGTTTTTAGCATTGACGGAAAACCCGCGCTGCGTATAATAAAAGCATCAACCGCAAACGAAAGACAGAGGATGCGAAGGGAAATGCGCATCAGAGAACAAAAGTGTATTTTTATTAAAGGAGCGCGTTTATCATGAAAAAGGAAAACATCAAAAAAGTCGTGCTGGCTTACTCCGGCGGTCTGGATACCTCCATCATCATTCCCTGGCTGAAGGAAAACTACAACAACTGCGAGGTCATCGCCGTTTCCGGTGACGTGGGTCAGGGCACCGAGTTGGACGGTCTGGAAGAAAAGGCCAAGGCTACCGGCGCATCCAAGCTGTATGTGCTGGACCTGAAGAAGGACTTTGTGGAGAACTACATCTTCCCCACCCTGAAGTTCGGCGCAAAGTACGAGGACTACCTGCTGGGCACCAGCTTTGCACGTCCGTGCATCGCCAAGGCACTGGCAGACATCGCCATCAAGGAAGGCGCAGATGCCATCTGCCACGGCTGCACCGGCAAGGGCAACGATCAGGTGCGTTTTGAGCTGACCCTCAAGGCCTTCTGCCCGGATATGGCCATCATTGCTCCGTGGCGTGAGTGGGACATCAAGAGCCGTGACGAGGAGATCGACTACGCCGAGGCGCACCATATCCCCCTGAAGATCAACCGCGAGACCAACTACTCCAAGGACAAGAACCTGTGGCACCTGAGCCACGAGGGTCTGGATCTGGAGAGCCCCGCCAACGAGCCCCAGTACAATAAGCCCGGCTTCCTGGAGCTGGGTGTCAGCCCCGAGCAGGCACCCGATGTGCCCACCTATGTGACCATCCACTTTGAAAAGGGCGTTCCCACTGCCGTGGACGGCAAGGAGATGGGCGCTGTGGAGCTGGTGGAGTACCTGAACCAGCTGGGCGGCGCAAACGGCATTGGTCTGCTGGACATCGTGGAGAACCGTCTGGTGGGCATGAAGAGCCGCGGCGTGTACGAGACTCCCGGCGGCGCCATCCTGTACAAGGCCATCGACGTGCTGGAGACCATCACGCTGGACAAGGAAAGCTCTCACTTCAAGGCACAGCTGGCACAGAAGTATGCTGATATCGTGTACAACGGCCAGTGGTTCACCCCGCTGCGCGAGGCACTGGATGCCTTTGCCGACAGTCTGGAAAAGACCGTGACCGGTGATGTGAAGCTGAAGCTCTACAAGGGCAACATGATCAACGCCGGCGTCACCTCTCCGTACACTCTGTACGACGAGCAGACCGCTTCCTTCGGTGAGGACGAGGACTACAATCAGGCCGATGCCGCAGGCTTCATCAACCTGTTCGGCCTGTCCATCAAGGAGCGCGCAAAGCTGTCCAAGAACTGGCCGGAGGTCAAGTAACCGCAACATTTTCGACTGCGTGTGTTTTCACACTTTCACACGCGGGTTCTCACACCGGCATCGTTGCCGGCGGCACCGCCGCAGGAGCGTTTTCCCCTGCGGCGGCTTTGCCGTTTTTATAAGGAGTTTATATTATGGCAGAACAACTCTGGAAGGGTCGGTTTTCCAAGGCGGTGGACAGCCGCGTCAACGACTTCAACTCCTCCATCCGCTTCGACCAGCGGATGATCGCGCAGGATATGCGCGGCAGCGGCGTCCATGCCGCCATGCTGGCACGGCAGGGCATCATCTCGGAGCAGGACTGCACGGATATCCTCAGCGGTCTGGCTTCCATCGCGGACGATCTGTCCAGCGGTGCGCTGACCATCGACCCCGCCGCCGAGGACGTGCACACCTTTGTGGAGCAGACCCTGACCGCCCGCATCGGGGATGCGGGCAAGCGGCTGCACACCGGCCGCAGCCGCAACGATCAGGTGGCGCTGGATATCCGCCTGACCTTGCGGGATTACAGCAAGACTTTGCAGGCCTACATCGTGGAACTGGTGCGGGTGCTGTGCAAAAAGGCAGCGGAGAACACCGCCTCTGTCATGCCCGGCTACACCCATCTGCAGCGCGCCCAGCCCATCACCTTCGGCCATGCGCTGATGGCCTACGCCTCCATGCTGCTGCGCGACCTTGACCGCTTTGCGGACGCCACCGCCCGCATGGACAGCCAGTGCCCGCTGGGCTCTGGCGCTCTGGCCGGCACCACCTATCCTCTGGACCGGGATTTCACCGCTGAAAAGCTGGGCTTTGCTGCCCCCTGCGCCAACAGTCTGGACGGCGTGTCCGACCGTGATTTCTGCATCGAGCTGGCCAGCGCCATTTCCATCTGCATGATGCACCTGTCCCGCCTTTCGGAGGAGATCATCCTGTGGTGCAGCTGGGAGTTCAAGTTCATTGAGCTGGACGATGCCTTTACCACCGGCTCGTCCATCATGCCCCAGAAGAAAAACCCCGACGTCACCGAGCTCATCCGCGGCAAGACCGGCCGCGTGTACGGCGATTTGAACACCCTGCTGGTGATGATGAAAGGTCTGCCGCTGGCCTACAACAAGGATATGCAGGAGGACAAGGAAGCCATTTTTGATGCAGTGGACACCTTGGAACTCTGCCTCAAGACCATCACCCCCATGCTGGACACCATGAAGACTCTGCCCGCCAATATGCGCCGCGCCGCCGCAAAGGGATTTATC
>CAKTAT010000096.1:0-6124 GCA_934532365.1 uncultured Faecalibacterium sp. | reverse complement strand
TGCGGGGTGGGTGGAGTCCAGAGGTAGGGAGGGGGGACTCGGAACACCCCTCCCTGCCTCTGGCCCAGCGGAGCGTCTTTCCGGCAGAAAACCCTTGCCTTTCTCTTTTTTATGCCTTTTATCGTGAACGAAATTCATTTGACAAAACAATTTTTGTAACTTATACTGGATGGCATCACGAAAAATAAAGGAAGTATCTGTCATGCTGACTCTGGATAAGATCTACCACGCCGCCTTTGTGCTGAAGGACGTAGCGCGCAAGACCGACCTCATCGAAGCCCCCAAGCTGTCCAAGGACTGCCAGCTGTACCTCAAGACCGAGAACCTGCAGGCCACCGGCAGCTTTAAGGTGCGGGGCGCTTACTATAAAATCAGCCAGCTTTCTGAGGAGGAGAGCGCCAAGGGCGTCATTGCCTGCTCTGCGGGCAACCATGCGCAGGGGGTGGCGCTGGCGGCTACCCGGCGCGGCATCCGCAGCATCGTCTGTATGCCGGACGGCGCACCCCTGATGAAGGTGGAGAACACCAAAAATCTGGGCGCGGAGGTCTGCCTTGTGCCCGGCACCTACGACGAAGCCCACGACAAGGCCGTGCAGCTGCAAAAGGAGTACGACATGACCTTTATCCACCCCTACGATGACGAGCAGGTCATTGCCGGGCAGGGTACCATCGGCTTGGAGATCCTTGATCAGCTGCCGGATGTGGACGCTGTGGTGGTGCCGGTGGGCGGCGGCGGACTGATCTCCGGCATCGCCTTTGCCATCAAGACCCTGCGCCCGGAGGTCAAGGTGTACGGCGTACAGGCCGAGGGCGCTCCCAGTATGTACCGCAGCCTGCACGAGCATAAGTACCAGACCCTGAAAGCTGCTTCCACCTTTGCGGACGGCATTCAGGTCAAGACCCCGGGCGAGCTGACCTATCAGCTGTGCGAGCAGTATGTGGACGATATCGTTACCGTGACCGAGGACGAGACGGCAGCAGCCATCCTCTCTCTGATGGAGAACCAGAAACTGGTGGCCGAGGGCGCAGGCGCTGTGCCGGTGGCGGCGGTGCTGTTCCACAAGCTGCCGGTGGAGGGCAAAAAGGTGGCCTGCGTCATCTCCGGCGGCAACATTGATGTGAACATCCTGAACCGCGTCATCACTCGCGGTCTTGTGATGAGCGGCCGCAAGGCAAACCTGACCATCGCACTGGAGGACAAGCCCGGCCAGCTGAAAAAGGTGGCCGAGGTGGTATCCCGCTGCGGCAGCAATGTAGTGTCGGTGCAGCATGACGGCTCCGACCCCAATATGCCCATCTCCAGCTGCTTCCTCAAGCTGACGCTGGAGACCCGTGACGCCGCCCAGATCGAACAGATCCGCACCGAGTTGACCAAGGCCGGTTTCCAGCTGGTCAGCGAGCGAGTGTAAACGCGGAAAATCATTTTAAATCAAGCGATTCCGGGCAGACTGCGGTCTGCCCGGAATCACACCATGTAATATAAAGGAGAAAGTATACCATGAAAGTTGTATCTACTACCAACGCACCTGCCGCCATCGGCCCTTACAGTCAGGCACTGGATCTGGGCAACATGGTGTTTGTTTCCGGGCAGATCCCGGTAGACCCCGCTACCGGCACCATGGCCGATACCGTGGAGCAGCAGGCCGCACAGAGCCTTGCAAACCTGAAGGCAATCCTGGCTGAGGCCGGTCTGACCATGAACAATGTGGTCAAGACGGTGATCTTTCTGGCCGACATCAACGACTTTGCCGCGGTGAACGCAGAGTACGCCAAGGCCTTTGCCGAGCCGTTCCCCGCCCGCAGCTGCGTGCAGGTGGCAGCTATCCCCAAGGGCGCAAAGCTGGAGATCGAGTGCATCGCCGTGCGGGACTGAGCGAAAAATAAGAGAAGAAAAGCGGGACACCGGAGCATCTGCAGATGCTTTGGTGTCCCGCTTTTTGATAACGTTTAAAAACTGGTGCGTTTACTTCTGCACACCGGCCTCGCATTGCTCGATGAACTGCTTGGCCACCCGGGGGCTGCGGCCGCCGGCACGCAGGGCAAAGGCCTCGGCCTTGAGCAGCAGCTGCTCGGTGGGCATCTGGATATTGTGCTGCTTGGCAAGCTCCTCCAGAATAGTCTCGAACCGGGCCTTTTCCGGCCGCTGGAAGGTGACTGTCAGGCCGAACCGGGCGGAAAGGCTCATCAGTTCCTGCCGGGTGTCGGCTTCGTGGATGTCATCGCCGGTGCGGTCCGAGAGGGTCTCCTTAATGAGGTGGCGGCGGTTGGAGGTGGCGTACACCGCAATGTTCTGGGCGCGGCCGCCTACGCTGCCCTCCAAGATGGCTTTCAGGGCGGCAAAGTTGTCATCGTTGGCGGTAAAGCTCAGGTCATCAATGAACAAAATGAACTTGAGCGGGTTTGCCGCCAGCTTGTCCATCAGGTCGGGAATCTGGTACAGCTGGTTCTTTTTTACCTCCACCAGCCGCAGACCCTCGGGCGCAAACTCGTTGGCAATGGCCTTTACCGCGCTGGATTTGCCGGTACCGGCATCGCCGTACAGCAGCACATTGTTGGCGGGCATCCCCGCCAGCAAAGCCTTTGTGTTGGCGATCACCTTTTCCCGCTCCTTCTCGTAGCCGGGCAGCTCCGAAAGGCGCTGCGGATCAGGGTATTTTACCGGCACAAGCTGGCCGTTCTCCACCGTGAATACATGGTGCTTGGCAAACATACCGTAGCCCTTTTTGCCCACCTCGCTCATGCGCTGAGCGTAGGCGGCGGCAAGGTCAAGCTCACAGGTCTGCCACCGGGGCAGGAACGCCAGCTCCGGCCGCTGCGCCTGCTCCGAGTAGGCGGTCTGGAACAGATCGTCCAGCGTCAGCCCGCACAGCTGCTGCAAAAACTGCAGTTCGCTGTCCAGGGCGCTTTGCAGCAGCGCGTCCAGCTGCCCGGCAGCGGCCTGCCGTACGCAGATGGTCTCGGCCTCCAGCACGGCGCTGCTCAGGTAGCGGCTCCAGTTGGTGGTGGATTCAAACAAAGCAGCCTCAAAGGCGGCTACGGCATCGCACACCGGACCGTAGGAGGAGCTGCCGGCCTCCATGCGGTCGGTCAGATCCAGAAGCTTTGCCACGACAGGGTCGTTCAGCAGGGCGCGGAACACAACAAGCCCATGCAGATGGGCATTCCATTCTCTCAGTTTCATAGGTGATCCCTTTTCCTCTCCATTAGCACATACCCTACAAAACGCAGGTACGCGGATATCAAAAGTATACAGCGGTTCGGGCGGGGATGCAAGGGGTGTTAAAAATGCTTCATCTTTCGGGTGATTCAGGTTACAAATTGTCGATTGACAAAAGCCCGGTTTATAGTATAATTTACATCAACAAATGCGCAGATGGGAAAAAGTACCACACGATCCCCACTGTTCAGAGAGCTGCCGTCTGGTGCAAGGCAGTCAGCGTTTCGTGCGGAAAATCATCCCGGAGCAGCCTGCCCAACGGGTATAGCGCCCTTGTAAGCAGCGCCGGTTGCAGCCGTTACCGTGCAGGGCTTTGTTGGAAGCCCGTGAGAGGGTGTGCACAGCACACCAACGAGAGTGGTACCGCAGAGAGCTTGATGTTACAAGGTCTTTGTCTCTTGAAGGAAGCAGGGGACAAGGGCTTTTTCTTTTTCGGAAGCTCTCCCCGAGGGAATGGATAAGAAGTGGAACAGGAATAGGAGCAACACCATGCAGTTGAATGGTTCTCAGATCTTTGTAGAGGTCCTGTGCGAGCAGGGAGTGGACACTCTTTTTGGCTACCCCGGCGGCGCTGTGCTGAACCTTTACGACGAACTGTATAAGAATGCCGACCGCATCACCCATGTGCTTACCGCCCACGAGCAGGGCGCAGCCCATGCAGCGGACGGCTACGCCCGTGCCACCGGCCGCACCGGTGTGGTGCTGGCTACCAGCGGCCCGGGTGCTACCAATCTGGTCACCGGCATTGCCACCGCCTATATGGACTCGGTGCCCATGGTGGCCTTTACCGGCAACGTGCCCACTGGCAGCATCGGCAAGGACAGCTTTCAGGAAGCGTACATCGAGGGCATCACGGTGCCCATCACAAAGCATAATTTCACGGTGCGCCGGGTAGAGGACTTGGCCGACACCATGCGGGCAGCTTTCCGCATTGCACAGAGCGGCCGCAAGGGCCCGGTGCTGGTGGATATCCCCAAGGATGTGACCGCAGCAGTGTGCGAGTTCACCCCCAAGCAGCCGGAGCCCATCCGCACTGTGACTACCTATAATGAGGAGCAGGTGCACTGGGCGGCAGACCTCATCAACGCCGCACAGCGCCCGCTGGTATACTTTGGCGGCGGCGTGCGCAGCGCAGCCAGCTGCCAGCCGTTGCGGGATCTGCTGCACAAGGCGGAGATCCCCGCCACCTACACCCTGATGGCCGCAGGCGTTGTGCCCTACGGCGACCCGATGAATCTGGGAATGCTGGGTATGCACGGCTGCTACACCTCCAACCGGGCGGTGGCAGAGTGCGATGTGCTCATCGCGGTGGGCACCCGCTTTTCCGACCGCGTGGCGCTGAACCCCAAGACCTTTGCCAAGAACGCCACCATCATCCAGATCGACATTGACGCCAGCGAACTGGGCAAGAACGTGGACGTGGATCTTTCCATCGTGGGCGATGCAGCCTATGTGCTGAACGCCATGCTGCCCCAGATCAAGCCCGCCAAGCATCCGGACTGGATGAAGATGATCCAGAGTTGGCAGGCACAGGACTACCATCCCGTGTCTGACCCCACCCGGCTGATGCCCCATCAGGTCATCGGCGAGGTGTGCAACCAGTGCGGCCCCGAGGCCGTATACGTTACCGACGTGGGTCAGCACCAGATGTGGGCGGCGCAGTACCTGCGCCACACCAAGAGCCGCGGCTTTATCACCAGCGGCGGCCTTGGCACCATGGGCTTTGGCTATGGTGCCGCCATTGGTGCCCAGATGGCACTGGGACGCCAGCAGCGTGTGGTGATGTTCACCGGTGACGGTTCCTTCCACATGAACCTGAACGAGGCCTGCACCGCTGTCAGCTACGAACTGCCTATCATCACGGTCATCTTCAATAACTCGGTGCTGGGCATGGTACGCCAGTGGCAGACCAGCTTTTACGGCAAGCGCTACAGCCAGACCGACCCCCACCGCAAGACCGATTTTGTCAAGCTGGCAGACGGCTTTGGCCTGAAGGGCTACCGCTGCACCAACCTGCCGGAGTTTCAGGAAGCCTTTGCAGATGCCCTGCAGCAGAAAGGCCCCACTTGGATCGAGTGCATCATCGACAAGGACGAAAAGGTGCTGCCCATGATCCCCGGCGGCGGCGATATCAACGACATCATCATGGAATAAGGAGGACACAGCATCATGGAATCTGATCAGCGCAGGGTCATCAGTCTGCTGGTGGACAACCAGAGCGGCGTTCTGGCCCGGGTGTCCAACCTGTTCTGCCGCCGTGGCTTCAATATCGACAGCCTTACGGTGTCCGCCACCAACGACCCGGCAGTCAGCCGCATCACGGTGACCATTACCAGCGACGAAAAGGCTTTGCAGCAGCTGGTGCTGCAGACCGAGCGTCTGGAAGTCACCCGGCAGGTGTTCGTGCTGGACAGCGAAAAATCGCTGGAGCGGGAATTGCTGCTGCTCAAGGTGGAATCGGACGTGCACAACCGCACCGAGCTGCGGGAGATCGCCTGCATCTACAAGGCAAAGATCATCGATCTTTCCCCGGACAGCATGGTGTTTGAACTCATCGGCCGGCCGGACAAGCTGGACGCATTCTTAAAAATGTTCGAGGGCTACAACATCCTTGAGCAGTGCCGCACCGGCGTTACCGCACTGGAGCGCGGCGGGATGCACCAGCATATCCAGAAGCCGCCGCAGGAGGTGCGCTCCGTCCAGCTGCCCCCGCCGGGCGCAAGACGGGCATAATTACATTGCTTTTCCGCTCAGGGTGAGCGAAAGATAGAACAGAGCATACAAGACCGGAAGATAAACCAACCAGAAAAAGTAAAAGGAGATTAACGATTATGGCTATCAAGAAATACTACGATTCCGACTGCAACCTCGGCGTGCTGGACGGCAAGACCGTCGCTGTCATCGGCTT
>CAKTAT010000095.1:0-6151 GCA_934532365.1 uncultured Faecalibacterium sp. | reverse complement strand
GCTGTCCGTGATCCGGGTGCTGCCCTATGGCATTGCCTTTGCCGCTGTGCTCGTCTGCGCCCTTTTTGCAGACCCACGCACCTTACGGGCGGTGGACTATTCCCTGCTTTTGACCTTTGTGGCTTTTTTCATCTTCATTGGCAATCTTGGCCGCATTCCCGCCTTTTCCGGCTGGCTGCAGGAGTTTCTGACCGGCCGGGAAGTTCTGGTAGCGGTTCTCGCTTCGCAGGTCACCAGTAATGTTCCCGCTGCCCTGCTGCTGTCCGGATTCACGGCAGAGACACAAGCCCTCATCATCGGCACTAATCTGGGAGGTCTTGGCACTTTGATCGCATCCATGGCCAGCCTTATTTCCTACCGGCAGATTGCACGGGAGCTGCCACAGGGGAAGAAACAGTATTTTGGGCTGTTCACCCTGTCCAACCTGATCTTCCTTGCGATCCTGCTGGGCGTGTGGTTCTTGCTCCGCTGAGCGTGGCATCAGGTAGCGCTATGAATGTCTTTTTCCTGCTGCCCGGCAGACCTCCGTACTGAGATTTATGAAGCAAAGAGGGAGTTCTGTCACGGACGAAGGTCCGGGCAGAACTCCCTTTGCGTTTATCTTGTGATACCTTACTCGCCTTCCGGTTCTTTGCAGACATCCACCCAGCCCTCGGCACCGGCGGCAGCTTCCAGCTCCTGCAAGGTCAGCTTGACGGCGGTGTGACCGTTGCCCGCTGCTTCACCCTTTCTTCAGCAGCTTTTTATAGCTCAGATCCATGGCAAAGGCGCCAAGGGGAGCCGTCAGCACGATAGCCAGCACCGCCACGGTAAGCACGGTATCGCCACAGGCAAAGCCCAGTGCCAGCGGAATGCCGCCAATGGCAGCCTGCACGGTTGCCTTGGGGGTATACGCCATCATAGTGAAGAGCCGTTCCTTTTTGCGCAGGCTCGTGCCCAGAAGGCACACAAAAACGCCCAGCATCCGAAATACCAGCGCACCCACGATCAAAAGCAGTGCCTTTGCGCCCACCTTGCCCAGATAACCGATATTCACCGTTGCGCCCACCAGCACAAACAGGAACACCTCAGCTGCTACCCAGAGCTTTCCGTATTTTACCGAAAGCCTTTTTGCCACTACCGCTCTCTTTTTCTGCAGGCCGATGCCAATAAACATAATGGCGATCAGCGCCGAGAAAGTGATGGCGGTGGTCAAAGCGTCCTCCGCTGCCACCAGCAGGAAGGAGATGCTCAAAATGATCAGCACCTTTGCAGTATCCCGGATATGGACCTTTGCAAAGAAGCAGGCCAACAGAGACCCCACCGCCAGACCCACTGCCATGCCCAGCAGGATGGACACCGGGATATTGACAAAGCTGAGCAGAGAGGCGCTTTCGCCCTGCATCATACCCACAAAGGTGGAAAACAGCACAATGACGTACACGTCATCCACCGATGCCCCTGCAAGGATCAACTGCGGAATGCCCTGCTTTACGCCGTAGCCCTCGTCCATGAGCCGGACCATCCTCGGCACCACCACCGCCGGGGAAACTGCCGCCAGCACAGCGCCAAGGATTGCTGCCTCTAAAACCGTCAACCCCATAAGCTTCGGTGCCAGCAAAAGCACCCCCATCAGCTCAAAGGACGCCGGAACAAAGCACATCAGAACAGCAGGCCGCCCCAGCTTTTTCAGCCCGGAAGTATCCAGCCCCAGCCCTGCACGGGTGAGAATAATGATCAGGGCGATCTTCCGCAGCTCCGGGGAGATGCCCAGAATGCTGCCGTCCAGCAGGTTCAGGACGTAGGGTCCCAGAACCATGCCGGTTGCCAGCATCCCCAGCAGGCTCGGCAGCCTGCACTTCTGACAAAGCCACCCCATGAACATCCCAACGATCAAAATCAGCGAAATACTCAGTAACATAAACGTTCCTCCTTACCCACAACACGCAAAAAAGCTGACACCTTCTGCGTGATTTTCGTCGCAGAAGTCATCAGCTTTCAAAGCGGTTCAAGTAATCTGGTTACTTCGGGAGAACTTCATTCCCGTTTATTCTGTTGGCAGTATAGCACACCTGTCTCTCAAAAGCAACTCCGGCCTGTGCAGCGCCGGGGTTCTCTCTGCCTCATAGGTCCTGCTGCTTTTCCAGCGCTTCAAAGTGATACCGGGGCTTACCTTTGCTCTTTTTGCCGTACTCGATGGCCTCTTTGGGGCAATAGCAGATGCACGCCATGCAGTGGGTGCAGTTTTTGCCCCAGACCGGTTTGCCGTTTTCCAGACGGATGTTGTTCAGGGGGCACAGCTCCACGCATCTGCCGCAGCCGATGCAGGCATCCGTTGCCCGGAAGGCCTCTGCTTTTACAAAAAAGCGATAGAACACCGGGTTTACCGGGCCGCTCATAAGGCGGTCATAGAGGTTCTCTCTCGGCACAGGAAATTTCTGCCCGGCTCTGAGCTGGGTCAGCACCTTTTGAAGTGCTGGCTCTGCCTGCTCCACGATGCTCCGTGCCTGCTCCTTCTGAGGTGCATTGAACATGGCAATGTAGTTTTCCGGCATGATGATCTGCGCTGTGCCCATGTACTGCAGCCGCTTTTGCGCCGCAAGCTGCCGATTGTAGCCTGCGGCATTGCCGATCTCGCTGCCGCAGTCCATCACAAACCAGATGCGCTCTGCCCCGGTCAGCGTAGTCTTTCCCAGCCACTCCGACACCACCCGGGGGATACGCCATGCGTAGGTAGGCGTCACTAGCACCACATCCCGCCCGGTCTGCACCGGGGCGGGATCCCCTGCCTTGATGCAGGCGTTCAGGTCGTAAAGCGGCATATCCAGCCCTTCGGCAATGCGCTGTGCCAGATACCGGCTGTTGCCGGTTCCCGAAAAATATAGTACCATAGCTGCTCCCTCATTTTGTGTTATTCAGATGCCTGTCTGCCCGGCAAACTGGAAGTTATACCTTAACATTCGGATTTGTGTACTGCCCATGTTTCTTGGTGTTTTTGCCATACTGAATGGCAAACTTTGGGCAACGATGCAAACAACCAAGGCACATCACGCACTTATCTTTGATCCAGACAGGCCGCTTGTCCTGCATTTCAATGGCCTGCACAGGGCACTTTTTGGCGCACAGACCACATCCGATGCAGGTGTCCTCTACACGAAAATTCATTGTGCGCCGTACTTTGCTGTTATAAATAGGCTCAGCGATCCATTCGGTAATGAATGACGGGGTGCGTGGTGACATATAACGGTTTGTGCTGCAGTCTTTGACGCTGCGGATGACGCTGCTGATCTCGTCCTCGGTGTTTTTGGTATACTTAGCAACTTTTTCCGGGGTGGAAAGGTCAAAGATAGGAGTCCATGTATCTGCCATTTGAACAGAATAATAGGCATCTATTTTTCGGCCCTGAATTGCCTTATTTGCGATTGCGCCGGATGCGCCGGGCGTTGTTCCATAGGTAGCAATATAGTACAGATATTCTGTTTGAAAGGACGCTTTTTTAAGAAAGTCTTTTACAATACTCGGCAGCCCCCAATCATAAGTGGGCGAGATGATTCCAATCGTTTTATCAGAAAATGCGTATTTGCCATTCCGAACACAGTCCGCAATGGACAGCATCTCCTGTTCCTCAGCCTCTACAAGCCGGGTTGCAACATATTTACAGTTTCCCGTCGCAGAAAAATAAAGGATCATTGCTTATATTTCCTCCCTGCGTTTCAAAGAATCACGATGTTCCTCACTCCTCAGCAATACATCAATATGCTCCACCAGAACTTTCAGTTTGTCGATTGCATCTGTATTGAAATCGAGCGAATAATAGACCATCGTGCCTTCTTTATGTGCATAGACAAACCCTGCATCTTTCAGAATTTGCATATGATGGGATACTGCGGGTCGTGACAAATTCGTTTTCTTTGCAATGTCAGCCACTCTTGCACCACTGCATTTTTCCATTATCATAAGAGTGATCAAATGCTGTCTGGTTTCGTCGCCGATTGCAGTGAGCATCTTCTGGCAATCTTTGAATTCAGACTGCAATTTCAAGGATTCTTCTTTTGAGTCCATGCCGTTCACCTCATCTGTTCATTTTCTTGAACAGACTTATTGTACCACATATTTTCGGGCAAAGTGTGTCCGTAAAGAAAATCAAGACGGTTGATTTCCGAAATTACATTTTATCCCCGATCCTCAAAAAGCCCCTCTGCGGCAATGCGTGCGCTTACACCTCGCCTGCAAACTTCATGTCCCAGCTCATGCGAGTGTCGTACATTCAGTATATCACGCTTTTCCCCTGCGGAAAAGATTCTGCACTCAGGAAGCCCTGTTTTTCTGCCAAAAATCACCGCCGCCAAACAAAACCCTTGCATTTTTTGCCCCATCCGTTATACTGAAAGAAAAAGGTGTCTTGACACATCAGTTTGGGAGGTACCCTGTATGAAATTTCTGATCGTTGTGGATATGCAAAACGACTTTATCACCGGCTCGCTGGGCACGAAGGAGGCCGAAGCCATCCTGCCGGAGGTGCTGGAAAAGATCCGCACCTACCGCCCGGAGCAGATCTTTGTCACACAGGATACTCACCCGGACAACTATCTGGAGACCAACGAGGGTCGCCATCTCCCGGTAGCCCACTGCATCGCCGGCAGCGAGGGGCACGCCTTGAATCCGCTGGTGGCAGAGGCGCTGGAGGGCGTGCCTGCAGACCACTTTATCTGCAAGCCCACCTTTGGCTCCACCCTGCTGGTGGAAAAGCTCAAGACCGCCGCCGGGTCTGACACCCCGGAAATCGAGCTGGTGGGTCTGTGCACCGGCATCTGTGTGCTGTCCAACGCCATCCTGTGTAAAGCGACCTTCCCGGAAGGTGATGTTTCCGTGGACGCTGCCTGCTGCGCCTGCGTCACGCCCCAGTCCCATGACACGGCACTTTCTGCCATGAAGCTGTGCCAGATCGAAATCAACAACGAGGGCAGCGAGCCTTGGAGAGCGTGAGACTCGCTTAGCATTCGAGAGAAGGTGCCAACATGAAACATCGCATTGTGACGGCTGCGCAGATGAAGGAAATTGAACGAGCCGGGGATGCCCACGGTCTGCCTTACCTGCAAATGATGGAAAACGCCGGGCTGGCTGCTTACGCCGAACTGCAAAAGCAGTTTCCGCATCCCGGCAGGCTGCTGGTGGTCTGCGGAAAAGGCAACAACGGCGGCGATGGGTTCGTGATCGCCCGCGCCGCAGTAAAAGACGGCTGGAGCGTGACCGTTCTTCTGGCCGAGGGCAAGCCGAAAACCGCTGACGCCATCCGCAATTTTGAGCGTCTGCACTCTCTGCCGGTGCACATCTTCGCCAACTGCTCCGTACCGGAAACCCAGCGCTTTGATGCTGCTGTGGATGCCCTCTACGGCACCGGGTTCCATGGTGAACTGCGGCCTTCCGGCCTTGCCGCCTGCGGGCTGATACGCCGTCTGCACAAGGGCGGTGTCTTTGTGCTTGCCGTAGACCTGCCCAGCGGCATCAATACCGATACCGGCGAGGTTGCCGAAGGTGCTGTCCATGCAGACCTGACCGTAACCTTCGACAGCTATAAGCCGCTGCATCTGGCAGAAACTTCTGCTTCCCTGTGCGGAAAGATCGTCTGCACCGACATTGGTATCCGGGACGAATGGCACCCGGAGTTTTGACGAGGACTTGCCGCTGCGGAAAAGATATCGAAAAACAAAAAATGACCCCCGGAGGGCTTGTCACAGCTCTCCGGGGGCAGATTCTTATGTGTCGGCAACCTCACATTTTACGCTTCCCGCTGCTCCACGATTTCCAAGCTGTCCCGCCCGACATTGCAAAGCAGGAACAGCACCCTCACGCCCGCAGCTTTTGCTTCGGCCAGCGCTGTGCCAAATTCCGGCTGCGTACCAACATTCGGCCTCGCCTCGGTGACGCCTTCCATCTGAATCACAAAGGCCACTGCGCACCGATACCCTGCCCGCTGCGCTTGTGCCAGTTCATGCAAGTGCTTCACGCCCCGTTCAGTGGGGGCATCCGGGAAATAACCGATGCCGCCCACTTCCAGTGTGCAGCCTTTGACTTCCAGCAGGTATTTCTGTTCGCCCTTTTCCATGTAAAAATCAATGCGGGATTTGCCATAAGCAAACTCCGGCCTGACAAGGTCAAACCCCTGCTTTGA
>CAKTAT010000094.1:0-6153 GCA_934532365.1 uncultured Faecalibacterium sp. | reverse complement strand
ATGATCGACCATCTCAACCTGTATTATAACCGTGCCCGTCAGGCTGCCATCACGCAGGAGATCACCGAGATCGTGGCCGGCGCGGAGAACTAAGACTATCAAGAAGGAGTTGTAGCCTATGTCCGAAAAACATATCGGCAAGGTGATCCAGGTCATTGGCCCGGTGCTGGACATCCAGTTCAAGGATGGCGAGCTGCCGGAGCTGCTCAACGCCATTGAGATCGACAACCACGGCGAGAAGCTCATCGTCGAGGTGGCCCAGCTCACCGGCGACAATGTGGCGCGCTGCATCGCCATGAGCAGCACCGATGGTCTGGTGCGCGGCACCGACGCCGTGGATACCGGCGAGTCCATCAAGGTGCCGGTGGGCGACCAGTGCCTGGGCCGCGTGTTCAACCTGCTGGGCGAGCCGGTGGACAACAAGCCCGCCCCGGAGGCCGAGGCCTACTGGCCCATCCACCGCCCGGCTCCCAGCTATGAGGAGCAGCAGTCCACCACCGAGATCCTGGAGACCGGCATCAAGGTCGTTGACCTGATCTGCCCCTACGCCAAGGGCGGCAAGATCGGCCTGTTCGGCGGTGCCGGTGTCGGCAAGACCGTTCTGATCCAGGAGCTGATCTATAACATCGCCACCGAGCACAACGGCTACTCGGTCTTTACCGGCGTCGGCGAGCGCACCCGTGAGGGCAACGACCTCTACGGCGAGATGACCGAGAGCGGCGTCATCAACAAGACGGCGCTGGTCTACGGCCAGATGAACGAGCCTCCCGGAGCCCGTATGCGCGTGGCACTGTCCGGCCTGACCATGGCGGAGTATTTCCGTGATGTCAAGAATCAGGACGTGCTGCTCTTCATCGACAACATCTTCCGCTTCACCCAGGCTGGTTCTGAGGTGTCGGCTCTGCTGGGCCGTATGCCCTCCGCCGTCGGCTACCAGCCCACGCTGGCCACCGAGATGGGTGCTTTGCAGGAGCGCATCACCTCCACCCGCAAGGGTTCCATCACCTCCGTTCAGGCCGTCTACGTTCCCGCCGACGACCTGACCGACCCGGCCCCTGCCACCACCTTCACCCATCTGGATGCCACCACGGTCCTGAGCCGTGACATCGCATCCCAGGGCATCTACCCGGCTGTGGACCCGCTGGATTCCACCAGCCGCATCCTGAGCCCCGAAGTCGTGGGTCAGGAGCACTACGAGATCGCCCGCGCCGTCCAGAAGGTGCTGCAGCGCTACAAGGAGCTGCAGGACATCATTGCCATCATGGGCATGGACGAGCTGAGCGAGGAGGACAAGCGTACCGTCAGCCGCGCCCGCAAGGTGCAGCGCTTCCTGAGCCAGAGCTTCCATGTGGCAGAGCAGTTCACCGGTATGCCCGGCCAGTATGTGCCGCTGAAGGAGACCCTGCGGGGCTTCAAGATGATCCTGAGCGGCGAGTGCGACGAGCTGCCTGAGAGCGCTTTCCTGTTCGCGGGCACCATCGACGACGTGTTCGCAAAAGCGAAGAAGGGGTAAGCCATGACGACCTTTCATCTGACGGTGGTCACGCCGGACGGCTGCGCCTTTGAAGGTCAGGCCGAGCGCATCGTCTGCCGCGCCATTGATGGCGATATCGCCATTCTGGCAAAGCACGGCGACTACTGCACGGCACTGGGCATGGGCGAGGCGCACATTGTGGATGCCGACGGTCAGCGCCGCCGTGCAGCCTGCATGGGCGGCCTGCTCAGCGTGCTGGACGGGGACGTGCGTCTGGTGGCTACCACTTGGGAATGGGCCGAGGACATCGACCAGGCGCGTGCGGAAGCTTCCAAGAAGCGTGCTGAGGAGATCCTTGCCCGCAAGAACCTGAACGACCGTGAGTACGAGCTGGCACAGGCACGCCTCAAGCGCGCGCTGGTGCGTACCTCTGTCCGTTAAACCTGTATGCAAAAAAGGCACCCGCAGCCGAATGGCTGTGGGTGCCTTTTGTTTTGTGATGGGTGCTCGCCCTCTCCGTCACGGCTTACGCCGTGCCACCTCTCCCAAAGGGAGAGGCAAGAGCACTACCAGAAGCTTTCTCATTACTCCTGACACTTTAGCAACTAACTTAACGGCTTGGCTCCCCCTTCGGGGGAGCTGGCGCGGGAGCGCCTGAGAGGGTTTCTTACCCTCTATTCGCCCGCTCGATCAGGGTGCGGATATGGTGCGCCAGCATCTCCACGGCGGTGCTGTTCTCGCCGCCGTTGGGCACAATGATGTCTGCATTGCGCTTGCTAGGCTCTACAAAGGCCTCGTGCATCGGCTTGACCGTGGTCAGGTACTGGTCGATCACGCTGTCCAGGCTGCGCCCGCGCTCCTTTACGTCCCGCAGGATGCGCCGCAAAATGCGCTCATCCGCGTCCGTGTCCACAAAGATCTTGTAGTCGAACAGGGCGCACAGCTCCGGCTCTACAAAGGGCAGAATGCCCTCCACGATCAGCACCGGGGCAGGCTCGATGTGCTGCACCTCGTTGCTGCGGTTGTGGTTGGAGTAATCGTACACCGGGCAGTCGATGGCGCGACCGGCCTTCAGTTCCTGCAAATGATAGATGAGCAGGGCGTTGTCGAAGGCGTCCGGGTGGTCGTAGTTCAGCTTGCAGCGCTCTTCATAGGGCAGCTCGTCGTGGCGCTTGTAGTAGCTGTCGTGGGAGATCAAGCGTACCTCGTCCTCCCCAAAGCGCTCCTTCAGCCGCAGCGAAAGGGTGGTCTTGCCGCTGCCCGAGCCGCCCGCGATGCCAATGATCAGGTTGTTCATGATGCAAACTCCTTCTGCACAAAATCTGCCGGTTTCTGTGGCAAAACCGGTCAGAATCGATTATAATAGAACTATATTTGTTCTGCTGCCGCCCGGCAGCAGTTCTTCCCTTTTATCATAGCACAAAATGTGTCATTTGGACAGGGCTTGCAGGCCATCCTGCCGCATTTTTGCCCTGCCCGAAAACCGCTCCCCGCCGACACATTCACAAAAAAGGACGGTCAAAATGCCAAAAGAAACGCTGCAGCACACCATGAGAAGCAAGGTCCGGGTCTTTGAGGACGGCGGTATCCGCCTGCTCCGCAAAGGTCAGAAAGGGCTTATCCACGCCATCTTCAGCCGCTTCGGGCTGGTGCTGGTGCTGCTGGTGCTGCAATTCGGGGCGCTGTTCAGCCTGATGCGCTGGTTCAGCGGCCTGCTGCCCCACTACTTGGGCGGCACTTTGCTGGTCACGGCGGCCATGATGGTCTACCTGCTCAATCAGGATATGAACAACAGTGTGCGCATCCCGTGGCTGGTGGTCACGGCGCTGGCGCCGGTGTTGGGCGTGCTGCTGTTCTGCTACACCAAGGAGGATGTGGGCCACCGGATGCTCAAAAAGCGCCTGATGGAGCTGGAAGGGCAGACCCGCAGCCAGCTGGCGCAGGACAAAAAGGCAAGCACGGCGCTGGACGCAGACTGCCCCGGCGCGGCCTCTTTGGCGCAATATCTGCGCGGACGGGGCGGCGGCTTCCCGGTGTACGAAAACACGCAGGTGACCTATTTCCCCAGCGGAGAAGCCAAGTTTGCCGCACTGCTGCCCCAGCTGGAAAGCGCCACCCAGTACATTTTTCTGGAATACTTCATCATTGACGAAGGGCTGATGTGGGGGCGCATTCTGGAAATTTTGGCCCGCAAGGCCGCGCAGGGCGTGGATGTGCGGGTGATGTATGACGGCACCTGCGAGTTCTCCACCCTGCCCCGGGACTACCCCAGACGGCTGGAAGCGCTGGGTATCCGCTGCAAGGTGTTTGCGCCGGTCACACCCTTTGTCTCCACCCACTACAACTACCGCGACCACCGCAAAATTCTGGTCGTGGATGGCCGCGTTGGCTTTACCGGCGGCGTGAATCTGGCTGATGAGTACATCAACCACGTTGAGAAATATGGCCGCTGGAAGGACGCCGCCGTCATGCTGGAGGGCGAAGGTGTGCGCACCATGACCGCCCTGTTTTTGCAGATGTGGAGCATCCAGCGGGAGCCGGAGTTCGCCCAGTTCCTCACCCGCCCCCTCCCGCAAACGCAGGCAAAGGGCTTTGTCATCCCCTACGGGGACTGCCCGCTGGACGGTGAGCGTGTTGGCGAGATGGTCTACATCGACCTGCTCAACCGCGCCCGGCACAGCGTACATATCATCACGCCCTACCTCATTCTGGACGGCGAACTGGAGACCGCCCTGCGCTTTGCCGCCGAGCGCGGCGTGGATGTGCACCTGATCCTGCCCGGCAAACCGGACAAGGTATTTGCCTATGCGCTGGCTAAGACCCATTACCTGCCGCTGCTGTCCTCCGGTGTGAAGATCAGCGAATGGCTCCCCGGCTTCACCCACGCCAAGGTGATGATCATGGACGGGCAGGAGGCCGTTGTGGGCACCATCAATCTGGACTACCGCAGCCTGTACCACCACTTTGAAGACGCAGTCTGGATGCGCGGTGTGGACTGCCTGCCCCGCATTGAGGCAGATTTTCAGGATACGCTGGCGCAGTGCCGCACGGTGGAGCCCACCCGCCAGAGCGTCTGGCAGGGCAAAAAGCTGCTGCATCTGGTGGGCATGGTGCTCAAGTTCATTGCTCCGCTGATCTGATATCAAACAAAAGGGACTGCTGCACCAAATGCTGTGCAGCAGTCCCTTTTGTTCTCTCATCACACCGATGTATACGTTTCCGGCGAGCCCGCGTTCACGGCAGGTTCCATCTCGGGTACGCCGTAAAGTTCCAGCGTCTTTGCAACGACCTTATCCCACGGGAAGCGGCTGCATACATATTCCGGCGCCATATACTTAAAAATCTTTACCACATTGCGGTGCTCCAGCGCATATTGTATTTTTTCCGCCAGACTCTGCCGGTCATCCTTCAGAAAACGAAGCCCATGCTCCCCCACCACATTTGTCGATTCTTCAATATCCGTGCACAACACGCAGTTGCCGTAACTCATTGCCTCCAGCAGACACAGGGACATTCCCTCCAGATCGCTGGGCAGTACAAACAGATAGGCGTTGCTATACAGTTCTTCCCGCAGCTGCCCGTCCACAAAGCCGGTAAACAGAATGTTTTCATTGCTCCGGAACCGCGCCTTCAGTTCCTCCATATAACCATCGGAATCCGACGCTCCGCCCGCGATCACCAGTTTCTTATCCGTGTGCAGCTTTTCGTAGGCATCACAAAGCAGCTCGCAGCGTTTTTCCGGCACGATACGCCCGAGATATAAAATATAGGAATCCTTTTCCAACCCGTATTGCTTTGCGATCAACTCCGGGTCATGTTTTTTAGCGACATTGACGCCGTTGGGGATATAATGCGTTTTTCGCCCGTATGTTTCCCGAAAGTACTTCTGTGTGGTATGGTTCAGCACGATGATCTCGTCCGCAAAGCGTACCGCCATCTTTTCTCCCTGCAGAATATAGTGGGATCCCATGCCGCCCTTCCACTTTCCTCGCGCCCAGTCCAACCCGTGAACCGTCACGATTACCCGTTTGCGGAACAGGTGCGGGATCCAGCAAAAAAATGCAGGTCCTTCGGCGTGGATATGAACTACATCATAGTCTCCCACCGCAGCTGCCAGACAGGCAAAAAAGCTGGAGGTCACCGCTGCCAAGCCCTTGATGTCGATGGTCGGCACATATTTGATGCGAATCCCTTTGTACTCCGAACGACGCTCGGCTGTATGCTCCTTGCCGCTGACGTGCTGCCCGGAGCGATTGTAGCAGGTAACAGAATGCCCCTGCTGAACCATCCGTGTGGCAAGCTCCTCCACCACGACCTCAATGCCGCCTTCGTGTGAAGGCACGCGTTTGTGGCCGATCATCGCCACCTTCATTGCAACTACTTCCTTCCATTCTGTACTACATCTCCGCCCGATCGCTTTCCCTGTTCTCATCTCATTGATATATTACTATTGTAACATAAGTGTCACTTAGCTGCAACTTATTTCCATGATGTATCTCAATCGTGTATCAAGCTTCATGTATATTTGTCAAATCTGCGAAAATTTCATTTCCGATTTCATGTACAAAAAAACGCTTCAGGAAGATTCCTGAAGCGTTTTCTAAAGTCGGCGACTACCTATTTTCACAAGCCGTTTCCAGCTAACTATCTTCGGCACAAGTAAGCTTAACTTCTGTGTT
>CAKTAT010000093.1:0-6320 GCA_934532365.1 uncultured Faecalibacterium sp. | reverse complement strand
TGGAACCAGACATCGTAGTCGATGCGGTACTTGCCCAGATCCCGCTTCAGCGCGGCGATGTTCTTGGGCAGGGCGTAGGCCACCAGTGCGTCCTTCAGGGCGGCAAAGGCCTCGCTCTCAAACAGAGCCTCCTCGCTCAGGCCGGAGCAGGCGGCAACGTACTTGTCGCCGTTCAGCTGGGCGAACTCACCGGCCAGCACCTTGATGTCGCCGCCCTGATAGCACTCCTTGGGCAGGGGATAGGCCTCCTCGCCGCAGAACTGCTGCAGGTAGCGCACCGCCAGACTTTTGCCGAACTTCTGGATCTGGTTGCCGGCATCGTTGATATAGAACTCGCGGGTCACATCGTAGCCGGACCAGTCCAGCACAGCGGCCAGACAATCGCCCAGTGCGCCGCCGCGGGCGTTGCCCATGTGCATGGGGCCGGTGGGGTTGGCGGAAACGAACTCCACATTGTACTTTGCGCCCTTGCCGTGGTCGGTGCGGCCGTACTCCTTGTTGGCGCAGGCGCCCAGCACCACGCCAGCCCAGAAGTTCTGGGACAGGAACAGGTTGATGAAGCCGGGACCGGCCACCTCCACCTTGGAGAACACGCTGTTCTCGATAGAGGGCAGATGTGCCAGCAGGGCGTCTGCAATCATCTTGGGCGCCTTGCGCCAGGTGCGTGCACCGGCCATGGCGAGGTTGGAGGCGATATCGCCGTTCTTCACGTCGGCGGGGATCTCCACGATAAAGGCGGGCAGCTCTGCCTCGGGCAGGGTGCCGTCTGCCATAGCAGCCTTGGCGGCTGCGGTCAGCAGAGCGCGTGCCTCGTCCAGCGCAGCCTGCCGGGGGTTGTAGTTCTGGTAGGTCTTTTCAAAATCAGTCATGGGTCGGATTCCTTTCACAGTCTCAGGGAACTTCATCAATTCACATGGGTCACGGTAACTTCCAAACGGTTGCGGCTCACCAGCTCGGCGCTGTCGGCATCCAGCAGGTAGGCAAACCGGGCGGTGCCGCCCTTTTCGGTCAGCTGACAGTCGATCTCGTCCGCGGTCACGCCCAAGGTCATGGAGCCGAAGCCGGTCTCGTAGTGGCACAGGTTGCGGCGGCCTTTTTCGATCAGCAGCTGGGTGCCGGCTCCGCCGCCCTTGCCGAACCGCAGCATGGCCACCCGGCTGCCGTCTGCAGCGATCTTCAGGGTGGTGGTGCAGCCCTCGTAGCCGGTGGTCTCGGTCTCGCGGTAGGTCACATAGTAGCTGCCGCCCTTCAGCACAAAGCTGCCCCGGGTCATCAGCTCCACAAATTCTTCTTTTTCTTCCTCCGCAGCCGGTTCGTCCAGCCGCTGCTCAATGCGGCTTTTGATGCGGATGATATAGTCTTCCTTCAGTGGCTTGCTCACGTTGTTTTTCCTTATCAATATTTATCAATGGCAATCTGCTCCACCGGGCCGCCTTTGTACTCGCCCAGGAACAGGTCTGCCGTCTGCACAAAGCAGTCCGGCACATCGCTGACGTAAAAGTGCGCCTGTCCGTTTTCGTGGTCGGCGCGCAGCCCGCGCTCGGCGAGCATCCGCTCCAGATGATGGGCGGCGGTCATGGCGGGGTCCACCAGCGTGACGCCCGGGCCCATAAACTCCCCGATCATGCTTTTCAGCAGCGGGTAGTGGGTGCAGCCCAGGATCAGGGTATCCACCCCGGCCTCGCGCACCTCGGTCAGGTACTGGGCAATGACCAGCTTTGTGACCTGCTGCTTTCCGGCCTCGCTGTGATCCACATACCCGGCCTCTACCAGCGGTACGAACAGCGGGCAGGGGCGGGCAGTGATCTCCACCCCGGGCACCAGCTGCCGCAGCAGCTTTTCGTAGCTGCGGGAGCGGATGGTAGCGGCTGTGCCGATGACGCCGATGCGGCGGTTGCGGGTGACAAAGGCTGCCTCCCGGGCGGCGGCGTCCACTACGCCAAGGTAGGGCACCGGCAGCTGCGCTGCCTCCGCAGCCGGGTAGGTGCTGCTTACCGTACCGCAGGCGGCCATGATGCATTTGACGTTTTTGGAAAGCAGAAAGGCCACGTCCTGCCGGGCGTACTGCAGAATAGTCTCCGGGCTGCGGCTGCCGTAGGGCACCCGGCCGGTATCGCCGAAGTAGATGATATCCTCATGGGGCAGGCGCTTGCGCAGTTCCCGCACACCGGTCAGGCCGCCCAGACCGCTGTCGAACACACCGATGGGGCGATTATCCATGCTGCTTTTCCGTCCTTTCCACCGCCAGTGCGATCAGGCGGTCGATGAGCTGCGGCACCGGCAGACCCTCGTGCTCCATGAGCTTGGGGTACATGCTGATGGCGGTAAAGCCGGGGAAGGTGTTGATCTCGTTGATGAGCACCCGGCCGGTGTTCTTTTCCACAAAGAAATCGCACCGTGCCAGACCCTCGCAGTTCAATGCGGTGTAGGCCATGGCGGCGTAGGTCTTTACCTCGTCCAGCTTCGCCTCCGGCAGGTGTGCCGGGATGACGGTCTGGCTCACGCCGTTCTTGTACTTATCATCATAGGTGTAGAACTCTGCACCGGCAAGGATCTCACCGGGGCGGGTGGCAACGGCGGGGTCGGAGCCGATGACGGCACACTCCACTTCCTGCCCGTCCACAAAGGCTTCAAATACCACCTTGCGGTCGTTTTCCAGTGCAAGGGCGATGGCAGCTTTCAGCTCCTCCTGACTGGACACCTTGGAGATGCCCACACTGGAGCCTGCGTTGGCGGGCTTGACGAACACCGGCCAGCCCAGCTTTGCTTCTACACCGGCGCAAACGCCCTCCAGATCCTTCTCGATCTCCCAGCGGTTGGCGGCTACCCACTTGGTGTGGGGCACACCGTTGGCCTCAAACAGGGCATTGGCCACGGCCTTGTCCATGCACACAGAGCTTGCCAGCACGCCGCAGCCCACATAGGCGATGCCTGCCAGTTCCAGCAGGCCCTGCACGGTGCCGTCCTCGCCCCACAGGCCGTGGAGCACCGGGATCACCACGTCAAGGTGCATCTTTTCCACCCGGCCGTCCGGGGTGAACAGGATCATGCCGTGGTCGGCGCGGTCCGGGCTGATCACGCAGGGCATATTGCCGGGCAGCTCTTCCCAGCTGCCGTCGGCCATCTGCTCTGCCGTGGCCTCGGTGTAGAGCCAGCGGCCCTCCTTGGTGATGCCCACGGTGAGCACCTCGTATTTACTGCGGTCGATGTTGCGGACAAAGTTGCCCACAGAGACACAGCTGACCTCATGTTCGCTGGACATACCGCCGAACAGCAGCGCCACACACATTTTATTTGCAGACTGCATGATATCTCACTCCTATTTATAAAGCCCCCGGTAAAGGGGCGGCTTCAAACCGGTAAAATGCCGTTTCGATTCATTATACAATATCTACGCCCGCGATGCAAGCAGAATGCAAAAAAGCCGCATTGGGACAAAAAGTCAGCGACTACGAAAAAAGTTTCTCAAAATCGCTTTTTTCTGCTTGACGGATTGAAAAACGCGTGGTACAATGATATCACCTCTTTTGCGGGGTTATTAAGTGCGCCTGTTTTTACAGCTGCCACCCGCACCCGAGGGAGGTTCAAAACAACCGTTATAATGGAGGTGTCAACAAATGACCGTTAAAATCACTCTGGCCTGCACCGAGTGCAAGCAGCGCAACTACAACACCACGAAGAACAAGAAGAACAACCCCGATCGTCTCGAGATGAAGAAGTATTGCCGTTTCTGCAAGAAGCACACCGTTCATCGCGAAACCAAGTAAAAGAAAGGCGGAGCATAATGGCAGACAAAACCGAGAAAAAGCCGGGCTTTGTGGCCAAAGCTAAAGCCGCTGTGAAGGGCTTCTGCGCACGGGTCGCAAAGTTCTTCCGCGATACCAAGAGCGAGCTGAAGAAGGTGGTCTGGCCGTCCAAGCAGGACGTCAAGACCAACACCATCGTCGTGCTCGTGACCGTCGCGATCGCAGCGGTTGTGATGATCCTGCTGGATGCCATCTTCGGTGGTATTCTGGGCCTGATCATCGGCGCCTGAGAATCATCTTGAAACGGAGGGTCAACCAAAATGGAAGAATCAACCAAGCTGGTAGATGAGTCCACTGAGGCTCTTTGGTATGTTGTGCATACCTATTCCGGTTACGAGAACAAGGTCGCCAACGACCTGCAGACCATGGTGGAGAACCGTCACCTGCAGGATCTGATCTGCGACATCAAGGTTCCCGTCGAGATGGTTCCTGAGATCGACAAGAACGGCAAGCAGAAGATGGTGGAGCACAAGCTGTTCCCCGGCTACGTTCTGGTCAAAATGGTGATGAACGACGATACCTGGTATGTCGTGCGCAACACGCGCGGCTGCACCGGCTTCGTCGGCCCCGCCTCCAAGCCCGTTCCGCTGACCGCTGAGGAAGTGGAGAAGATGGGCGTGGAGAAGGCTGCACCGCTCAGCGTCGATTTTGCTGTCGGCGATACCGTGCAGATCACCGCCGGTCCTCTGGAAGGCTTTATGGGCCTTGTGGAAGAGATCGACACCGAGAGCTTCAAGGTAAAGCTCAAGGTCAATATGTTCGGCCGCGAGACCCCCGCAGAGGTGGAGATCGGTCAGGTCGAGCTGCCGTAACCAACCGGCAAGTTCCGTTTACCAAGGTAAGACCGCAGTGCGGTTCTTATAGAGCGTGTGCAGCGTGCACGCGCTCGTGGGAGGCGCAGAGACACTGCGCCGCAACTCACCACAGATTTTTGGAGGTGCATTTATCATGGCACAGAAAGTTACTGGCTACATTAAGCTGCAGATCGAGGCCGGCAAGGCGACTCCGGCTCCCCCTGTTGGCCCTGCTCTGGGTCAGAAGGGCGTCAACATCATGGCCTTCACCAAGGAGTTCAACGAGCGTACCAAGAACCAGATGGGTTATGTCATCCCCGTCGTCATCACCGTTTACGCTGACCGCTCCTTCAGCTTCATCACCAAGACTCCTCCGGCAGCCGTTCTGATCAAGAAGGCCGCTGGCATCAACACCGCTTCCGGCAAGCCCAACAAGGAAAAGGTTGCTTCTCTGACCGCCGCTCAGGTGGAGGAGATCGCCAAGACCAAGATGCCCGACCTGAACGCTGCTTCTCTGGAAGCTGCCTGCAGCATGGTCCGCGGCACCTGCCGTTCCATGGGCGTCACCGTCGAGGGCTGAGACATAAACAGTGGGAGGGCATAACACTGCCCGCATGACCACACAGGAGGATATACAATGAAACATGGCAAGCACTATGTCGACGCTGCAAAGCTGGTCGATTCTACTAAGGCATATGATGTGAACGAGGCTCTGGAGCTGGCTTGCAAGACCGCTTCTGCCAAGTTCGACGAGACTGTTGAGCTGCACGTCCGTCTGGGCGTTGACGGCCGTCACGCTGACCAGCAGGTCCGCGGCGCTGTCGTTCTGCCCAACGGCACCGGCAAGACCGTCCGCGTCTGCGCTATTGCTAAGGGGCCCGCAGCAGCTGCTGCCGAGGCTGCTGGCGCTGATATCGTTGGCGATGACGAGCTGATCGCAAAGATCGCCGGCGGCTTCATGGATTTTGACGTCGTCGTGACTACCCCCGATATGATGGGCCGCGTTGGCCGTCTGGGTAAGGTTCTGGGCCCCCGTGGCCTGATGCCCAACCCCAAGGCCGGCACTGTGGCTCCCGATCTGGGCAAGGCTGTCAGCGAGGCTAAGGCTGGTAAGATCGAGTACCGTCTGGACAAGCAGAACATCATCCATGTGCCCGTGGGCAAGGCTTCTTTCGGTGCAGAGAAGCTGTACACCAACCTGGACACTGTGATGGAGGCTATTGCCAAGGCAAAGCCCGCTGCAGCAAAGGGTACCTACTTCAAGAGCGCTACCATCGCCACCACCATGGGCCCTGGCATCCGTCTGAACACCCTGAAGTACGGTGTCTGATTTAGATTTCTGATGTTTTTCTGCCGTTCTGCGGAATGGCAGAAAAATTTTGTCGGAAATTGAAAAAAGTACTTGACAACGCCGCACGTTTGCGGTATTATAATCATGCTGTTTTTAAGACAGCAGGCGCTGGAGTCCAGTGTAAAGTTTGACCGCCTGCCGAGAAACGTGCGTAAAGTTGCTTTATGCCTCTCTCTCGGCGCAGTGCGCGGGAGAGAGGCTTTTTTCATTGCTCCGGCTTTCGATACAAGTTTTTGAAACGAGGTGAAACCGAATGCCCAGTGCAAAGATTCTTTCTGAAAAGCAGGCTTACGTCGCTGATCTGAAGGCAAAGTTTGAGAGTGCGGTTTCCGGCTGCGTCGTCGCTTACGGCGGCATTAACGTCGAGAA
>CAKTAT010000092.1:0-6751 GCA_934532365.1 uncultured Faecalibacterium sp. | reverse complement strand
ATCATCCGGGACGGCATCGTGCCGGAGGATTTTGTGTTTGCGGGCAGCGGCTATCTGCCGCAGTGCGAGGGCTTTGTACCGCCCAAGGGCGTTTACAGCCACATCTCCGGCATCGACCTTGTGCAGGCAAAGGACGGCAGCTGGTTCATTCTGGAGGATAACCTCCGCATTCCCAGCGGCGCGTCCTATCCGCTCATTGCGCGGGAGCTGTGCCGCCGCTGCAGCCCGGAGACCTTCAGTGGCAACGCCATCGTGGATAACCGCAACTATGCGCAGCTGCTGCGGCAGACCATGGATGCGGTCAACACCGGCGGCATCAACGTGGTGTTTACGCCGGGACGGTACAACGCCGCCTATTTCGAGCACAGCTATCTGGCCGAAAAGACCGGCGCCGTGCTGGCAGAATGCGGCGACCTGTATGTGGATGACAACAAGGTCTATCTTAAAACCGTTCACGGCGGCGAGCGGGTGGGGGCTATTTATCGCCGTATCAGCGATGAATATCTTGATCCGCTGACCTTTAAGCCGGAGAGTCTGATCGGTATTCCCGGCGTTATGGATGCCTACCGCGCCGGCAACGTGGCGCTGCTGAACGCACCCGGCAACGGTGTGGCAGACGACAAGGGCATTTATTACTTCGTGCCCAAAATGATCAAGTACTATCTGGGAGAGGAACCCATTCTGCACAACGCACCCACCTACCTGCCGTTCTATGAAAAAGACCGTCAGTATGTGTTGGAGCATCTGGAAACACTGGTGGTCAAGGACGTTGCCGAGGCGGGCGGCTACGGCGTGGTATTCGGCCGCGATTTGACCAAGCAGCAGCTGGAGGAGTTCCGCACTACCATCCGCAACGAGCCGCGCCGGTTCATTGCGCAGGAGGTCATCGATTTCCTCGACCTGCCCATCATGGACGGCGGCGAAAAGGTGCTCCGCAAGGCAGATTTGCGGGCGTTTGTGTTGAGCAGCGGCGACGATACAAAGGTCTGGGCAAGCGGGCTGACCCGCTTTTCCCGCAACCCGGACAGCTTCGTGGTCAACAGCTCGCAAGGAGGAGGTTTTAAGGACACATGGGTATTATCTCGTTGAACAAAGCCAGCCGCCTGTACTGGCTGGGACGCTACACCGAGCGTGTATATACAGGCTTAAAAAAGGCAAAACCCATTTACGATGCCGGGGTGGACGGAAGGGAAGGCGATTATGCAGACTACTGTTTCCGGCTGGGCATTCCCGGCGGCTATGCCAATACGGTGGACTTCTGCAAGCGGTATTTCTTTGACAGAAACAACCCGAACTCGCTGGCGTCCAGTCTGGTCTACGCCTATGACAATGCCGTGGTGCTGCGGGATACCCTGACCACAGACACCCTTTCGTACATCCAGCTGGCCATGAATGCCATGGAGAAGGCGGCGCAGTGCGATACGCCTGCCATCGCGCTCCAGTGGGTGCTGGACGATATCCGGGCCTTCCGCGGTGCGTGCGAGGAGACCATCTTTGACGAAGAGACCCGCAGCATGATTAAACTTGGTACCAGCGTGGAGCGGGTAGACCTGTACCTGCGCTTGGGCGACGAGCCGGAGCGCACCCGCAAGGAGTTTGAACGGCTGTTCAACCGCCTGTACAAGACCCAGCTTACGCCGAATAAAGAGCATCTGGATTTTCTGGTGGATGCGCTGCTGGATTCCTCCAAGCCGGATGCCACAGCATCGGAGCTGGTCACGGCGGTGGAGAGCTTGTTTCTCGACCTGTAACGGCAGAAAAAATGCAATACAGGCAACACAGAGGAACGAGCAATGACAGAACTGGAATTTCATTTTCACACCGGGGTGGAGTTCTCGGCTCCGGTCAATGGGCACACCTTTGCGCTGCACTGCCTGCCGATGGAGGATGACGCCCAAAAGCTGCAAAGCTATACCGTCCGCATAGAACCGGCGGCAGTGTATAGTCTGCACCGGGATGGTTTTGGCGGCTGGCTGGTGTGCGGCAGCTGCCGGGAGCCGCACACGGTCTTTTGCTATGATACCCACGGCATTGTGCGGGTGGATGGCCGCGCACAGGCAGAGCCGGTGAACCCGGTACTGAAGCAGTTTACCCCGCTTACTGCCATGACCGCAGAACTGGAAACGCTGTGGCAGAGCCTGCCGTTGGACGGCAAGACCCTGCAGGAGCAGGCAGCGCTGCTGAACAAAGCGGCCGCCGCCGCGCTGCACTATGTGCCGGGGCTTACGGGCATCTCCACGACTGCTGGACAGGCGTTTGCGCTGGGCAGCGGGGTCTGTCAGGACTATGCGCACATCCTGCTGGCACTGGCGCGGTGCTCCGGGTTTGCGGCGCGCTACTGCATGGGGCTTGTGCCCGGCGAGGGTGCCACCCATGCGTGGGCAGAACTTGCCCTGCCGGACGGCTGGCACGGCTACGACCCCACCTTTGCCTGTGAGGCAGGGGAGGAGCATCTGCGCTTCGCCGTAGGCAGGGACGCCGCCGACTGCCGCGCAGAGCGGGGTATTTTCCGCGGGGCGGCAGAGCAGACCTTGCACACCGAAATGCGGCTGGACGTCCGCAAGGGCTGAGCGATACAAGACAAGGCAATGACGCCGGGCTTCTGCACAAAACCGGCAGAGGCCCTTTTTTAGTTAGGAGTGTGTAAGAACCATGGAAGAAACCGTCGCAAGCCTTTCGCTTGCAGTACACGAAAAGCTGGAACTGAAAAAGAACCGGCTTGTCCCGCTGCCCGGCAACGACAGCGGAAAACGCATCTGCGTTGTCACCGGGGTGCACGGCGATGAGTTGGAGGGGCAATATGTGGTCTATCTGCTCAACCGCCGCATTCAGGAGCACCCGGAGCTCCTGACAGGCACGGTGGATATCTACCCGGCGGTCAACCCGCTGGGCATCAACACCATTCAACGGGGCATCCCGTTGTTTGATCTGGATATGAACCGCATTTTCCCCGGCGATACCGATGGCCCCATGGCGGAATATTACGCCCATGCGGTGGTGGAGGATCTGCGCGGGGCGGATATTGCCATCGATATCCATGCCTCCAACATCTACCTGCGGGAACTGCCGCAGGTGCGCATCTCGGAGGAGACCGCCCCGGCACTGGTGCCGCTGGCAGAGCAGCTCAACGTGGATTTTGTCTGGGTCCATGCGGCGGCAACGGTGCTGGAAAGCACGCTGGCGCACAGCTTGAACGTCATCGGCACCCACTGCCTTGTGGTGGAGATGGGTGTGGGAATGCGCCTGACCAAGAGCTACGGCGAGCAGCTGGTGGACGGTATTCTGAACCTGATGCACACGCAGGGGATGTGGGCAGGCGAGACCAAGCCGTCCCGCAAGCCTATCGTGAGTAAGGACGAGGTGGCCTTTATCAATGCGGATAAGGCGGGCATTTTCATCCCCAGTGTGGAGCATAACGGCATCGTGAAAAAGGGGCAGGAGCTGGCGGTCATTGCGGACCCGCTGACAGGTGAGGTGCGGCAGACCCTGATGGCTCCGGCAGACGGCCTGCTGTTTACCCTGCGGGAATACCCCGTGGTCTATCCGGGCAGCCTGCTGGCCCGCATCCTGACAGGAGGGTTCCAGAAATGAGAGAAGAAACGCTTTACGAGTTGGAAACGCCCTACCGCCAGAAATTCAGGATCAAAGGCTTCCGCTTCGGCGAGGGAGAAAAGGCCTGCGCCATGGTGGCTGCTGTGCGCGGCAACGAGGTGCAGCAGATGTACGTCTGCGCGCTGCTGGTGAAAAAGCTGCGCAAACTGGAGGAGCAGGGGGCCATTGCGCCCGGCAACGAGCTGCTGGTGGTGCCCTGCGTCAACCATTTTTCCATGAACGTGGGCAGCCGGTTCTGGGCCATGGACAAAACGGACATCAACCGGATGTTCCCCGGCTACGATCAGGGCGAAACCACCCAGCGCATTGCGGCGGCACTGTTTGAGGCGGTGCAGGGCTATAAATACGGTATCCATTTTGCATCCTTTTATCTGCCCGGCGATTTTGTGCCTCATGTGCGCATTATGAATACCGGCTACCAGACGGCCAGTCTGGGCAACCTGTTCGGTCTGCCCTATGTAGTCATGCGCAAACCAGAGCCCATCGACACGACCACCCTGAACTACAACTGGCAGGTCTGGGAAACGAACGCCTTCAGCGTCTACACCAAGGAGACGGATGAGATCGACGAGCACAGCGCACAGGAAGCAGTGGCGGCGGTGCTGCGATATCTCAGCCGGGTGGGGCTGCTGCGCTATAACTGCTACAGCGGGTATCTTTCCTCTGTCGTGCAGGAAAACGAGATGGCCAATGTGCTCACCCCGGCGGGCGGCATTTTCCGCCGCTTTGTGGGGCCGGGGCAGGAGGTGGAATACGGCCAGAAGCTGGGCGTCATCCTCGACCCATTCACCGCAGAGGTGGAAGCCGAGATCATCTGCCCCACCAGCGGCGTGGTGTTCTTTGCCCTCAAAAAGCCGCTGACGACCGAGCACGAGGTAGCCTTCAAGGTGATCCGCCGGCTGCATGGCGGCTGCTTGTAAACAGGAGCCCGGTATTTTATCGCGGGTAAAAGACAAAAAGTTGCTATAAAACAGAAACTCCGGCACCCAATGGATACCGGAGTTCTTGGTGGGCGCGGGTGGATTACGCGAGCCGCGCTGCTAAAAACAGCCCACTGGGCTGTTTTTGCGCCGTCTTCTGCGACAGCGCCGCAGCTGTTCGAATCCACCCTTGCAACCCTTTTGCAAGGCAGATAAAACAGAAACTCCGGTACCCATTGGATACCGGAGTTCTTGGTGGAGCGAAGCAACCCAAATCCGAACCATTGCCCTCTGGGGCATCTTTGGCGGCAATCTCATCAAAAGTGATGGTTTTTGTGCCGTCTTTGTAATTGAACGTAATCAAAACTTTTTCATCATAGAGATAAACGGCGTTCACGAACGTGTTGATAAGCGTTTCCCGGTGGCTTTTCACGTTCGGGTCGAGCTTGCGGAAGTTGGTAAGCCAAAATTTTACAAAATCTGCACTGACCTTCGGCTTTGCCAGCTTTTCTTCCGCGATGCGGATTTCCAGTTCCTTCTGCTGGGCTTCCAATTTTTCCAAGCGTCCTTTGGTCGAGCTGGTCAGAATGCCCTCTTGAATCGCATTCAGAAGATTCTCGATGCCCCGCTCAATGTCCTTCATCTGCTTTTCCAGCAGAGGCAGCACCGTGTTCTCCTGTTCCTGAAGAGTCATCACCGCATCCACGATAGACTGGATGCAGTCATCGTCACGAATCATCTTCATGGTTTCGTTGACCACCAAATCTTCCAGCCACTCTTTGCGAACGGTCTTTTTCTTGCAGGTCTTGGTGCGCTTGGCATTGGCACACTTATAATAATGATGAACGACCTTGTTCCGGCTCGTTCCGCACTCGCCGAACATCATCGCACCGCACATTCCACAGAACAGCTTGGTCGTCAGCAAATAATCGTCCTCCGCTTTGTGCCGAGCCGGAGCGCGGCGGTTCTTGGCGATTTTGTCCTGCACACTATCGAACAGTTCTTTCTCGATGATAACCGGGATGCTGTCCGGCATCACAATATCCTTAAAACGGTTCTCGCCGATATAGCGGCGGTTTGTCAGCAAGGTTTGAATGCTGTTATAGGTGAACTTCTGGTTGCGATTGGTGGTGACACCGCTGTCGTTCAGCCAGTTCATCAGTTCCTTCATGGTCGCGCCATCGTTGTACCGCTGAAAGGCTTCCACCACAAAGGGAGCTTTCAAAGGATCGATCTGGAAGAACTTTTCCTCGTCTACCGTATAGCCAATGGGAATCGTGCCGCCGTTGTACTTGCCTTTCAAAACATTCTCGGTCATGCCGCGCACAACTTTTTCAGAAAGTTCTGCCGAGTAGTATTCAGCCATGCCGGTGAGCATACTCTTGACCATGATACCCGCCGGGCCATCTGAAATTGGTTCAGTAGCGGACACCAGCTTGACATGGTTTCGCTCCAACTGGTACTCATAGTGTGCCGAATCATAGCGGTTTCGGGCAAAGCGGTCCAGCTTCCAGACCAGCACGATATCAAACAGCTTTTTGTCGCTGTCCTTGATCATCTGCTGAAACTCCGGGCGGTTGTCCGTTTTTGCAGAGAATGCACGATCAATGTAGTGCTTGATGACCGTGATGCCGTTCTTCTCTGCATAGGCCGTGCATTCCCGGATCTGCCCTTCGATGGATTCTTCTCGCTGGTTGTCGCTGGAATAGCGGGCGTAGATCACGGCGGTCATGGCAGGCACCTCCATTTATACATCATTGAACGTCAATACGTTCATCAAGGCAATGTTTCGTATAATGTATATACCATATTTCACAGCAAAATGCAAGATTGGATTTGCACAAAATAGGCTTCACTATAACAATATAAGCCCACCAGACGCAATGTCTAACGCAAAGCGTCTGGCGGGCTTATGTTAAAAGAATCCTCTACAGAAAATCGCACTCTCAGTAGGGGGTGGAACCGATTCCTTTCAGTTCCGGTATTCTGCCGGCAGCTGATCCATAGTCTGCCACTTGTCCATGGCTTCTTCCAGCTTCATGCCCTTGACCACTGCATCGCGGCGGCAGGCGTTGACGGCCTGAATCTCCTTCATCTTGGCACCGGTCAGGGTGTAGCCCTTCATGGCGATGAGGGTAGCCACCCATGCCACCATGGGGATGATGCAGAACAGCACGATGACCACCCAGTTCATGCCCGGGGTGTAGGGGTCATACTGG
>CAKTAT010000091.1:0-6765 GCA_934532365.1 uncultured Faecalibacterium sp. | reverse complement strand
GGCAGCCAGACGACCCAGACCGCCGTTGCCCAGAGAAGGTTCCGGCTCCACTTCCTCGATATCGGACAGGCTCTTGCCCGCAGCGGCCAGAGCATCTCGGGCTTCATCGTACAGCCCCAGATTGATGAGGTTGTTGGACAGCAGCTTGCCGATGAGGAACTCGGCGCTGATATAGTAAAGCTTGCGGCCGGTGACGGGCTGCACCCGGTCTGCGCTCTTCTGCCGGACGAGTTCCAGCAGGGCGAGGTACAGTTCCTGATTCGTGCAGTCGGCCAGCGGCTTGCCGGTGAGATTCTGTAACGTTTCGGTGAAGTTCATAAGCGGATCCTCCTTTGATACAGAAAGCAGGTTTGACATCTCTGCTTCAAGATATACCACACAAAACACGCAAAATCTTGCTGAATTGGTGCAGAATGTGGTACAATCCAATCATCGGGAGGTGAGAGTATGCAGAATCAGGCTTCTTTGCAGGAAACCAAGCAGCACGGAGCCGTGCGGTTCCCGTTCAACCTTTACCCTTGCACCATCCCGAGAGATTTCCCGCAGGTGGCACTCCACTGGCACGACAGCATGGAACTGGTCTTTGTCAAACGGGGTGTGGGGCTGGTGCAGATGGGCGCTGTGACTTACCCGGCCCGCATGGGGGATATCTTTGTGTTTGCCCCCGGCACCCTCCACGCCCTGCGGCAGGCCGAGGGACAGTCCATGGAGTATGAGAACATCATCTTTGAACTGGAACTTCTGGGCGGTGCGGGGGACTTGTGCGCTGAAAAGTACATCCTTCCGCTGCAAAGCGGGCGGCTGGCACTGACCGGCCATCTGACGCCAAATGACCTGTGCTATCTTCCGGCTGCTGCCTGCCTGCGGGAAGTGGAAGATGCCAACCGTGCCAAACGCCCCGGCTATGAGCTGGTCATCAAGGGGGAACTGCTGCGCTTTCTGGCATTGCTGATTGCACAGGGAAAGCAGCAGCTCCCCGCAGAGACCGCCGATACCCGGCGGCTGAAAACAGTCCTGCAATGGCTTTCCGCCCACTACGTCGAAGAACTCCGGGTGGCGGATGCCGCTGAAGTCTGCTCCTGCAGCGCCAGCCACTTCATGCGGTGGTTCCGGCAGATGACGGGGCAGAGCTTCGTTACGTTTCTGAACGAATACCGCCTGAACGCCGCCGCCGAAGCGCTGCACACCACGGATGAAACGGTGCTGACTATCGCTTCCCGGTGCGGGTTTGAAAACTTGTCCTATTTCAACCGGGCGTTCAAGGCACACTTCGGCATGACACCGCGGGAATACCGGAAAAAATAAAAAGCGGCCGTTCCGCTTCTCCGCGTAGGAGAGGGAACGGCCGTTTTGTGTTTGTCAGATTTCCGGCGGCGGGCAGCAGCTTTCCCGGGGGATGAGCTGATGCGGCACGATGATTTTGGTTGCCAGAAGATTTGGGTTCTCAATGTGGTTGATGGTCTGACTGGCGGCCTCCATGCCCAGCTGGTAGGGGTTGACGTCCACGGTGGTCAGCTGCGGGCTGGTGATGCGGGAGAATAGAGAGTTGTTGAAGGACACGATGGACAGGTCTTTCGGGACGCGCAGCCCCAGTTTGCCGCAGAACTGCTCCAGCACCACGGCCAGAATATCGTCGCTGACCAGCATGGCGGTAGGATGCTCCGGACCGGTGAGAAGCGTGCGCAGGGCGTCTTCGTAGGCATCGTTCAGGGTGTCGATCTCCACACAGTCCTCTTCGCGGGGGGTGATGCCGTGCTTGAGCAGGGACATCTGGTAGCCGCGTTTCCGCTCTGCCGAAAACAGCATCGCATTGCTGACCCCGAAGTAGGCGATGCGTCGGTGGCCCATTTCGTAGAGGTAGTCGGCGGCTTCCTCACCGGCAAGGGCGTTGTCGTTATCAATATAGATGGTCTGGTTGGCCGACTGCGCCGCCTTGCCAACAATGACGTGAAGCAGGCCCTCGCTGCGCAGGTAGGCCGCCACCGGGCAGTCCTTTTTGGAATAGAGCAGGATAAAACCGTCTGCCTGCGCATTGGCCACCATGCTCTGGATGGCGTCCAGCACTTCGGCGTCGTCCTCGCCGGTGATGACCGTATTCACATACCGCCGTTGATTGCAGAACTGCCCGATGCCCCGGATGATTTCCAGATGAAACGCATTTTCATACACATCCCGCTGAGAGGAAGGCAGAATGATGCCGATGGTCTTGGAAAATGCCTCCACCGGTTCCGCCTCAAAGTTCGGCTCATAGCTCAGCTGTGCCATGATGCGGCGCACGCGTTCCTTGGTGCCCCGGCTGATGGAAGGGCTGTCCTTGCAGGTGCGTGAGACCGTAGAAGGCGAAACGCCTGCCGCTGCGGCAACGTCTTTGATGGTAACTGCCATAGTCTGTTCCTCCCCGATAAGTTTATCTCTATTGTAAAGAGGTTTGCACGCAATGTCAATGTTTGCGCAAGGGATTGCGTAAACTGTGCAACGAACGCTCTGCGTAATCTTGACAATTTCCACAAAGAATCTCGCAACTGATTGTAAAAAAGGTAGAAAGTTTATTTTTGCCTCAGAAAACTCTTGTAAAAATTGCGAAATAGGATTATTCTTGTTGCGTAAAATCACGCAATCGATATGCAACGATTGCGCGGAATTGTGCAAAAGAGGAAAACTTACAAGGAGGAGCATCATGACAACAACGACACGTTCTGCTGTCGTAACAGCACCTTTCAGCGGAAAGCTTGTCCCGCTGAGCGAAGTCCCCGATGAGACCTTTGCCAGCGGCATTCTGGGCGAAGGCATTGCCATTGAGCCGTCCGATGGGCTGTTCTGCAGCCCGGTGGATGGCACTGTGGAGACCATCGCGGAAACGAAACATGCCATTGGCTTTGCGGCAGACAACGATTTGGAGATCCTGGTCCATGTGGGTCTGGAAACCGTCAGCCTGAAGGGCGAGGGCTTTGAGATTTTTGTCAAAGAGGGCGATAAGGTCAAAGCCGGTCAGCCGGTAGCTAAAGTGGACCTCGACCTCATTCGCAGCCGCAGCCTGAAAACCATTACTTCCATTGTTCTGACCGGCGGCGCAGACGATATGGAGTTGCACTGTGCAGAGGGCACCGCAGCGGCGGGGAAGACCCCGGTGCTGACCCTGACAGCAAAAGGAAAACAGCCTGTCAAAACTGCAGAACCGGCCCCGGCTGCAAAAGAAACCGGCGCCGAAAAGCCGAAAAAGAAGGGTTTCATCAATTTTGACTTCCTGCAGAAGCTGGGCAAAGTGCTGATGACGGTCATTGCCGTCATGCCTGCGGCCGGTCTGATGATCAGTCTGGGCAAGCTGGTACAGATGGCAGGCGGTGATGTTTCCATGGTGCTGACCATTGGCACCACCATGGAGAATATCGGCTGGGCCGTTATCAACAATCTGCACATCCTGTTCGCAGTCGCCATCGGCGGCAGCTGGGCAAAAGAGCGCGCCGGCGGTGCATTTGCGGCGGTGCTGGCCTTCGCTCTCATCAACGTCATCACCGGCAACATCTTCGGCGTCACCAGCGCCATGCTGGCAGACCCCAACGCTGTGACCCACACCCTGTTCGGGCAGGAGATCGCCGTCAACGGCTACTTTACCTCTGTGCTTGGTGCCCCGGCTCTGAATATGGGCGTCTTCGTGGGCATCATTGCCGGTTTTGTGGGCGGTGTGGCGTACAACAAATACTACAACTTCCGTAAGCTGCCGGATGCGCTGGCCTTCTTCAACGGTAAGCGCTTCGTGCCAATGGTGGTTATTGCTTACTCGGTGGTCATCTCCATCGTTCTGGCTCTGTTCTGGCCTGTGGTTCAGACCGGCATCAACAACTTCGGCATCTGGATTGCCAACTCTTCCGAAACCTCTCCGGTTCTGGCTCCGTTCATCTACGGCACGCTGGAACGTCTGCTCCTGCCCTTCGGCCTGCACCATATGCTGACCATCCCCATGAACTACACCTCTTTCGGCGGCACTTATACCATTGCTACCGGCGTCAACGCAGGCAGTCAGGTATTTGGTCAGGACCCGCTGTGGCTGGCATGGGCCAATGACCTCATCAACTTCAAGAAAGCCGGTGACATGGCAGCTTACAACAATCTGCTGGCTACCGTCACCCCCGCCCGTTTCAAAGTTGGTCAGATGATTGGTGCCACCGGTCTGCTGCTGGGTATTGCACTGGCCATGTACCGCCGGGTGGACGCCGACAAGCGTGCAAAGTATAAGTCCATGTTCATCTCTACTGCACTGGCTGTGTTCCTCACCGGCGTTACCGAGCCGCTGGAATTCATGTTCATGTTCTGCGCAATGCCGCTGTATATCGTGTACGCTGTCCTTCAGGGCTGCGCCTTTGCAATGGCTGGCATCATTCACCTGCGGCTGCACTCTTTCGGCAATCTGGAATTCATCACCCGTATCCCCATGTCCTTGCAGGCTGGTCTGGGCGGCGACATCATCAACTTTGTCATCTGCGTCATTGCATTCTTCGCCATCGGCTATTTTGTGGCCTATTTCATGATTGGCAAACTGAATCTGGCAACCCCGGGTCGTCTGGGCAACTATACCGATGACAACGCCGCCGATGATTCTGCTGCGGATGCCAACGCTTCTAACAAGACCGATGCCAAGTCCGGCAACAGTCAGGCTGAGCGCATCATTGCATTGCTGGGCGGCCGCGAGAACATCGTGCTGGTGGATGCCTGCATGACCCGTCTGCGCGTCACCGTGAAAGACCCGGCCAAGGTGGCAGACCTTCCCGCATGGAAGGCAGAAGGCGCACTGAGCCTGCTGGTCAAGGGCGACGGAATTCAGGCCGTGTACGGCCCCAAGGCAGACGTTCTGAAATCTGACATCAATGATATTTTGTAAAATACTATGAAACTGCTGACATTGAACACCCACAGTCTTGTGGAGCCGGACTACGAGGCCAAACGGGAGACTTTTGTAGACTTTATCGCAAAGGAGCAACCGGATGTGTTCGCCTTGCAGGAGGTGAACCAGACTGCCGCCGCTCCGCTGCTGGGAAAGACTCCGGCGGGGTACTACCCCTGCCCTTGCAATGACGTTCTGCTCAAAGCGGATAACCATGCCGCCGCAGTGGCTCGGATGCTGGAAGAACGGGGCGTACATTACCATTGGAGCTGGCTCCCGGCCAAAATCGGCTACGATAAATACGACGAGGGCATGGCCGTATTCAGCCGTGCGCCCATCACCGCTGCCGAAAACCTGCTGCTGAGCCAGACGAACGATTACAATTACTGGAAGACCCGCCGTGCGCTGGGCATCTGTGCAGGAGATGTCTGGTACTATGCGGTCCACATGGGCTGGTGGAAGGATGAAGAAGAGCCCTTCCTCGCGCAGTGGGAAAAGCTGTCGCAGGCGGCGAGCACAAAAGACAAGGCGTTTCTGTTGGGCGACTTCAACAGCGAAGCAGCGGTGCACGGGGAAGGCTACGATTTGATCGTCCGGTGCGGCTGGCAGGACACCTACCGTCTTGCACAGCAGCGGGATGATGGTTATACGGTCGTACAGGCCATTGACGGCTGGCGGGACGCCCCGGATGCGGCGGCGAAAAAGCGCATCGATCAAATTTGGTGCTCCAAAGCTGTACCGGTAAAAAGCAGCCGGGTGGTGTTCAACGGGACGCAGGAACCGCAGGTGTCCGACCATGCGGGCATCCTCATTGAGTTATAAAGGAAGGGAAAAGAAGATGCAGAGAAGTGCAGGCATTTTACTGCCCATCAGCAGTCTGCCGTCCCCTTACGGCATCGGCTGCTTCTCGCAGGAAGCATACGACTTTGTGGATTGGCTCAAGGAAGCAGGCCAGACCTACTGGCAGATCCTGCCGCTGGGCGTGACCAGCTACGGTGACAGCCCGTATCAGAGCTTTTCCGCATTTGCGGGCAATCCGTATTTCATCAGCCTTGATGCACTGGTGGAAGAGGGCGTGCTGACCAGCGAAGAATGCAAAAAGGCAAACTTTGGCCGCAAGGCAGACGACATCGATTACAAAAAGCTGTACGAAGCACGTGGCCGTCTGCTGCGGCTGGCCTACTCCCGCAGCGACATTGGCCACAACGAAGCGTTCACCGCGTTCTGCGAGAAAAACAAGTGGTGGCTGGACGATTTTGCCCTGTTCATGGCAGTCAAGGGCCGCTTTGAGGGCAAGCCGTGGATCGAGTGGGCCGAAGACATCCGCCTGCGTTGGCAGCCCGCCATGGACTATTACCGCCGGGAATTGTATTTTGAAGTGGAGTATTACAAGTATCTTCAGTTCAAATTCGACCAGCAGTGGCGCAAGCTGAAAGCCTACGCTAACAGCAAAGGTATCCAGATCATCGGCGATATCCCCATCTATGTAGCGCTGGATTCTGCGGACGCATGGGCAAATCCCAGCCTGTTCCAACTGGACAAAGAGAACATTCCCACTGCTGTGGCCGGTGTTCCGCCGGATGGCTTTTCGCCCACCGGTCAGCTTTGGGGCAATCCGCTTTACCGCTGGGAAGCACACCGGGAAACGGGCTATCAATGGTGGATTACCCGCCTATGGTACTGCTTCGAACTGTATGATGTAGTGCGCATCGACCACTTCCGCGGCTTCGATGAGTATTTCTCCATTCCCTACGGCAGCGACACCGCCGCCCCGGGCCACTGGGAAAAAGGCCCCGGCATCGAACTGTTCCGTGTCGTGGAGCAGGCGCTGGGCAAGCGGAACATCATTGCAGAAGACCTTGGCTACATGAGCGACACCGTGCGCC
>CAKTAT010000090.1:0-6904 GCA_934532365.1 uncultured Faecalibacterium sp. | reverse complement strand
GAGCTGGATTTAAAGGCCGCTGCCCGCAGCGTGGGCGAAAAGAGCGTGGCGATGATCCATGTGGCGGATATCAACAAGGTCACCGGCTATGTGCGGGGCGGCTGCAGCCCGGTGGGCATGAAAAAGCAGTACCGCACCGTCTTTGACGAAAGCGTGCTGACCCAGCAGAAGGTCTACGTTTCCGGCGGGCGCATCGGTACGCAGGTGTGCTGCGCCCCGGCGGATCTGATCCGCGCTGCACGCGCCGCCACGGCGAAGATCATTTTTTAAAAATCCGGCGCTGCATCTGGGATACATCAACACAGCCTTTACATAAAATATACCTGCTGCATAAGTCATACTTAAAAAGAAAAAGGATGGCGAAACTGCACAAAACTTTCGAAAGTTTTTTGACGGCATGGAAACACAAGGGAGAATTTGCCCAAACGCTCTTTGCAAAGCAGTTTTTTTGCCGTAAACTGTATCTAGTACAGGGACGATGCCCCAAAAAACGGGCTTGCATCGCCGCCTGAAAAAACGCTTGCACAGGAAACTGCGGAGGGAAACTTCAATGATGCTGCTGGTGCCGGGTCGCATGGAATGGGGTCACATTCACTGCAATCAGGGGCATGGTGCAACCTTGTGCAAAATGCGCGGACAGAAAAACCGGAAATAAAGGCCGTGGTACAGGTGTACCGCAGCCTTTTTTGTTTGTCGGTCTTGTTGGACATGAGAAAGAGAGGCTTTGGAAAATGGTTCGTAAAGTGGCAGTGATCATGGGTTCGGACAGCGATTGGCCGGTGGTCAAGGGTGCCTGTGCCCAGCTGAAGGCACTGGACATCCCCTTTGAGGCACACATCCTTTCGGCACACCGCACCCCCGCCGAGGCAGCAGCCTTTGCAAAAAGCGCAAAGGCCAACGGCTTTGGCGTCATCCTGTGCGCGGCAGGCATGGCAGCCCATCTGGCAGGCGCTTTTGCCGCCAACACCACCCTGCCGGTCATCGGCATCCCCATGAAGGGCGGCGCGATGGACGGCTTGGACGCGCTGCTGGCTACCGTGCAGATGCCCAGCGGCATCCCGGTGGCTACCGTGGCACTGAATGGTGCCAAGAACGCCGCATGGCTGGCTGCTGAGATCCTGGCACTGAGCGATGATGCACTGGCGGAAAAGCTGGAAGCCGAGCGCGTAGCCATGGCGCAGCAGATCGCAGCCAAGGAAGAAAAGCTGCAGAACGAACTGAACGAGCTGTAAAGGAGAACCAATGTCTGATTTTGCATATCCGCTGCATGAGGAGTGCGGCGTTTTCGGCATCTACGACCGTGCCGGTACCGAGGATGTGGCCGCAGCGGCTTATTCGGCCCTGTATGCGCTGCAGCACCGCGGGCAGGAGAGCTGCGGCATCGCCGTCAACGATGACGGCGTGATCACCGGTCACCGGGATCTGGGCCTTGTGAACGAGGTGTTCACCCCGGAGGTGCTGGCAAGCCTGTCCACTACCACGGCACACATGGCTACCGGTCATGTGCGCTACGCCACTGCCGGCACCCGCGTCCGCGCCAACGCCCAGCCCATGATCGTCCGGCACGGCCGCGGCACCATGGCGCTGTGCCACAACGGCAACCTGACCAACGCTGTGGAGCTGCGCCGCCAGCTGGAAAACGAGGGCGCCATCTTCCACGGCTCCTCGGATACCGAGGTCATCTGCTACCTCATCACCCGCAACCGTCTGCGCATGGGCAGCATCGAGACTGCCATCAGCAAGACCATGGACGTGCTGGAAGGCGCATACAGCCTTGTGATCATGTCTGCCACCAAGCTCATCGCGGTGCGCGACCCCCGGGGCTACCGTCCCCTGTGCATCGGCACCCTGCCCGGCGGCGGCTACGTCTTTGCCAGCGAAAGCTGCGCACTGGATGCCGCCGGCGCCGCCCTGCTGCGGGACGTGGAGCCCGGCGAGATCGTGGTGGTGGACACCAAGACCGGCGAGCTGCGCAGCATCAAGGATCACTGCGGCCGCCCGGATACCCAGATGTGCGTGTTCGAGTTCATCTACTTCGCCCGTCCGGACAGCGTCATCGAGGGCAGCTCGGTGCACGAGGCCCGCAAGCAGGCAGGCCGCTTCCTTGCACAGGAGCACCCTGTGGAGGCCGATGTGGTCATCGGCGTGCCGGATTCCGGCCTGGATGCAGCACTGGGCTACTCGCAGGAGAGCGGCATCCCCTACGGCATCGGCTTCATCAAGAACAAATACATCGGCCGCACCTTCATTCAGGGCAGCCAGAAGCAGCGCGAGAACAGCGTGCGCATCAAGCTGAACGTGGTGTCCAGCACCGTCAAGGGCAAGCGCGTGGTGCTGGTGGATGACTCCATCGTGCGCGGCACCACCTCTGCCCGCATCATCAAGCTGCTGCGGGATGCCGGTGCTGCCGAGGTGCACTTTATGGTCTCTGCACCTCCCTTCAAGTATCCGTGCTACTTCGGCACCGATATCCCGGACCAGAAGCTGCTGGTGGCTACCGGCCGCACGCTGGAGCAGATCAACGAGGTCATCGGCGCCGATACGCTGGGCTACCTGTCCAACGAGCACGTTGTCCAGCTTGCCAAAAACGCAAAATGCGGTTTCTGCACCGCCTGCTTTACCGGCAAGTATGCCGTAGAGCCGGAAAGCGTGCTTTCTACCGATATTCACGACCGTCACCTGAACGACCGTCCCAAGGACGCCAAAAAGTTAGGAGAGTAAGAACATGGAAAAGAGCTATTCTGAAAGCTACGCCGCAGCAGGCGTGGACATTACCGCCGGTTACCGCTCTGTGGAGCTGATGAAGCAGTATGTCGCCCGTACCATGAACGAGCACTGCATCGGCGGCTTGGGCGGCTTTGGCGGCCTGTTTGAGCTGGACTGCACCGGCTATAAGCACCCGGTGCTGATCTCCGGCACCGACGGTGTGGGCACCAAGCTGAAGGTGGCCATGATCATGGATAAGCACGACACCATTGGTATCGACTGCGTGGCCATGTGCGTCAACGATGTCATCTGCGCCGGTGCAAAGCCGCTGGTGTTCCTGGATTACATCGCCTGCGGCCGCAACGTGCCGGAAAAGATCGCCAACATCGTCAAGGGCGTGGCCGAGGGCTGCGTGCAGGCCGATTGCGCTCTGGTGGGCGGCGAAACTGCCGAGCACCCGGGCATGATGCCGGAGGACGAGTATGATCTGGCTGGTTTCACCGTGGGCGTTGTGGACAAGGAGAAGATCCTGAACAACGAGACCATGGCAGCCGGTGACGTGATCATCGCTCTGCCCTCCACCGGCGTGCACTCCAACGGCTTCTCGCTGGTGCGCAAGGTGTTCAACATCGACGCCGACCCCGATGTGCTGTTCTCCACCCCCGCAGAACTGGGCGGCAAGACCCTTGGAGAGGCGCTGCTGGCTCCCACCAAGATCTACGTCAAGCCCGTGCTGAAGGTGCTGGAAGAGGTGCAGGTCAAGGGCATCTCCCACATCACCGGCGGCGGCTTCTACGAGAATATCCCCCGCAGTCTGAAGAAGGGCTGCTGCGCCCGCATCAACAAGGCAGATGTGCGCACCCCCGCCCTGTTCCACCTGATGCAGAAGGTGGGCGGCATCTCCGAGCACGATATGTTCAACACCTTCAACATGGGCGTGGGCATGGTGCTCACTGTGCCCGCTGAGCAGGCCGACAAGGCACTGGAGATCCTGCACGCCAACGGCGAGCCGGAGGCCTACCGTCTGGGCGTCATCGCAGAAGGTGAGGGCGTGGAACTGTGCTGAACATTGCCGTGTTAGTGTCCGGCGGCGGCACCAATCTGCAGGCGCTGCTGGACAGCGAGGCCCGGGGCGAGAACCCCAATGGTAAAATCACGCTGGTAGTGGCCTCCAAGCCCGGCGTCTTTGCGCTGGAACGTGCCGCCAAGGCCGGTGTAGAGGGCTGCGTGGTGCGCCGCAAGGACTACGCCACCAGCGAGGAATTTGACGCTGCGCTGCTGGAAACGCTGCGGGCGCACAACATTGATCTGGTGGTGCTGGCGGGCTTTCTGTCCGTGCTGGGCCCCAGCGTCATTGCGGCCTATCCGCGCCGCATCCTAAACGTGCACCCTGCGCTGATCCCTTCCTTCTGCGGGCCGGGCATGTACGGCCTGCGCCCCCACGAGGCCGCACTGGCCCGGGGCTGCAAGGTGACCGGCGCTACCGTCCACTTTGTCAACGAGGAGTGCGACGGCGGGCCCATCCTGCTGCAGAAGGCCGTGGACATCCTGCCCGGCGACACCCCCGATGTGCTGCAGAAGCGGGTGATGGAGCAGGCGGAATGGAAGCTGCTGCCCAAAGCGGTGGCTATGGTGTGCAGCGGAGAGATCTGCTGAAAGCTTGCAGAGCGTTGTTCTTGCCTCTCCCTTTGGGAGAGGTGGCACGGCGTAAGCCGTGACGGAGAGGGCGGGGAAGCTGCCTCCGCAAAGAGGTTCGCCCTCTCAGGCGCTGACGCGCCAGCTCCCCCAAAGGGGGAGCCGAGAGTTGCTCTTTGAAAACAAAAATGCAAGGGAGAACAACAATGGAAAAGATCAACCTGAACGAGTATCTGGCCTCCAACGAGTACCCCGGCCGCGGCATTGCGGTGGCAATGGCACCGGACGGACGGCAGATGTTTATCGGCTACTTTATCATGGGCCGCAGTGAGAACAGCCGCAACCGCGTGTTTGACCCCGTGCCCGAGCGCGGCGGCATCTGCACCATGGCAGCCGACCCCGCAAAGCTGGAAGATCCCAGCCTGATCATTTATAACCCGGTGCTGACCCTTGGCAAGACCCACATCGTGACCAACGGCGACCAGACCGATACCATCTACGACCTGATGAGTCAGGGCAAGAGCTTTGCCGACGCCCTGCGCACCCGCACCTTTGAGCCGGACGGCCCCAACTACACCCCCCGCATCTCCGCTGTGGTGTACGCTGACGGCAGCTACCAGATGAGCATCCTCAAGTCTGCCGACGGCAACGGCGACAGCGTGCAGCGCTATTTCTTTGATTACCCTCAGCCTGTTGCAGGCGAGGGCCACTTCATCAGCACCTACAAGCACAACGGCAACCCCATCCCCAGCTTTGAGGGCGAGCCGCTGCGCTTTGCCTGCCCCCGCACCATTGGCGATTTTGCCCACGATATGTGGAGCAGCCTGAATCTGGACAACAAGGTGAGCCTGTTTGCCCGGGTCATTGATCTGGACACCGGCGAGAGCGGCGATATGATCTTTAATAAATATGATCCCGTCTGCAGCGACTTTGACGACCCTGAGGAGCCGGAACTGCTGCCCGAGGAGCTGGAACTGCTCAAAAAGCTTGACGCCGAGGAAGAATAAGAGTAAACCTTAGGATATAAGGAGGATGCACCAATGAATGAACTCGCACTGAAGTACGGCTGCAACCCCAACCAGAAGCCCAGCCGCATTTATATGGAAGATGGCTCCGATCTGCCCGTTACCGTGCTGAACGGCAAGCCCGGCTACATCAACTTTCTGGATGCCCTCAACTCCATCCAGCTGGTCAAGGAGTTAAAGACTGCCTGCGGTCTGCCCGCAGCGGCCTCCTTCAAGCACGTTTCCCCGGCGGGTGCAGCACTGGGTCTGCCCCTGACCGAGGTAGAGCGCCGGATGTACCACATTGCCCCGGAGACCGAGCTCTCCCCGCTGGCCTGTGCCTACGCCCGCGCCCGCGGCGCAGACCGGATGTCCTCCTTCGGCGACTGGATCGCCCTGTCCGACATCTGCGATGTGCCTACTGCAAAGCTGATCCAGCACGAAGTGTCCGACGGCATCATCGCCCCGGGCTACGAGCCGGAGGCACTGGCCATTCTGTCCGGCAAAAAGAAGGGCAACTACAACGTGGTCGCCATCGACCCCGCCTATCAGCCCGCTCCCATCGAGCATAAGCAGGTGTACGGCATCACTTTCGAGCAGGGCCGCAATGAGCTGGTCATCAACGCCGACACCATGCTGAACAACTGGGTCACCGAGAATAAGGACGTGACCGAGGAGCAGAAGCGCGACCTCATCATTGCCCTCATCACCCTGAAGTACACCCAGTCCAACAGCGTGTGCTACACCTACAATGGCCAGACCATCGGCGTGGGCGCAGGCCAGCAGAGCCGCATCCACTGCACCCGTCTGGCCGGTCAGAAGGCCGACAACTGGCAGCTGCGCCACATGGACAAGGTGCTGGACTTGCCCTTCCGTGACGATGTGGCAAAGCCCAACCGCGACAACGCCATTGATGTTTACATCGGCGATACCCCGGAGGACGTCATCGGTGATGACGTCTGGGCCGAGACCTTCACCTGCCAGCCCGAGCCGCTGACCGCCGAGGAAAAGAAGGCTTACCTCAGCAAGGTGACCGGCGTGTGCCTTGGCTCGGACGCCTTCTTCCCCTTCGGCGACAACATCGAGCGCGCCCGCCGCTCCGGCGTGACCGCCATCGTGCAGCCCGGCGGCTCCATCCGCGACCAGCAGGTCATCGACACCTGCAACAAGTACGGCATCGCCATGGCCTTCTGCGGCCTGCGGCTGTTCCATCACTGATAGTACGGCACAGCGGAAGCTTCCTCCTCGGACACGGATCGGGCCATTCCATCGCCCGCCCTACCGCCTGCGGCGGCAGGGTCCCACCCCAGCGGACGGTCCTCGGAGAAACTTCCGCCGTGCCGATGCATAGAGAAGGTGCAATTATGAAGAAAAAAATTCTGGTTGTCGGCGGCGGCGGCCGCGAGCACGCCATCATCAAGGCACTGAAAAAGAGCCCCGACTGCGGCGAGATCTGGTGCGCACCGGGCAACGGCGGCATCAGCTATGACGCCAAGTGCAAAAACATCAAGGCCACCGATGTGGATACCATGGTGGGCTTTGCAGTGGAAGAAAAGTTC
>CAKTAT010000089.1:0-6933 GCA_934532365.1 uncultured Faecalibacterium sp. | reverse complement strand
AGCAGGCTCTTGGGGTTGGAGATCAGGGGTGCAAAGTCGGTCATGGTGCCGATGCCGAGGAAGATCAGCGGCGGGTAAATGCCCAGCTTAACGCCCATGTAGAGCATATCGGCCAGACCGCCGTTGTTCAGGATCTCGACCCACATGGGGTGTTCCAGACCGTCACCGACGAAGTACTGCATGTGGATAATGCCGCTGCCGGGGAGGTTGGCAAGGATCATGCCAAAGGCCATGGGCAGCAGGATCAGGGGTTCGAACTCCTTGACGATGGCGAGGTACAGCAAAAAGCAGCCCACGCAGATCATCACGGCGTACAGCCAGCCGCCGGGCTGGCCAAACTGTGCAAAGCCGGAACTTTGGAAAATACCGACCAGAGTATCAATAAACTGTGTCATGCTCTTCCTCCTGTGTTAAAACGGGGCCGTGGTGTCGTTCACGCCGGCCTTGCCCCAGCCATTTTTGCCACGACGCACTGCCTTGAGGGTGTACTTGCCGTTGCCCATTGCATGGATAGCAGCCATAATAGCGGCCACCACATCACCGGGGATGCCTTCCTCTACCTGAGGAGCGGGCGCCGCCTGCTGTACCGGAGCGGCAGCGGGCTTTGCGGCAGGTGCCTGCGCAGCAGTCTTGGCGGCCTTCTTCTTGGCATTCATCGAGTCGAAGATCTTGCCCTCCAGCGTGATGATTGCCATCAGCAGCACGAGGATCAGGAACACCAGCACGATACCAGTAATGGTAACGACCACATCGAAACCTAAGTCCATGGTTTTTCCTCCTGTTTGTTGGATACTGCAAGCGATACAACATCGTTAGCAGAAAATCAATTTGGGTATAGTATACCTTATTTTGCCATTCATTTCAACAAAAATTAACAATTTTTCTTTTTGCCGCTTTGTGATATGGCATGGACAAAACGAGCTTGACTTAGCGGCGGCCGATGCGCGGGGTAGCGTCCGTAAAGCCGGTTTCCAGCTTATCACCGAGGGAAAGGCTCTGTGCCGTACCCAGTGCAACACAGTTCACGGGGTCCGGCGAGACCGTCACTTCCACCTTCAGTTCCTGACTCAGATATTCGGTCAGGCCGTGCAGCTGGGCACCGCCGCCGGTCAGCATGACGCCGTTGCGGTAGATATCGCCTGCCAGCTCCGGCGGGGTCTTTTCCAGCACCTGATGGGCTGCGGTGCCGATCTGCTCGCTGAGCATCATCACCGGCTCGTACAGGTCGTCGGTAGAAACGGTCACGCGCACCGGCAGACCGGTGAGCAGGCTGCGGCCCTTGATCTCCATGCTCTCGTGGAAATCGGTCTTTTGGGGGCAGCAGGCAACGTGCTTTTTCAGTTCCTCGGCGGTACGCTGGCCAATGGCAATGCTGTATTTGTTGCGCACGTGCTTGAGGATCTCCTCATCGTAGTGGTTGCCGGCCACGCGTACACTGGTAGCCTTGACCTTGCCGCCAAGGCTCAGCACCGCAATATCCGTGGTGCCGCCGCCGATATCAATGATCATGCGGCCGTCCGGCAGGGTGATGTCGATGCCGGAGCCGAGGGCTGCGGCAATGGGCTCGTCGATCAGGTACACCTGACGGGCACCGGCTGCCACCACAGCCTCCACCACAGCGTCGCTCTCGATACCGGTAATGGCGGCGGGCACGCACACGGCCACCCGGGGCTTGACCATGTGGGAGCTGTACACCTGCTTGACAAAGCGGCAGATCAGCTCCCGGGTCATGGTGTGGTCGCTGATGACGCCATCCTTCAGCGGGAAGATGGCGGAAATATAGTTGGGCGTGCGTCCCACCATGGCCAGTGCCTTGTCGCCGGCCTCCAGCACGGTGTTCTTGCGGGTATCCATTGCCACAACGCTGGGCTGGTTGAGCACTACGCCCTTACCCTCCTGCGCGATGATGATGGTAGTAGTACCAAGGTCGATGCCGATATCATTCTGTGCCATAATTGCCTGAATCCTTTCTCTGCGTTCCTCTATCATGTATGTAACGCCCGCAGCGGCGGGCAAAAAACAAAGACTGCTCTTTAGTATAACATAGTTGCGGCAAAAAGTATACAAGCTTTGCCACTGTTCTGCGCGGTTTTATCAGGGGTCCTCCCCTTCTGTGCTGAGCTGCTCCGGTGGCTGTCCGGCCTGCAGCAGGGCGCACAGGCCGCTGTAGCGCAGGTTCTGCCGGATGTTGCACATCATGCTGTTCACTACGTCCCTGCGGCCCGCCACAACGCACAGCCTGCGGGCGCGGGTGACGCCGGTGTAGAACAGGTTGCGGTAACACAGCCTTGGCGGCACCTGCGCCACCGGCAGGATCACCGCCGGGAACTCACTGCCCTGACTTTTGTGCACCGTGATGGCGTAGGCGATCTCCAGTTCGTTCAGGTTTTCCGCCGGGTAGAGCAGCCGCCGGTCGTCCATGCGCACCACCATGGAGCGCTCCCGTAGGTTGATGCTTTCCACGATGCCGATATCGCCGTTGTAGGCGCCCACGCCCTGCTCGCCGCCGATGCGGTTCCAGACGATCTCGTAGTTGTTGCGCACCTGCATCACCTTATCCCCTACCCGGAACACCCGGGCGGCGCTTTGCAGCTGGGGCTTGCCCTTCTGGGGCGGGTTGAGCAGGTTTTGCAGTTCCACGTTCAGCGCCTGCGTACCGGTGGGGCCAAGCTTTGTGGGGCACAGCACCTGAATATCCCGGATGGGGTCAAAGCCGTAGCTCCGGGGCAGCCGTGTGGTGACAAGGTCGCACACCAGACGCTGGGCGGCCTCTCCGTCGGTCTCCAGAAAGAAGAAGTCGTCGGTCTTACTGCCCTTCTGCAACGGCTCGCCGGAGATGATATGGTGAGCGTTTTCCACGATGAGACTGCGTTTTGCCTGCCGGAAGATCTCGTTCAGGCAGACTGTGGGCACGCAGCCGGAGCGGATGACCTCGCTGAGGATGTTGCCCGCACCCACGCTGGGCAGCTGGTCGGCATCGCCTACCATAATAATACGGCAGGTGTAGCGCAGCGCCGCAATGAGCGCCTGAAACAGCTTGACGTCCACCATACTCATCTCGTCCAGAATGACCACGTCACATTTGAGCAGGTTTTTGTCGTTGTGGATAAAGCTGACCACGCCGCCGGTGTAGTCCACCTCCAGCAGGCGGTGGATGGTGCTGGCCTTGCGGCCGGTCAGCTCGCTGAGGCGCTTGGCAGCACGGCCGGTGGGGGCACACAGGGCTACCCGCTCGGCCTGATTTTCCAGCAGCTGCAAAATGGCGTTGACCGTGGTGGTCTTACCGGTGCCGGGACCACCGGTGAGCACAAGGCAGTTTTCTGTCATGGCCTTGCGGATGGCTTCCCTTTGCAGGGGAGCGTAGGCAAAGCCCTGCGTCAGCTCTAAGATCTGGATGTTTTTATCCAGATCCCGGGCGGTGTTCTTGCCGCGCTTTGCCAGCAGGTTCAGCCGGTCGGCAATGTCCTGCTCCGCAGCCAGCAGATCCGGCAGGTAAATATAAGGTACCGCATCGAACATTTTCACACACAGTTCTTCCGTTTCGATGCAATGATCCAGCGCACGCGCCAGCTTTTCCGGCGGCTGATGGATAAAGTTGGAGGCGGTCGTCAGCAGCTGCGCCCGGGGCAGACAGGTGTGGCCGTTGCCCGCGTTGTGGCGCAAGGTGCGCAGCAGGGCTGCCTCCAGCCGCTGGGCACAGTCCCCTTCCATGTGGTAATACTGGGCGATGCTGTCCGCGTGGCGGAAGTCCAGCTGCAGCGGCTCCCCGCACAGCAGATAGGGGTTTGACGCAATGGCCTGCATCGCGCCCACGCCAAAGGCTTTGAACACCTCCATGGCCTTGCGGGGGCTGATCTCGAACTGCGCCAGATAGGCGATGAGTTCCCGCATTCCGAACATCCGCTTAAATTCCTGCTGGATGCGGTCGGCCTTATCCGGCGAGATGCCAGGGATCTTGGTCAGGCGGGCGGGGTCATTGGCGATGACCTCCAGCGCCTCGGCACCGAACATATCAATGATCTTATCCGCAGTTTTTGCGCCAATATACGGTAGGGAGCGGCTGGCCAGAAAGGCATATACCGCTTCCAGATCCTTGGGCATATCGGTCTCGCATTCCTGCGCGTGGAACTGGCGACCATAGGTGGCGTGGTTTTCGTACCGGCCGCGGCAGATGACGCTTTCCCCTGCGTGCAGCTCGCCTACGATGCCGCAGACTACCGTAAGCACTCCGCCGCCGGAGATCTCGAACACCACATAACCGTTATCCTCGTTCTCGTAGATGATATCCTCCACGACGCCTTCGATCTGTTCCAGCTGCTCGTCCACCAGTTCCACCTCCTTTTGCACAGATATTATAAGTATAGCCCTTTTGGCGGGATTTGTAAATTGTAGAATCCGTAAAATACCCGGGCGGCTCTCGCCTTTTTCCGGCGGTTGTGCTATACTGGGCGCAAACACTACGTCATGAAATGAGGAGCAACAATGGAGATCATCATTCATCAGGCCATTCTGCACGTTCTGGATACCACCATGGATGCACCGGTGCTCAGCGGCGGGCCCATGGAACTGACCGCCGAAAAAAACGCCTACCTGCAGAACCACATTGAAAAGCTGCTGGCCAGCGACGATATCCGTCAGTGCCGTCCGCTGCCGGACTCGGCCTTTAAAAATGAGCTGGAGCACAATCAGGACTTTGTGGACCTTTCCTGCCGCATTGCAGGGGTGCTGTTCGACTATATGCACGCCCACACCACCATCCCCGGGGCAGACCTTGCCGTGGTGGATTTTACCCGGGACGGTGCGCCGTGGCTGGGCATCCTGAAGCTGAACTACAAAAACGGCTACACCCACTATACGGAGACCGTGGAGGGTGCGCCGGTGAACTCCATCATCCAGCAGCGCGCCTGCCTGCCTACCCAGAGCGGCAAGGTGGAGGAAGGCGCACTGGTAGACCTGACCGATTACTCCATGCGGCTGCTGGAAAAAAAGTACGATATTGACGGCCACAAGGAGTTTTACCTTTCCACCGTGGTGTTCCAGTACACCACCGCCCACCCGGAAAAGAAAAAGCTGCAGGCCATTCAGGAAGCCGCCGTGCAGGCTGTGCAGGAGAACTACGCCGAAACGCCCCACGTGGAGGCACAGGTGGCCATGATGATCGCCAATCAGGCCGCCGACAACGACAATCAGGTGTCCATTCAGCAGGTGCGCCAGCAGCTGGAGGAGGAATACCCTCTCGCCGCTGTGCCCTTTGACGATTATGTAGAAAAGAGCGATGTCCTTGACAGCGCCGCCCAGCCAGTGACCGTGACCCCCGCCCGCATCCGCCGGATGGAGAGCCGCAGCCTGCGCACCGCCAACGGCATTGAGGTAAAGATCCCCACGGAGTTATTGAACGCTGAATCGGAGGTAGAGTTCCTGCACGCCGATGACGGCAGCATTTCCCTGCTGATCAAAAATGTCATTTTGTAAGCTTTGACTGCAAAATCTTGCAATGCCCTGCGTTTAGCCTTGCTATCCGCAGGGTTTTGTGCTATACCTGTGTTGTATCTTTCGTGGTATACACGTTACGACTTTAGAGGAGGAAATTTTATGGAACTGGCTCTCATCACCGCGCAGCAGGTCGCGGTCTTGTTCCTGCTGATCGGCACGGGCATGGTGGCGGTCAAGACCGGCGTGCTCAAGCTGGAAAACAAGCAGGCGCTTTCCAATCTGCTGGTTTACATCATCGTACCGGCCATGGTTGTAAACTCTTACCGCATGGAGTTCAGCGCCCAGATCCTGCGCAATCTGCTGGCGGCTTTCGGTATGAGTATCCTGTCCGTGCTGCTGGGCACCGTGATCACCCTGCTGCTCACGGCACGCAAGACCGGCAGCCGGATGCCCATTTTCCGGTTTGCCTGCATTTTTTCCAACGCAGCATACATGGGCTTCCCGCTTATTTCGGCACTGTTCGGCTCTGAGGGTCTTTTGTATGCCAGCGCCTACGTTACCGTGTTCAACATTCTGCTATGGACGCTGGGCTACGGCCTTGTCAGCGGCGGTTCCAGCGTAAAAGAGGTCGCCCGCAGTCTGGTGCGCACCCCGGTGCTGTATGCCATTGTGGTGGGTCTGGGCATCTATCTGCTGCAGATCCCGCTGCCCACCCTGATTACCCAGCCGCTGGAGCTGCTGGCCGGGGTGAACACCCCGCTGTCCATGCTCATTACCGGTATGCTGATCGCTGCCGGTGACGTGCGCAGCATCGTGACCGACAAGCACATCTGGAAGCTTGCCTCTGTGCGTATGCTGCTGATCCCGGCGGCTACGCTGGCGCTGTTCGGGGTGCTGGGCTTTCACGGCACTGCCGCACAGGTGGTCACGCTGTTGGAATGCTGCCCGGCAGCCGCCATCACCTCGGTATTTGCGGTGCAGTTCGGCCACGACGAGCACTTCGCCGCCGGGAGCGTGGTGCTGACCACCCTGCTCAGCATCGTCACCCTGCCGCTGTGTGCGCTGATCATCACCATGGTGATGTAAAACGTCCTGCGGCGGTGCTGTATTTATATTGTAAGAAGAGCCGCCGTGCATCGTGTTGTACGGCGGCTCTTTGCTTTGGCAAGCAGAGATCATTCCCGACCATTGCCACACAAAACAAAAAAGCCATCGCTTTTGCATTTCTGCATCAACGATGGCTTCGTATTGGAGCGGCCGACGAGGCTCGAACTCGCTACCTCCACCTTGGCAAGGTGGCGCTCTACCAGATGAGCTACGGCCGCATATCCGGTGCATTTATCCCTGCACCCTCCCGTTTTTTCAACGGTGCTTTCGCAATATTCTGCGTAAAGAAGGAGAAAGTCTTACACGACTTTCGACGTGGTGCCTCCGATCGGAATCGAACCAATGACACGGGGATTTTCAGTCCCCTGCTCTACCGACTGAGCTACAGAGGCA
>CAKTAT010000088.1:0-7108 GCA_934532365.1 uncultured Faecalibacterium sp. | reverse complement strand
TCCGTCAAGGGCAAGCAGAGCGCCAAGCACGCCGTGTCCGACTGGATGGACATTGAAAAGCAGCGTGGTATCTCGGTCACCTCTTCGGTGCTGCAGTTCAACTACGCCGGCAAGTGCGTGAACATTCTGGACACCCCCGGCCATCAGGACTTCTCGGAGGACACCTACCGCACCCTGATGGCGGCAGACTCTGCCGTCATGGTCATCGACGCCGCAAAGGGCGTTGAGGCGCAGACCATCAAGCTGTTCAAGGTTTGCACCCTGCGCCATATTCCCATTTTTACCTTCATCAACAAGATGGACCGCGAAGCCCGCGACCCCTTTGAGCTGATGGAGAACATCGAGGAGATTCTGGGCATCAAGACCTACCCCATGAACTGGCCCATCGGCTGCGGCAAGGAGTTCAAGGGCGTGTTCGACCGCAACACCCGCAAGGTGCTGGCTTTCTCCAGCGACGGCCGCGCCAACGGCGTGAAGAAGGTCAACGAGACCGAGGCTGAGCTGGGCGATGCCGCACTGGACGAGCTGCTGACCCCCTACCTGCACCAGCAGCTGGTGGACGAGATCGAGCTGCTGGACGGCGCTGCCGAGGAGTTCGATCTGGACAAGGTGCTGCGCGGCGAATTGAGCCCCGTGTTCTTCGGCTCTGCTCTGACCAACTTCGGCGTGGAGCCCTTCCTTGAAAACTTCCTGCGGCTCACCTCTGCCCCGCTGGCCCGCGTGGACAGCCTGACCGGCGAGCCGGTGGACCCCTGCCGGGACGAGTTCTCCGCCTTCATCTTTAAAATTCAGGCCAACATGAACAAGGCCCACCGCGACCGCATTGCCTTTATGCGCATCTGCTCCGGCAAGTTCGAGCGCGGCATGGAAGCCTACCATGTGCAGGAGGGCAAGAACATCAAGCTGGCCACCGGCACCCAGCTGATGGCGCAGGACCGCGCCATCGTGGACGAGGCCTACGCCGGCGACATCATCGGCCTGTTTGACCCGGGCATCTTCTCCATCGGCGACACCCTGTGCACCGGCAAAAAGAAGGTCCAGTTTGCAGGCATCCCCACCTTCTCTCCGGAGCACTTTGCCCGCATTGAGCAGAAGGACACCATGAAGCGCAAGCAGTTCGTGAAGGGTATGGAGCAGATCGCGCAGGAAGGCGCCATCCAGATCTTCCGCGAAGTGGGCGGCGGCATGGAGGAAGTGGTAGTCGGCGTGGTGGGCGTGCTGCAGCTGGAAGTGCTGGAGTACCGTCTGAACACCGAGTACAACGTGGAGATCCGGATGCAGCAGCTGCCCTTTGAGCAGCTGCGCTGGGTGCAGAACGACCCCGACACCTACAACCTGCGGGATCTGGACCTGACCAGCGACACCAAGGCTGTGGAGGACATGAAGGGCAACCGTCTGCTGCTGTTCACCTCCGACTGGGCGGTGCGCTGGGCGGAGACCCACAACGAGAACTTGCAGCTGAGCGAGTTCGGCAACATCTGATAAAAGAGCGCTGCGGAGTGCACCTGCGCTCCGCAGTTCTTTTTTATGGAATAAAAAACACAACAAAGTATGCCAGACATTGGAATGAGGGTTCCCATTGCGGGGAACACTGCTGGCATGGAGGGTAAAGTATATGCAGAACATCAACATTGGCAAAAGCGGCATTTCCGTGCCGTTTCTGGGCATGGGTACATGGGCCATCGGCGGCGGTGCATGGTGGGGCGATAACGACGATGCACTGTCCGTAAAGGCCATCCAGACCGCCGTGGAGCAGGGCATCCAGTGGATCGACACCGCCCCCATCTACGGGCTGTACCACAGCGAGGAAGTGGTGGGCGAAGCCATGAAGCACATCGACCGCGACAAGGTGGTGCTTTCCACCAAGTGCGGCCTGGAGTGGCGGCACGAGTCCCCCATCCTGCACAAGGTAGTGGACGGGGTGCAGGTGTACCGCGACCTCTCTGCCAAGGGCATCATTGAGGACGTGGAGGACAGCCTGCGCCGTCTGCACACCGACCATCTGGACGTGCTGTACACCCACTGGCAGAGCCCGGATTTCGGCGTGTACCCGCTGGAGGAGACCATGGAAGCCATGATGAAGCTGAAGGAGCAGGGCAAGATCCGCGCCATCGGTGCTTCCAACGTCACCTCCGACATCATCCGGGGCTACTGCAAGTACGGCCAGCTGGATGTCATTCAGGAAAAGTACAGCCTGCTGACCCGCCGCATTGAAAAGCAGCTGCTGCCCACCTGCAAGGAGCTGGGCGTCTCGGTACAGGCGTACTCCCCGCTGGAGCAGGGTCTTTTGACCGGCAAGGTGACCATGGACACCACCTACCCGGAGGGCAGCACCCGCAACACCAACCCCTGCTTCCAGCCCACCCGCCGGGCACAGGCGCTGGAGCTGCTGGCAAAGTGGGGCGACCTGACCGAGAAGTACAACTGCACCATGGCGCAGCTGGTCATCGCCCTGACCGCCCGCATGATCCCGGGGCTGCACGTTCTGTGCGGTGCCCGCAAGCCGGAGCAGGTGCTGGACAACGCCGGTGCCATGCACATCAAGCTGGACGGCGCCGACGCCGTCCGCATGAAGTGGGACGTGGACGCGATCTCCTGATCTGCGTATAACGATCGGAATGGCTTCCGCTTGCGCTCTAGCCATTTTCAGCGGAAAGAATATTTTATAATTTGTGGCTCAGAAACGCCTGCGGGCGTTTCTGAGCCACTTTTTCACAAAAGAAAAAACAAAGACCCTCTCAGTCACGCCGTAAGGCGTGACTGAGAGGGTTCTTTCCAAATTATTTCTGCTGTTCCAGCATGGTCTGGATGTGGGTCTTGGCGCGGTAATAGGTCACCCGCGCCCATGCGGCATTGTGGCCAAAGATGGCGCCGATGCGGTCAAAGGGCAGTTCACCAAACACCCGCAGGCTGAAAACCTCCTTATAAGGCTCTTCCAGCGCGTGCAGACACTGATGCACCGTAAAGGCGGCGTCTTTGTCCACCAACAGCTGCGCGATATCCGGGGTGTCAGCGGCCTTTGCTTCGGCATCTTCCAGCGGGGCGGCGTGCTTTGCACGGCGGCAGTGGTCGTAGTAGGCGTTGCGCGCCACCGTGAACAGCCACGCCCGCACATCCTGCTTGCCGTCGTAGTCCTTGAGGCCGTCCAGCGCCCGGAAAAAGGTCTCCTGCGTCAGCTCCTCGGCCAGCGTCTCGCTGCGGGTAAGCCCCTGCAAAAACAGGCAGACGTCCCGGAAGTAGAGCCGGTAGATGGTTTCAATGTCCATAGGCATCACTCCGGCCATTCGACCTCATCCCATGCCACAGGCTCGCTGCCCACCGCATACCATGTGCCATCCTGACCGTTGAACGCCACCGTCATGTCCGCTGTCTCCACCACCGCCGAGCGGTTGGTGCGCATCCATCCGGTGCTGCGGAGCAGGTCTGTGTCCTTTTGCAGCAGCTTGTCAAGGGCGTCATGCACCCACGGGATGCGGTAGCGGATGGCCTCGTAGTGCCCGTCGGCATGGGTCGGCTTCAGGTATACGTCCTCGGCGCGGGTCTCCAGCACCCAGCCGTTTGCACCGTTTTCTGTCTGCTGGTAGTAAGCCTGCAAGCGTGCATCAAAAAAGGATACCCGGTCGCAGGCGGTGTAGCCGTACCAGCCAAAGCCGCATACCGCCGCCAGCGCCAGCGCTGCCGCAAAGCTGCACAGCATGGTGCGCAGACGGCGGCGGTTCAGGCTGCTGCGGATGTTTTTCAGCGGTGCATCCGGCTGGGGTTCCGGCTGTACCGGCACCGGCTTTTCCATCTGTTCCAGCTCTGCACGGCAGGCTTCGCACTCTGCAAGATGCTGCTCCACCAGCGCACTGCTGGCGGGGCTGGCAAGCTTTTCGGCGTACAGGGGCAGTAAGTCGCGGATCACGTCACATTCCAGTTTCATGGTCATTTCCTCCTTTGCGGGCTTTCGTGTGCCCTTTCACCCCAATAACGCACAAAGAGGAAAAACGTTACAGGTTTTTTCAGTTTTCCTTCCAGAACAAGCCGCCGGAGGTCTGGAACAGCAGGCGGGGGTTCACGCTCTTGCTGCCCAGCTTGAAGTCCATGGTCATTTCCTCGCCCAGTGCGCCCACAGCCTGTCCCTTTTCCACGGTCTGTCCCTTGCTGACCGAAAGCTCCTGCAAGCCGTACAGGTAGCTGCGCAGCCCGCAGCCGTGGTCGATGACCACCGTGTTGCCGGTAAGCTCCAGATTGCCCGCAAACACCACCGTGCCGTTGGCTGCGGCGCGGCAGGGCGCACCGGGGATGGTGTACAGCTTTGTGGAGTTGGAGCGGCTGCCCTGCTGACCGTCCGTTACTTTGATCTGTCCGTAGTCCACCAGAGTCATGGAGTCCTCGGCCGGGGGCACAAAGCCGCCCTGCCACTGCTTGGCGGTGGCGGCAGCCTCGTACAGCGGCCAGATGGCGCTGCGGAACTGGGCATTGGCGCTGTCCGGGGCGGGTTCTTCGGCCTCCACCTCTGCTGTGCCGAAGTCCTTCGGCAGCACGGTCAGGGTGCGGGTGATGGTCTCGCCGTTCACCGTAATGTTCACCTCGTGCCCGCCGGAGGAGGCGTTATACGCCGCCGGGATATAGGCACGCCAGCCCTCTGCGGCGCGCACGCACTGCACGCTGCCAAGGTCGGTCTCGATGGTGGGCAAGGCGTCCCCGGTCATGCCGGAGATGCGCACGCCCACCGTGCCGCCCTGCTCCACCCGCTCGGCGGAAAGCTCCACCTCCGCGCTGGCCTGCAGGGTGAACCGGAAGCTGTACCGGTACCAGCCGGTGGGCTTTGCGGGGCGCTCCAGCCCTAAGTTTTTGCGCAGCTGCCCGGTGCTGCCGCCCTCGAACTGGCCGATGGTGCCGCCCTTGGGCACACGCCACGCGGTCAGTTCCGCCTTATACTCGACGTTCGCGTGGAAGAGGAAATTCTGGTACTCCCCTGCGCTGCCCGCAAACAGCACATCCCCCGCCGCATTCTGGATGGTCAGGGCGGTGTAGCAGGTCCAGTCCGGCAAGGCAAGTTCCGGGTGGGCGGTGTACAGCACACCCAGCTTCTGCACGCTCAGGGTGGCGGGACTGGCAAATACCTTATCCAGCTGCCCGCCCAGCAGCGGCACCTGCCAGCAGGAGCCGTTGGCTTCCAGCGCCTGCCCGCCGAACTGCGCCGCACTGTCCGGGCAGCCGCCCTCGGTGGTAAAGGCATAGCTTACCCCCATCATAGCCGCCAGCAGCAGCACCACACCCAGCGCCACACTGATGATCCAGAGCAAAAAACGCTTCATGTTCCTTCTCCTTATGTACAAAAAGGGCGCACCGGGGCAGTCCGTTCAGACAGACTGCTCCGTGCGCCCCGATGCGCTTATCTTCCCGGCAGTTTCCGGTATTTAGAGAATCACTCTGCCTCGGTCTCGTCCTCAGCAGCAGCTTCCTCCGGCTCTACGGTTTCTGCGTCATCCTCGCCGAACAGCAGGCGCTCGTATTCGTCCAGTTCCTTCTCGCGGCGGTTCAGGTAAAGTGCCACAGCAGCCAGCGCACCAGCCACAGCAGCCAGAACAGCGATCACAGCGACCAAGCAAGATTTTTTCATAGATTCAGTACACTCCTTTTTGCAGTTGAAACGTTGTTTCAGCTTGATTTTTCCAGCGGGCGTCCCGCAAAAGGATCTTGATGCAAACGGCGGCATTGCGCCGTCTTGTAGCTTTTATTATACCCGTTCGCGCCCAAAATTACAACCGTTGCGCCCCAATTTTCACGCCCCGAAGGTGCTGCGGGGCGCACTTTGGGCAGTGTGCCGGTTTTGGCACGGTTCATTACAGCAAATTGCCAAAGTCAGAGCAGCAGCGGCTTGTACGCCCGGAACGCCCCGGGCAGGGCGTAGGTGGTGCGCAGGGCCTCCCGGCTTGCCCAGACATAGCCCGCCGGGGCGCTCTGCGCCGGAACACGCAGCTGCACGCCGGACATGAGCCACTCGATGTGGGTAAAGATATGCTTTGCGGCGGGCAGGGCGACGGGGGCTGCCGTGCCGGTGTCCAGCCCCAGTGCCGCCAGACGCGCCAGCGCCTCGGCCTGCAAAAGATGCTCGCCCTCCCACAATACCGGCTGCCACAGCCCGGCCAGCAGGCCTTTTTGCGGCCGCTGCTGCACCAGAAAGCCCGCCGGGCTTTCCACCAGCGCCAGCGTTACCGGCACAAGCTTGCGGGGCTTTGGCTTTGCCTTTTGGGGCAGCTGGGCGGTGGTGCCCGCCGCCCGGGCGCGGCAGACTTCCGCCAGCGGGCACTGCCCGCACAGGGGTGCACCGTTGGGCACGCAGACCAGCGCGCCCAGTTCCATCAGCGCCTGATTGTAATCCCCGGCCTTTTCCGGTGGCTGGTGCTCCATGACCCGGGCGGTAAAGGCCTTTTTTACCGTCGGTTCTGTAATAACACCCGGGTCATTATACAGGCGGGAAAACACCCGCAGCACATTGCCGTCCACGGCGGGCACTGCCAGCCCGAAGCTGATGGACGCAATGGCACCGGCGGTGTACTCCCCGATGCCGGGCAGCGCGCGCAGGGCGGCGTAGTCGGCAGGCAGCTGCCCGCCGTACTGCGCACAGACAAGCTTTGCGGCCTTTTGCAGGTTGCGTACCCGGCTGTAATAGCCCAGCCCCTCCCACAGCTTATGCAGCTTTTCCTCCTCACAGGCGGCAAGCGCCGGGATATCCGGCAGCGCTTCCAGAAAGCGGTAGTAATACGGCAGCACCGCCGACACCCGGGTCTGCTGCAGCATCACCTCGCTGAGCCACACATGGTAGGGGGTGGGGTCCTCCCGGAAGGGCAGGCTGCGGCGGTTTTTGTAAAACCACTCCAAGAGGGCGGGCGAAATGTTTTCCACTTGTTTTGTGCTCCTTGTTGAAAAGATGACAGGGCGCCCTCTCAGGCGCTCCCGCGCCAGCTCCCCCAAAGGGGGAGCCAAGCCATTACGTTCGTTGCTAAAGTATTAGGCGCAATGAGAAAGTTTCCGGCAGTGCTCTTGGCTCTCCCTTTGAGGAAAGACTTCCCCCGCTCCGGGGGAAGATGTCGCGCAGCGACAAAAGGGGGAATCTGGC
>CAKTAT010000087.1:0-7316 GCA_934532365.1 uncultured Faecalibacterium sp. | reverse complement strand
TGTATCGTGGAGCAGCTGCAAAGCCCGGAGGCGCTTTTGCAGCAGGATGCCGCCGGGCTGCGGTACGAGCTGTACCTTATCGAGCTTGCGGCGGTAGCCCGGCCCGAAGGCCTTACGGCGGCGGCAGAGCTGCGCCGCCGGGGCCGCCGCGCGCCGCTGGCCTTTGTGGCGCGCACCCCGGCCCACGCCTACAGCGCCTACCGGGTGGACGCCATGCAGTATCTGCTGCAGCCGGTGCACCAGCCGGAGGTCTCTGCCCTGCTCAAGCGGGCGGTGGAGCCGGAATACGGCCCCACCCTTACCGTGACCACCGCAGACGGTGTGCGGGCGCTGGCCTATGCCGAGCTTGAATATCTGGAATGCACCCATCATATCGTGCACTTCCACCTGACCACCGGGGAGGATGTGGCCTCCCTCTCGCTGCGGGTACCCTTTTCTGCGGTGGCGCAGCCGCTGCTTGCGGACGGCCGCTTTGTGCAGCCGCACCGCTCCTATGTGGTCAATCTGGAGGCGGTGCAGCTGCTGGCATCCGGCGAGGTACGGATGCGCAGCGGGGCACGCATTCCCATCCCCCGCGGGCGGGAAGCCGCCGTCCGGGAGGCCTTCTGTGCCCGGGTAGGGTAAAAAGTAAAAAAACCGCTGCACAAACGCTGTGTAGCGGTTTTTTGATTGACGATTTAAAATGGCTTCCGCTGAGCTCTAGCCATGTTCAGCGGAAAGAATATTTTTAATTTCGCGTTTTTCGCGCTCTGCGGAGCGCGAAAAACGCATTTTCACGGAAGGGGTCGTAAAGGCAAACGGCATTTGCAGCGCCGCTTCCTGTGGAAGCGCAGCGGTTTTTTGCTTGATGCTTTATTCTTCCTTATGCCGGGGCTTTTTGCGGCGGGCGTGCTTTTTGGGCTTGCGGCGGGGCTTTTTGCGGGAGGGCTCGGGCTGGACAGAGGCATCGTTCAGGCGGGACACCGCATCCAGCAAAGCGCCCTGCAGGCTGTCCGAGGGAACCCCGCTCTCCGAAAAGGCGAACAGGAATTTGTAGATCTGGGGCTGAAGCTCCTCGTACAGCCCAAGGTGGGTGTATACCTTCTTGAACAGCTGAAAGACCTGCGTCTTGTTTTCCACAAGCCCGCGCAGATCGATCTGGGTATGGCAGATGCTTTTGGGGTTCTGGATATAATGATACCCGGCCTCAGGGATGGAAACGAACACCTCTGCGTGCTCAAGATACCCCATGTTGAAGATCAGATCCTCCGCCCAGTGCACATCGGGCGCAAAGCCCAGCTGGTTTTGCGCAATGATCTCCCGGCGGTAGAGCTTGTTCCACAGCACGCCGTAGTAAAAGGAAGCGGGCTGCTGCATCAGGCGGCGGGCGTAGTCCTCCCGGCTGTAAACGCCCTGCGGCAGAAAGCCATACTTGTGCACCTCGGTCTTGGGCGCTTCCGGCTCGATGCCCAGCGATTCCTGCAGCGTTTCCAGCGCGTGCCCGGTCTTGCTGGAGTTGGAGGGGATCACCATCCAGTACGGGGCGATCACAAGGTCGGCGCTGTGCTGCAAGGCAGCCTGCACAAGGTTCTGGGTGTAATCGGGGTCCAGAAGGTCATCGCTGTCCGCAAACTGGATATAGTCGCCCTGCGCAAGGGCAAGCCCGGCGTTCCGCGTGCGGGAAACGCCCTCGTTCTCCTTATCCACCACCATGATGCGGGCATCCTTTGCCCGGAACTGTTCGCAGATGGCAAGGCTGTCATCCGTGGAGCCGTCGTTCAGCAGAATGATCTCCAACTCCTGATAGGTCTGGCCGCAGATGCTTTCCAGACAGCGGGAAAGCCCCTTCTGGGCGTTGTACACGGGCACGATGATGCTGACGAGGGGGTTCGTCATGGCAGGGCCTCCTTTTTTGACGACAGAATTTGAGTATTATTACTATCATACTCCTGCGGCGCCCGGATTACAAGAGCGCTGCGCTGGGAAATATTACACCTGCGTCCAGTCCAGCGCGGTCCAGTCCGGCAAGAACTGATTGCATATCCGGCGCAGGGCGGGGGCGTCTGCGGCGCTGGTGGTGTCCTGAATGCCCACCAGATAGAAACCGGCGTCATGGGCGGTCTGGGCGGCATAAAGGGCGTCCTCGCACACGGCGCACCCGGCGGGGCTTGTGCCGCCAAGGCGGTGCAGCGCCTCTATAAAAGGGGCAGGGCTGCTTTTGCTCATGGCGCCCCGTGCCTCGATGTAAAAATCAAAGTATTCGTCGATGCCAAGGCGGGTCAGCACGGCGCGGCACTGGCTGCTCCATGTGTTGGAGCAAACGCACATCCGTGCGCCCTCTGCCCGCAGCCGGGCAAGCGTGTCCCGCACGCCGGGCTTCAGTTCCACCTTCTCGTACAACTGGGCGATCACCTCGCGCATCACGTCCAGATAGCCGTTTATATCCAGCGGCAGTGCATATTCCCGGATGAGGTACTGTGCGCCGTCCTCCATGCCCATGGTCAGCAGGGTCTTGTGCAGGTCTGCCTTCGGGGTGCGGCCAAAGCGCGCCAGCAGTGCCTCCGGGGCACCCTCCCACACCACTACCATGCTGTCGGTCAGGGTACCGTCCATATCAAAGATCCATTGTTTGCAGTGCATACTTTCCTCCTGTTGTGCGCCCTCCGGGCAGCGGCTATACTCATCTCCGGTTAGTATAGCACGAAACTTTCACAGGAAAAAGGCATCATCCCCGAAAAATCGGGAGAATTTTACCTGAAAGTATGGTATAATTATAACAATCTTAGAAAATACCGGGAACGTGCACGGGAGGGCTTGATATGGAACGCAGAGAACCCACGCAAAAGGCGCTGGTGCTGGCAGGCGGCGGTGCGCGCGGCAGCTATCAGGTAGGCGTCTGGCGGGCTTTGATGGAACTGGACTGGCACCCGCAGATCATCACCGGCACCAGCGTGGGCGGGCTGAACGGCGCCATGTTCGTGCTGGATCTGTACGAGACCGCCCGGGATATGTGGCTGACCATCCGCAGCCGGGATGTAATGGAACTGCCGGAGGAAAACGCCAACCTTTCCGCCCTGCACCAGTTTCTGCGCCGGGTGGTAAAGGAAGGCGGCATGGACGTGACTCCGCTGGAAGAGATCGTGGAGCGGGTGCTGGACGAGGATGCGCTGCGGGCAGCGCCCATCCGGTTCGGCATCGTGACGGTGGAGCAGCGGGGGCTGCGCCCCCGGGAGCTGACGCTGGAGGATATCCCCGCCGGGCAGGTGCGGGACTACCTGATGGCCTCGGCGGCCTGCTTCCCCGCCCTGCGGGCGCGGCAGATCGACGGGGTAAAGTTTCTGGATGGCGGGTACAGCGATAATATGCCCACCGGCCTTGCCAAGACCATGGGCGCAGAGGAGCTGGTCTGTGTGGATCTTGAGGGCGTGGGCATCACCCGCCCCAACCTGACCGGCCTGCCCACCACCATGATCCGCAGCTACTGGGAGCTGGGCGATATCCTCCACTTCGACCCCGACACCGCAAAGCGCAACATGGAACTGGGCTACTACGACACCCTGCGCGCCTTTGGCCGTATCCGGGGCTGTGCCTACGCGGTGGACAGCGGCGCGGACAGCAGCGCCGATGCCGAGGCCTTCCGCGCGGCCTTTGACGCGGTGCAGAAGGAGGTGCGGGAGAAGTACCCCGTCACCCTGACCGCAGACGCCGCTTTGCTGCTGGCACGGATGAAGGACGCGCAGCTTGCCCCGTTGGAAGCCGCCGCCGAGGATGCCGGGGTGGACCCCACCCATTTCTACACCACCCGGACGCTGGCCGAGGCGTTTCTGACGGCGTGTGATAAAGAGCGCATGGAAAGCTTTGCCCCGCTGTTTACGGGCAGCAGCACCGCCGGACAGGCGGCGCTGGCCGCTTTGCTGCCCAATACATTCTTACAGGCGCTGGTGTGGCGTACCTTGACCACGGCGACCACAGCAGCTTTGCCGGAGGTGACAGAAGATGAAGGTTTATAAAGGCGTATCCGCATCCCCGGGTCTGGTGCTGGGTCAGGTGAGCCGTCTGGAGCACCATGTGGAGACCTTCAGCCACGGGCCTTTCAACCCGGAGCGGGAGCTGCGGCTGCTGGCAAACGCCGTGCACACGGCGCAGAATGAACTGGACTCCATGGCGGAGCGCGCCGCCCCCACCGAGCAGGCCATCTTTTTGTTCCAGAGCATGATGCTGGATGACGAGGGCATGATGAACGAGGTGCGCTTTTGCATCAATGCGGGCATCAGCGCCTCGGCGGCGATGCATCAGGTGGGGCAGCGCTACGCCGACCAGCTGGCCAACATGAAGGATAACCCCTATATGCAGCTGCGCAGCGTGGATATTCTGGACGCCACCCGCCGGGTGATCAATATTCTGACCAACCGCCCCCGGGTGTGGCTGGCGCTGGATCACCCGGTGATCCTTGCCGCCGACCGGCTGATGCCCACCGACCTGTTCAGTGTGCCCTCCGGCATGATCTTAGGCGTCATCACCGCCGAGGGCAGCGGCCAGAGCCACGCCGCCATCATTGCCCGGGCAATGAACATCCCGGGCATCGTGCAGGTGGGCAAGGATTTTCTGGACGACTGCGACGGCCGCACCGTCATTCTGGATGCCACCAACGGCAACTGCATCCTTGACCCGGACGCCGTCGCCCGCCAGCAGGCGGAGGCCAGCATCTGCCAGCTTCAGCGCGAGGACGCGGAGATGAAGCAGCTGCACAGCCTGCCGGACGAGACGAGGGACGGTGTGCCCTTTGAACTGCTGGCCAACTGCTTCGGCCCGGAGGACATCGACACCGCAATGCAGTCCGGCGCCAAGGGCGTGGGGCTGCTGCGCAGCGGCTACATGATGCTGCCCGGGCGCATTCTGGACGAGCAGGAGCAGTATTTCTTCTACTGCTCCTGTCTGGCGGCGGCAAACGGCTGCCCGGTGACCGTGCGCACCTTCGACTTTGGCTCCGACCGCACCGTGGCCGATGCCAATCAGGGGCCGCAGTCCTCTAAACTCGGCCTGCGCGGCATCCGCAACAGCCTGCGCCAGCCCCAGCAGTTCCAGACTCAGATCTGCGCTTTGCTGCGCGCCGCCGTCCGGGGCCCGCTGCGGGTGATGTTCCCCATGGTGACCGAGGTGGAGGACTGGGACGCCGCCATGAGCATTGTGGAGCACTGCCGCCAGAGCCTGCGGGAGCGGGGCGTGCCCTTTAACGAAAACACCCAGTTCGGCGTGATGCTGAGCATCCCCGCCGCCTGCCTGACCGTGGAGGACTTTGTCGCCCACGGCTGCGATTTTCTGGTCATCGGCACCAACGACCTGACCCAGTACACCCACGCCGCCGACCGGGAGCTTGCCAGCGCAGAGCACTACTACCGCCCCGCCAGCCCGGCCATGAAAAAGCTGATCGCCATGGTGATGGACGCTGCCAATGCGCACCACGTCCCGGTGACCATCTGCGGCCTTGCCGTGGGCAACCCCGCCAACACGGCGCAGTACCTGCACCTTGGTCTGCGCAGCTTCTCGGTCAGCCCCCAGAACCTGCTCAAGGTAAAGCAAGCTCTGCTGGACACCGATGCCCACCCGGATGCAGGGGAAAATACCTGAAAAAGCTTTACAAAACGTAATATAATGCAAAATAATAAGAGGCTGTTGCACAAACCCCTGTGCAGCAGCCTCTTTGACGTTGTGTTTTTTACTCCAGATTCCCGGTCAGGGTCATGACGGCGGAGAGCACCGCCAGCGGGGCGGTCTCGCACCGGAGGATGCGGGGGCCAAGGCCTACCGTTTTTGCCCCGGCTTTGGCGGCCATTTCGGCCTCCTCGGCGGCAAAGCCGCCCTCTGCGCCGGTCACGATGGCAAGGCGCAGCTTCTGCCCGTCGGTTGGCTTTGCTTCGGCCAGCAGCTGGCGCAGGGGTGCGCCGCCGCACTCGTAGCAGAACAGTACCAGGTCATACCGGTCAAAGCTGCGGCACACCGCCCCGAAGTTCGGCAGCGGCAGGGCCACGTCCGGCAGAACGCCCCGGCCGCACTGCTTGGCGGCTTCCAGCGCAATGCGGTTGTAGCGCTCGTTCTTCTGCTCCTCTTTTTTGGGGGCAGCCACGCAGTAGCGGCTGAAGAAGGGCACGATGTGGGCAGCGCCCAGCTCCACCCCGTGCTTGATGATCTGCTCCAGCTTGTCCTGCTTGGGGTAGCCCGCCAGCAGAGTTACCTCCACGGTGGGCTCGGCGGCGCTGGGATAGCCCGGCTCTACGGCAAAATCGACTCTGTCCTCCCCAAAACCGGTAATGGTGGCGGTGTACTCCACGGCGTTGCCGTCGCAGAGGATGACGGTATCCCCCGGCTTTGCCCGCATCACCCGGGCAAGGTGATGGGCGTCCGCGCCCCGCAGGGTGGCGGTGCCGTCGGAGATCTCAGTGGTAAAGTAGCGGTGCGGCATACTGTGCGCTCCTTCTTACAATATTTGAATATCAGGCCTTTTTGCAGACGATGCACTCCCAGCCGCGCTTTTCCTTGACTTCTGCCACGGACAGCCCTGCCTTTTCCAGCCCGGCGATGACCTCGTCCTTGCGGCTGTCGATGATGCCGCTGGCAATAAAGGTGGCACCCTCGGCCATCAGGCCGGGCACGGCGGGTGCAAGGCTGAGGATGGCGTTGGCTACGATGTTGGCGGTGATGATATCATAGGTGCCGCTGGCCTTGTCGGACAAATCGCCCACCAGCACGGTCAGCTTGTCCTGCACGCCGTTCAGGGCAGCGTTCTCCCCGGCGGTGCGCACCGCCACAGGGTCGATGTCCACGCCCTCGGCGCTGGCAGCGCCCAGCTTGAGGGCGGCAATGGCAAGGATGCCGCTGCCGGTGCCGATATCCAGCACCCGCTCGCCGCCGCGCACCTGCTCGTCCAGTGCCTCAAGGCAGAGGCTGGTGGTCTCGTGACCGCCGGTGCCGAAGGCAAGGCCGGGGTCAAGGATCAGCTTGACCCGGTCGGTGTCGTACTGCTGCCACGAGGGCACCACAGCCAGACGGCTGCCGATCTCCATGGGGTGGTAGTATTTGCGCCAGCCGTTCTGCCAGTCCTCCTGCTCCACGCCCTCGGTCTCCACGGTGTAGGGGATGCCGGCGGCTTCCATGCGGGCCGCGATGAGCGCCAGCGTTTCCACCTGAGAAGCGCCCGGCTCCAGATACAGATGGATGATCACGGTATCCCGGGGCTTGTCCAGCAGCTCCTGCTCGATCAGATCCACATGGGCGATCTCGGCCACCTGCTGCTCGATGTCGCTGTAATCCTCGATGTAGATGCCGCCCTCGGCGATCAG
>CAKTAT010000086.1:0-7346 GCA_934532365.1 uncultured Faecalibacterium sp. | reverse complement strand
GTGGACTTGCCGCAGCCAGAGGGGCCGACGAAGATGATGAACTCCTTATCCTGGATCTCCAGGTTGAAGTCGGTAACAGACGGGGCAGTTGCGCCCGGATAGATCTTGTAGATGTGCTGGCAGCTAATGGAAGCCATAATCGTTATCCTCCGTAAAATATTTGGTGTTTCACGCCCTTGACGGCGTGTTGTTTCGTTGGTACTATAATAACAGATAATTTTGTGATATAAAATAGCATTTTATTGATTAGAGGTGTCAGATATTGCTGTTTGACTGGAACACCATCGCCGCACCGGCTGCGCTGCTGGATGTGCAGCTTTCCGCGCCCCGCACCCTGACCGGCGAGGGGCTGTGGGTCTGCCTTGTTTCCAGCGGCAGATGCACGGTCTCCCTGCCCGGGGCGTCGGCTGCGCCCGCCGGCTCTGTGCTGGTGCTGCCGCCGCAGTCCGCTGCGGCAGGGCACCTGATTTTAAGCCGTGCCCCGCTCACCCTGACCCCGGAGGACAGCTGCCATCTGCTGTGCGTCCAGCTGACCGGGCAGGCCAGCGCACAGTTTTTAAACGGCCTGCGGGAGCTGCCCTACCTTGCCAAAGGCGAGACCTGCCCTGCCGCCGCCGAGCTGATGGGGCGGCTTGCGGAGGAAAAGCCCACCCACAGCCGCGCCCGCAGCCAGCTGGTCTTTGCCCTGCTGTGCGAGCTGGCGGATGCCGACAGCGCCGCGCCCGCCCTGCCGCCGCTGGTGCAGGCCGCCATTGAGGATATCCGCGCCAACTACGCGGGGCTGTACGGCGTGGAGGAACTCAGCGAGCGGCTGGGCGTCTCCAAAAGCCATCTGGTGCGCACCTTTACCGCCGCTGTGGGCGTGCCGCCGGGCAAGTACCTGACCACCGTGCGCATCGAGGCCGCGCAGCGGCTGCTGCTGCACCGGGAATACACACTGGACGTGGTGGCCAGCCTGTGCGGCTTTTCCGGGGCCAACTACCTGTGCCGGGTATTCAAAAAAGAAACCGGCCAGTCCCCTGCACAATGGCGGGCACTGACCGGTCGCACCGCACAGTCCGGGCTTACGCCCGAGGAGACCATGCGGGAACAGGAGATGTATATTTAAGTTTTTCCGCTCTCTTTTCTGCGCAGCAGAAACAGGGTCAGCAGCGCGGTGAGCAGCTCTGAAGCCGGGAAGGCCGCCCATACGCCCGGCATCCCGAGCACCGCGCTGAGCACCAGCGAGCAGGCCACGATGGCCACCATGCCCCGGCAGATGGAGGTGATGGAGGCCTCCGCCGGGCGGTTCACAGCGCTCAGATAGCCCGCCGCCATGATGTTGAAGCCCGCAAAGAAGTAGCCCACAAAGTACATCCGCATCCCGGTGTGGGCGTACTGCGCCATCTGCACCGAGTTTTCGCTGTTGAACCAGCTTACAAAGGTATCGGTCAGGCCAAACACCGCAGCGTACAGCACCGCCGCCAGCACCAGCACGGTGCCGCTGCCCAGCAGCAGCAGCTTCCGCGCCCCGGCGTGGTCGTTCTGACCGTAGCAGCGGCTCACCAGCGGCTGTGCGCCCTGCGCCACGCCGTTGAAGATGGCGGTAGCCACCAGCGCAAAGTTTGCCACCACGCCGTAGGCTGCTACGCCCACGTTACCCGCCAGACCCAGCAGCAGAAAGTTGAACACCGTGGTGGTCACGCCGGAAGAAAGCTCGCCCACAAAGCCGGAGATGCCCAGCTGACAACTCTGCCCCAGCAGCCTTGCCGAGGGCATCTGCCGCACGAATTGCAGGGTGTTCTCTTTTTTAAAGAAGTGGCGGCTGCAAATGGCGATGCTGATGATAGGCGACACCGCCGTTGCCAGCGCCGCACCGGCCAGCCCCAGACCCATGGGGAACATGAAGATATAGTCGAACACCACGTTGAACAGACTGCCGCTCAGGGTCGCCACCATAGCAAGGGAGGGGTCGCCGTCGTTGCGGACAAAGGCCGACACGATGTAGTTGCACATAAAAAACGGGGTGAACAGCAAAAAGATGCGGGCATAGGGGATGCCCAGCGTCACGATGCCCGCATCGCCGCCCATAAGCCGCAGCAGCGCCCCGGGCACAAAGGCACCCGCCAGCATCCACGGGATGGCAGCCAGTACGGCGCACAGGATGGCGTTGGAGAAATACCGCTGTCCCCGGGCATCGTTCTGTGCCTTGGCAATGGCGTAGCGGGTAGCCGAGCCCAGCGCGATCATGGAGCCAATGGCAAAAATAAAATTATAAATGGGCAGGCAGAGGTTGAGCAGGGTGACGCCGTCTGTGCCGGCAGCCTGCGCAATAAAATAGGTATCGGCCAGAATATAGCACGAGGTGCCCAGCAAGCCGAAAATATTCTGCGAGACATATTTAAAGAACTGCTTTGTCAGATCCATACACTTTTTCCTTTTCCTGTTGTTGCATGCATCTGGAAATTGTAGCATATCTGCCGCCGCAAGTCAACCGCAAAACCCGCCCATTACCGCACAAAAAAGCAACAGTTGCGCACAGCGCTCTGCGGGTGTATACTGAACACTGCCGCATCTTGCGGCACACCTGTATGCAGAAAGGAAGAAGCCCTATGTCCGACAGGATCTTATTTTCCATCGGCGAAGCGCTGATCGACATGATCCCCTCCCGGGTGGGGTGCAGCTTTGACGAAGTGCCCGCCTTCAGCCCCCGGGTGGGCGGCGCCCCGGCCAATGTCTGCGCCGCCGTTGCCCGGCTGGGCGGGCGCAGTGCGCTGCTGAGCCAGCTGGGCGACGACCCCTTTGGTCACAAGATCGCCCGGGCGCTGGCCGCCTGCGGCGTGGAGCTTTCCCATCTGGAATTTACCAGCAAAGCCAGCACCGCGCTGGCCTTTGTCAGCTTAGAGGAAAACGGCCAGCGCACCTTCAGCTTCTGCCGCAAGCCCTCCGCAGACCTTCTGTACGCCCCGGAACAGATCGACCCGGGCTGGTTCTCGCAGGCCTTTGCCCTGCATTTTTGTAGCGTCTCGCTGGTAGACAGCCCCATGCGCTACGCCCATCTGGCCGCCATCACTGCCGCGCGGGAGGCGGGCGCCATCCTCAGCTTTGACCCCAATCTCCGCTTCCCCCTCTGGCCGGACCGGGAGCAGCTGCGCCAGACCGTGTGGCAGTTTCTCCCCCTGACCCATATCCTGAAACTTTCGGACGAGGAACTGCCCTTCCTTACCGGCACCGAGGATATGGAAGCCGCGCTGCCCCGGCTGTTTACCGGCGATGTGCAGCTGGTGCTGTACACCTGCGGCAGCAAGGGTGCCCGCGCCTATACCCGCACCGCCAGCGCCCGCGCCCGCAGTCCCAAGGTGGCGGCGGTAGACACCACCGGCGCGGGGGACGGTTTTATCGGCTCGTTTCTGTGGCAGCTGCAGCGGGACGGCGTGACCGCCGCCGAGCTGCCAAAGCTTTCCCGCAAGCGGCTGACCGATTATCTGACCTTTTCCAACCGCTTCTGCGCTATCAGCGTGCAGCACCACGGCGCCATTGACAGCTACCCCGCCTTGGAACAGATGGAGCAGCCGGAGGCCAATTTTTCCCTGCTATAAAGGCAAATTTACAGCATATTCTGTATTTTTTAATATTTATATGCTATATTGTATAAAAAATCCGCTCTTTCACCACCCAAAAGGAGGAACCCATGCCCTTTGAGTTTGCTTTTCTGGACTGGCTGTACCAGTTCCGCAACCCAGTAATGAACGCAATCTCCATCTTTTTTGATTACGCCGGAGCTCACGGTGAGATCTGGATCGCGTTCACCCTGCTGCTTCTGCTCTTCCGGCGCACCCGCAGAGCCGGTGTCGCCATGGCGGTAGCGCTGGTGCTGTACATGGCGGCGGGGCACTTCTTCCTCAAGCCGCTGTTCGCCCGTCCCCGCCCCTGCGATCTCAACACCTCCATCACCATGCTGGTGGCGCGTCCGCACGGACACTCCTTCCCCTCCGGGCACACCGCCTCCGGAGTGGCGGCCGCCTATGCACTCTGGCTGCAAAACCGGAAGCTGGGCGCACCCGCGCTGGTGCTGGCAGCCTTTATCGCCTTTACCCGGCTGTATCTCTATGTGCACTTTCCCACCGATGTCCTCGGCGGCGCAGTGCTGGGCATCGCACTGGGCACTGCGGCCTCTGCATTTGCAAACTATATGGCGAATCGTAAAAAGAAACAACAAATTGTATAAGAAAAGGTCGCTGCACGCACTTGTGCAGCGACCTTTTTGCTCTATTATTCCTCCGGGAGCTGGCATTTCCGGTTCCGCGCCGGGTCCCAGCACACCAGCTCCAGCCGACTGCCCGCAGGCAGGGCGGCGTCCGGCTTTGCTGCCTGCCAGCAGCGCTTGAGCGCCGCATCGGCTCCGGCATTCTCTGCGCCGGGCAGCTCGGTGCACAGCACCGTACCCTGCCAGCCGTTTTCCGTATACAGGCTCAGTGCGCCCGCCTTGCCGTCCAGAATGGCGGTGATGTCCTGCTGCAGCTGCGTGTAGCCCTCGGCGGTGGCGGCGTACTCGCCGTGCCACTTTTCAAAAAACACCGAGAACTCTCCGCATAGTTCAATGAGCAGATCCTCTGTGCCGGAGGGGCTTTGCACCACCAGTGCCAGATCCTGCTCCTCCATATAGTCAAAGTCCGGGTCGTCCCAAGTGTGCACGGTGACCTGCTGCCGGCTGAGCAGCATCAGCAGTTCCCCCTGCTTTTCAGCAGTATCAAAATCGCCCTGCGGGCTGTTCCAATCTGTGTTCATCGGTGTTCCTCCGTTTATAAGGTGTGCGGGCAGAATTTCAGGCTGTCCGCTCCCTGTCGTCTGCGTGCTTTTCCGCTGCGGCGCGGGCCTTCTGTTCCTTTTTGGCGCGGTAGAGCGCGCGGTCGGCGCGGTCCTTCACCGCAACCACGTCCTCCCCGGAAAAGGCGGCAGAGCCAAGGGAGACCGTCGGCAAAAGAGTGATCTCTTTGCGCCGCTCTGCCAGCAAAGCTTGCAGCGTTTTTGCGCAGCGTGCTTCGCTTGCCTCGTTCTTCAGCAGCACGCAGAATTCATCGCCGCCGATGCGGTAGCAGTAGCCGCAGCGGGCGTAGGCTTTTTTGATGCAGTCTGCGATCTCGGCAAGGCAGACATCTCCTTGCAAATGACCGTAGCGGTCGTTGATCTGCTTGAAGTTGTCCACATCGAACACCACCAGCACCCCGCCGCTGCGGCGCATTTCGGCGGTGCGGTTCAGGTAGCTGTTCTGGTTCAAAAGCCCGGTCAGCGCGTCCAGCTGGTTCCACATCTCGCTGCAATAAATATAGTACAGCACCGACAGCAGGGTGACGCACAGCCATGTGACGTGCAGCGCCGGCAGCGCAATCTGGATCACGGTCTCCGCGCCCAGAAAGAGGATCAGCGGGTAGATCAGCGTGCGGCTGCGGTTCTGAAAGGCAGCTGCCGTGCGCACCGTAGCCGCCATAAGATACAGCATGGAGGCATAATACATGGCGACATAAATGAAGAAGTACCCGCCCCGGGCGTAGAGGTTTTCCCTGCTCACCGAGAACACCGGCCCATAGGGCAGCGTTGCCGCCAGAAAAAGCAGATACGCACCCTCGCAGCACACTGCCGCCTTGAACCCGCGCCGGATGATGGATTTTTTGTCCAGCACATATACCAGACACAGCGCCACCGCCGGTGTCAGCCCAAAGCCCAGATAGTTGGACAAAATATTCAGCCAGCGGTAGCCCGGCGGTGTGCCGTCCACCACGATGGTGATGACCTCCAGCACCGAGATGCACGCAATGAGCGCAAAGGCCAGAAAGAACCCGCGCTTCTGCTTTTTATTTAGGGATTCGCTCAGCTTTGTAAGAAAGCACATAAAGCCAAGCACGAAAAGATCAATGGTCGTTAAAATAAAAAAATATCTATCCATTGCAAGTTATACCGTTCTGTAAACTGATGCCCCAGACAGGGCATATACAAAGTTAGTATATCACTCCGCAAAGCTTTTCTCAACCGGGAACTGTGGATTTACATTCGCCGGATGAAAATGCAAAAGAAGCAGTTCTATCACACAATACGCGCGTGGTAAAACTGCTTCTTTTTATTGAATTGCAGTATCAGACAGGATCTGCAAAACCTGTCCAATATCCGCATGGATACAGACAGTCTGCCGCTCGATCTCCGGCGGGCAAACGGCCTGTCCCTGATTGATGCAGGCATAGAATGCGTTTGGATTTTTGGAAGTCATCCGCCAGAACGGATACTTGATGATGACCGGGGTGTTGTAGCCAACGCCAATTTCCAAAAAGAGAATATTCTGCCCCTCGTGACGGCGCAGAAATTCACTGTATCGCTCTGCGGCACGGTGCCATCCTTCGTCCTCTACAAAGGTATTGTCTGCACGCAGGTTCATGTTCATGGGTCTGCCGCAATGCGGACAATGTGGCACAAGCTCCGATGGAATCTTTGTCTTGAGCGGTGTGGACTTCGGTGCGCTCAAGGAGCCGTCCGGCAGGATTTGATACCCTTGCGCTTCGACCATCTGCCGGACGAACTTCTCATTATCAAAGGTATCCCGACAACAGGGCTCAGAGCACTGGAACAAGCCGTAATCTCCCTGCGTGTAGAACAGACGCTTTTTGTCAAAGCCCGCTTTCTGGAAACAATGGTCTACGTTGGTGGTCAGCACAAAATAGTCCTTGTCCTGTACCAGCTTCAAAAGGGCATCATAGACCGGTTTGGGGGCATCCATATAGCGGTTGATGTAGATATACCGGCTCCAGTAAGCCCAGTGTTCTTCCAGCGAGGAATATGGATAAAAGCCGCCGGAGTACATATCCCGGATGCCGTACTTTGCTGCAAAATCCGCAAAATACTGCTCAAATCGTTCTCCGTCATAGGTGAAACCTGCCGAGGTAGAAAGCCCAGAGCCTGCACCAATGACCACTGCGTCGGCATGGTTCAGAACCTGCCGCAGCGTATCAATTGGTCCGGAGCAGTCGTTCGTAGATTTTTTTGTCCATATCTTTGAAAACATTGAAGATCACCTTTTTCACACTGGTTTGCTTTTTGAGAAATGCTTTGACGGTCTGCACAGCAATCTCTGCCGCCTGCTCATTGGGAAAATGGAACTCTCCGGTAGAGATGCAGCAGAACGCCACACTTTCCAGCCCCTTTTCCGCTGCCATTTCCAGACAGGAGCGGTAGCAGGAGGCCAGCAGCTCTTTGTCCTGCGCTGTGACCCGCCCGGAAACGATGGGCCCGACCGTATGCAGTACATAGCGGCAGGGCAGATCAAATGCCGGGGTGATCTTCGCCTGCCCGGTAGGTTCCGGGTGTCCCTGTCTGTCCAT
>CAKTAT010000085.1:0-7449 GCA_934532365.1 uncultured Faecalibacterium sp. | reverse complement strand
CACGAAAAAACATTTTCGACCACGATGGTGCCGGAGATCAGCTGCGGGATGCTCATACCCATCGCCACGATGCAGGTATGCATGGAGTTTTTCAGGATGTGCTTGATCAGAATCGACTTCTGCGGCAATCCGCGCACATTGGCATAGAGCACATAGTCCTGTTTCATGTTTTCCAGCATATTGTTACGGATCAGACGGATATACGTTGAAATGTAGCTCAGTGCCACCGTAAAGGACGGCAAAATCAGATGCCGCCATGTTCCGTTGCCGTTGGTGGGAAGCCAGTTCAATTTGACGCCAATGCCCCACATCAGCAGCAGACCCACCCAGTAGGCAGGCATGGCAGTCGTCACAAAGACCAGTCCGCGCATGATCTTATCAAACCAGCCGTCCTTATAGACTGCGCAGAGGAAGCCAATGGGGATGCTGAGCACCGCCACAATGACAAAAGAAGTTCCCGCCAGCTGAAGCGTTGCAGGCAGGCAGCGCAGCAGCTCGCCCGCCACAGTGCGTTTCGGGTTGACATAGCTGATGCCAAAGTCACCGTGGAGGCACCCCAGCACCCAGTCAAAATAACGGACAAAGAAGGGTTTGTTCAGACCAAGCTGCTCTTCCATCGCAGCAATGATCTCCTCCGTGATCACGGGGGTCTGCTGGACACGCAGCGCGACCTCCGCCGGGTTGGATGGAATCAGATTGATAAAGCAGAAGCAGACAAATGAAATGGCCAGCAACAGCGGAATTGCCATCAACAGTCTGCGTACAACATAGCGTTTCATGGGCAGTCCTTTCTCCAAGAAAAGCCGCTCCATACCCGAAGCGGCTTTCCCTGTCAATTCTTATTCAAAGTACATATCCGCAAAGGGCACATCATACTGGTCGGTGCCGAAATGGACACCGTGCAGAGCAGAGGTGTACAGAGCCTTGTTGCACTCATAGGTCAGCGGCAGATACATTGCATCCTCGTGCAGGTTGGTCAGGACCGACTTATACAGCTCCTGACGCTCCGTTTCATCCGTAGAAGTCAGGATCTTGGTAATGGCTTCGTCGATCTCCGCCTTGTCCTCAAGACCCTGCTGGGCGGCATAGTCGCCATAGACCGGGGCGCGCATTGCAGCCAGCGAAGACTGCGGGTCATACGGCATACCCCAGCAGATATTGAACACCATATCGAAGTTGCCGGCCTTCATGTTATCGCGGTAGGACTGCTCTTCCTCGCCGTGAATGGTCATGGAAATGCCCAGCTTGAGGTACTCGCTCTGGAGATACTCGGCGATGGTCTTTTCCGTCACGCTGTCACTGTTGTAGAGCAGGTCGAGCGCCAGCTGCTTGCCATCCTTGGCGCGCATCTTGTCGCTGCCCAGAACCCAGCCAGCTTCGTCCAGAAGCTGTGCCGCAGTCTCCGTGCTGTACTCATAAGGCTTCAGGCCAACATTGCAGTAGGGAACCGTGGTGGCGTAAAGTGTATCTGCAGGCTGCTCCAGACCGTAGAAGATGCCATCAGAGATGGTCTGGCGGTCGGTAGCGTGCTGCAGCGCCTTACGAACTGCCGGGTCGCCCAGAATCTCATGGGTGGTGTTTATAACGATGTGGCGGGTAGAGGTAGGGTCAGACAGACCAACCGTGAACTTGTCACTGTCCAGATACTGGCTGATGGCATCGGCGTCGATCATGTTCTTGCCAAAGATCAGGTCGATCTCGCCGGATTCCAGAGCCATGATACGGGTCTGGTTGTCAGGAATGACTTTGACCGTAATTTTGCGGATCGCCGGAGCATTGCCCCAGTAGTTCTCATTCCGCTCAAATACAGCGTATTCATCGGTCACGAAATCCGTCAGCACATAGGGGCCGGTACCAATGTGGCCATTGACGCCATCCTTCGTGCTGCCATTGATCATGCAGTTGGGGGAGATCATGGCAAAGGGACGGATGCAGCCCAGCTCCGTCAGCATGGGGTAGTAAGGCTCACTCATCTCAATGACGAAGGTGTTCTCATCGGGAGCCGACACGCCCACCAGCAGGTTCATCATTTCCAGCCAAGTATGACGTTCACGGTTTTCCAGAATGGCGTTGAAGTTCGCAAGAATGGCATTCGCATCACACTTTTCGCCATCCGAGAACAGAACATTGGGGCGAATGTGGAAGGTGTAGGTGCAGCCATCTTCACTGATGTCCCAGCTTTCTGCCAGACAGCCTTCATAACCGTTCGCCGTGATGCTAACCAGTGTATCGTAGAGGATGCTCTGGGCATACATTTCGCCTGCATACAGATGCGGGTTCAGGTCACGAATATCACGATAGTTGACAAAGATCAGCTCATCGCGGACTTCGCCGGATGCCGCCGCAGAAGCGGATGCTGCGCCAGACGAGACCGTAGACGAAGAGCTGGAGCCGCAGGCAGCCAGCACGCCGGTGCAGCAGGCACCTGCCATCAGCAGGCAGAAATTTCTGCGGGAGATTTTCATAGTGTGTTTCCTCCTGTGGTATCAAAAACGTCAGTTATAACGAAAAAGGAGCACCACGCTTGCCGCGCGGCACTCCCATAGGATACCACAGTTTGTCTTGCCTGACCAGTGATGGAATCGGCATAACTATCCATAACAAATCGTTATAACAGGTCAAGCCCTTCTTAGAGCAGCTTTTTGAAATTTTCGATGAACCATTGTGCCGCTTCGCTCAGCTCATCGCCTTCTGGACGAACGGTTCCAATCAGCAAAAAAGGCTCGCATCCGTTGATTTTCAAATTTTTAATGTCGTAGTGTTTATACGGCTGGTGCATAAAATTGATGCCAAGGCTGCACAGATCCGCCCGCATCAGCGCGTTGATCGTCATGTGATCACTATTCGAGTAAATGGCATAGTTCAGATCTTTGGTACTGATGGCCCCCAGTGAGACCCGGTCCAGATGGTGCTCCATGGAAAAGTAGTCCCGTACCGCTCCGATAAACCGCAGGCTGGACAGCTCTGAAAAATCCACGCTGTCTCTCTCATAGTAGGGGTGATTGGGGCCTACATAGACACAGGCTTCTTTTACATCAAGTGGTTCAAACACCAGATTCTTATGTCCAAGGATGTGCCGGAATGCCGTCAACTGACGCTGCGCAATGTAGACGATGCCGATTTCTGTCTGCCCGCTGGCCACCCAGTTGCTGACCTCCTCCACACTGCCTTCCTGATGTTCGACAATATACTCTTTGCCCCAGTGTCGGTAAAAATCCACCAGAAGATTTGTGATCATATTGCTGGGGTATGTTGCCAGCGTGAACTTTTTGCCGTTGTGGTGTGTCGCCATCGAGCTGATCAGGGATGCGTGTTTCAGAATGACTCTCGCATAGTCACGCACTGTTTCCCCGTAGGGCGTGATCCGCAGTCCCCGACTGCTCCGCTCCACCAGTTTTCGCCCCAGCTCTTTTTCCAGCGAGGAAATCACCTTGCTGACATTGGGCTGCGATGTATAAAGGCATTCTGCCGCCTGGCTGAAGCTGCCTTTTTCACATACAATGGTAAAGTATTCCAGCTGTTTGAGTTCCATCTTCTTTTGCAATCTCCTGAATCTGATGAAAATACGCCACGGTTAGTTTTAACTTACCCAGTATAGCATTCTTTCCAGTGCAGTGCAAGATTAAAATTGCCATCCGCCCCCGGAAAAGATCATCGTCACCACTCCCGGCGCAGACAACAAGAAAGAGCTGTAATACAGCCAGCGGGCACGGATTCTCCCCTCCGTGTCCGCTTTTTATACTCATAAATTTCATAGTAACTTCCGTACAGCTCTGCAATCTGTTAAACTAAGAGCCAAAGGAGGGAATATCATGTATCCAGATTATCAGGGAAAGGGCATTGCCGGGGAGATGCTGGAACGCATCAAGGAAAAATACAAGAACTACTTATATATTGAAGGGATGCCAGAGGATAAAAAGAATGTCCCCTTCTATGAAAAGCACGGCTTTCAGCGGATGGAACATGGTGCGGCCATCCAGATCTGCAACTATTCTGATAAACGATAATCACAGAAAAGGAGATACAGTTATGAAAATTGCAGTTCCGTACGAAAACGGTCAGGTATTTCAGCACTTTGGTCACTCCGCACAGTTCAAGATCTACGATACAGAAAACGGCCATATTTTGAGCAGTGAGATTGTTTCTACCAATGGACAGGGCCATGGTGCTCTGGTAGGCTTCCTCGTTCAGAACCATGTGAATGTCGTTCTCTGCGGTGGTCTCGGTGCTGGTGCCCAGACAGCCCTTGCACAGGCTGGCATACAGCTATTCGGCGGCATTTCCGGCAATGCAGATACAGCTGTATCTGACTATCTGGCTGGGCATCTCGTCTTTGACCCCAATGCACACTGTGACCATCACGGCCACGAGGAGAGGCACACCTGCGGCTCTCATTCCTGCCACGAGGATAAGGGAGATTGCACAGGAAGCTGCCGTTGAACCAATAAAACGAAAAATCCGAACCCTTCTCCTATCGAGAAAAGGTTCGGATTTTCATTGTATAACGGTAGTCCTCCCGGTAGTGCGTTCAAGAGGTCGGCAACCACGGGCTAAACAAAGCCGCACTGTGGCTTTGTTTCCGGTGCTATCGCACCGTCGCCCTTTCAAGCCCTCTTATCCGCACGGTAGAGTGTTTCCAAAAGGACTCGAGTAAAAGAAAAAAGACAGCCTTTTTTAAAAGCTGTCTTTTTGGTGCAGGAATGCAATCCAAATCCGAACCTTTTCCCTCGGATGCAACTTCCGTCGCTTCTCCAAAGGTGACGGTCTGTGTGCCTTCTTTATAGTTGAAGGTAATGAGAACCTTATCATCATACAGGTAAATCGCATTGATGAAGGTATCCACCAGTGCCTGCCGCTGGTCTTTCAGGCTCATATCCAGCTTACGGAACCGCAGTAGCCAAAACCTGATAAATTCTTCGGTCACTTTCGGCTTCGCCAGCTTTTCTTCCGCAATGCGGGCTTCAAGCTCACGCTTGGTTTCTTCCAGCTGCTCCAACCGCTCCTTGGTGGAGCTGGTCAGGATACCGGCCTGAATCGCGTTCAGCATATTCTGGATACCGGATTCTGCATCCCGGAGCTGCTTCTCATAAAGGGGAATGTTGGTATTCTCCTTGTTTTGCAGTTCCATTACCTTGGCGATGATGGATTCCATGGCGGCATCGTCTTTCACAAGCTGCATGGTCTGATTGACCACCAGATCTTCCAGCCACTGTTTACGGACGGTCTTTTTCTTGCAGCCTTTATGCTTCTTTGCGGTGGCACATTTATAGTAGCGGTGGACCTCTCCCGTCCGGCTCGTGCCGCTTTCGCCAAACATCAACGCCCCACAGTAGCCGCAGAACAGCTTGGTGGTGAGCAGATAGTCGTCCTCTGCCTTTCTACGGGCAGGGGCTTTCTTATTTTTGGCGATTTTCTCCTGCACATCCTCAAACAGTTCCAGCGGAATGATAGGCGGGATGGCATCCGGTACGACCACATCCCGGAATTTCAATTCTCCAATGTACCGCCGGTTCTTGAGCATATGTTCAACGCTGTTATAAGTAAACGCCCCGCCCACCGGATTCTTGATGCCGTTTTCGTTCAACCAATCCCGGATTTCCTTCATGGTGGAGCCTTCCTTGTACTTCCTGAACGATTCCAGTACAAAAGGAGAGGTGAGCGGGTCAATGTGGAACTTCCGCTCCGAATCCAGCGTATAGCCGAAGGTTCCACGGCCACCGTTGCAGCGGCCTTTCAGGATGTTCTCAGTCTGTCCACGCACGACCTTCTCGGCAAGGTCAGCGGAGTAGTATTCCGCATAACCTTCCAGCACCGATTCCAGAATGATACCCTCCGGCCCCTCGGAGATGATCTCGGTGGCAGACATGAGCTTGACACCGTTCTTCTTCAGCTGGGTCTTGTACCGGGCGCTGTCGTAGCGGTTCCGGGCAAAACGGTCGAGCTTCCAGACCAGCACGATATCAAACAGCTTTTTGTCGCTGTCCTTGATCATTTGCTGGAACTCCGGGCGGTTGTCCGTTTTTGCAGAAACGGCACGGTCGATATAGTGCTTGACGATGGTGATGCCGTTCTTTTCGGCATAGGCCGTGCATTCCCGAATCTGACCTTCGATGGATTCTTCGCGCTGGTTATCGCTGGAATAGCGGGCGTAGATCACGGCGGTCATGGCAGGCACCTCCATTTATACATCATTGAACGGCGAACGGTTCTTTCAAAGCAATCTTTCGTATAATGTATATACCACAGTTTTTAACCGAATGCAATACTTTTTCCAAATAAAAGCCGCCCTCATTCTCAGATCGTCCAGTTCTGGCTTGCCGACTGCAGATCCACCATGTGGGTGTACAGTCCCTTCCGGGCGTACAGCTCTGCCGGGCTGCCCTGCTCGGCCACGATGCCGCCCGACAGCACCACCACCTGATCCGCACCGGCTACGGTGCGCATCCGGTGGGCGATGATGAGGACTGTTTTGTTTTTAATGAGCCGGGATAGTGCCCCCTGAATGGCAGTTTCGTTTTCCACATCCAAACTGGCGGTGGCCTCGTCCAGCAGGATGATGGGCGCATCCTTCAGGAAGGCGCGGGCAATGGAAATGCGCTGCCGCTCACCGCCGGAAAGAGCGCAGCCATTCTCGCCGATGTTGGTGTTCCACTTGTCCGGCAGCTTTTCGGCAAATTCCTCGCAGTTTGCCAGCTTTGCTGCCGCCAGAACCTCCTCGTCGGTGGCACCTTTGCGCCCCAGACGGATGTTTTCGAGGATCGTGTTGTCAAACAGGGTCACATCCTGAAACACGATGGAATACAGGCTCATGAGCTTTTCCGGGTCGATTCGGGAAACCTCCATGCCGCCCACGGTGATGCTGCCCTTCTGGTAATCCCAGAACCGTGCCGCCAGCCGGGAAACGGTGGTCTTGCCGCCGCCGGAGGGGCCGACCAGTGCCGTGACCTCGCCCTGCTTTGCGGTAAAGGAAACATCCCGCAGCACCGTCTCGCCGGAGTTATAGGCAAAGCCCACATGGTCGAACACGATATCACAGCCCTGATTGGTCAGCTGCTCGCTGCCGGTCTGCAGGGGAGCGTCCAGAATCTCGTTCATCCGCCCCACATTGGTGCGCATGGCAATGACCGCCGCCAGATTCTGCAAAGCGCCCTGCATGGGGTCGTACATCCGGGAGGCCGCCATCAGGAACAGAAACAGGGTCAGCACGTCGATGCTGCCCTGCACCAGCAGCACCGAGCCGGTGAGCGCCACCGACGCAATCCCCAGCTTGAGCACCATGCCGGCGGAGGACACAAACAGTGCTGTTTCCAGCTCTGCCGCGATGGACTGCTTTTCCACTGCCCGAATTTTGTCGGAAAGGCCAGACAGATACCGCTGCTCCGCATTGCTGGCTTTCAGGTCCCGGAGAGTCTCGATGTACTCCTGAATGCCGTCCGCACAGGCCATTTT
>CAKTAT010000084.1:0-7563 GCA_934532365.1 uncultured Faecalibacterium sp. | reverse complement strand
GCCATGGGTCACTTTACCGGCGATTTCGAGAGCGATTTCGTCACGCTGGCACCCTACATGGGTCTGGACTCCATCAGTCCCTACCTGCCCTACGCCGAAAAGCAGGGCAAGGGTATGTTCGTGCTCTGCCGCACCTCCAACGGCGGTGCCAAGGACTTTGAGTACGAGAAGCTGGCTGACGGCCGCCACGTCTACGATCTGGTGGGCGACAAGCTGAACGCGCTGGGCAAGGACTACATGGGCGAGCACGGCTACTCCTCTATCGGTCTGGTCATCGGCGGCACCCACATCGAGGAAGCCACCGAGATCCGCGCAAAGTATCAGGACAGCTTCTTCCTGATCCCCGGCTACGGCGCACAGGGCGGCAAGGCCGAGGATATTGCCCAGTATCTCACCAAGGGCAACGGCGGCGTGGTCAACTCCAGCCGCGGCATCCTGCTGGCTTACAAAAAGCAGCCGGGCGTTGCCTTTGACGAGGCCGCTTACAACGAGTGTGTGAACATGAAGGAGGCCATTGCTCATGCGTGCAGCCTGCTGTGAAGCCACCGTCCTGCGCAATGAGGTCATTGCCCCGGACATCCGCCTGCTGACCGTGGTGTGGCCGGACCGCGACCACGCCCCCCACGCAGGCCAGTTCTTCACCCTGCGCTCCTGGGGCGCAGACGAAGCCCCCTTCCTGTCCCGCCCCATCAGCGTGCACCGCTGGAACCCGGACAGCAGCACCATCGAGTTTTTGTATCAGGTGGTGGGCGAGGGCACCGAGAAGCTGGCACAGCTCAAGCAGCAGGATACCTTCCAGCTTACCGGCCCCATGGGCAACGGCTTTGATGTGCCGGACATCCTGAGCAAGTACAAAAAGATCGCCGTGGTGGGCGGCGGCATCGGCACTGCGCCCATGTTCCAGCTCACCCGCGAGCTGGCCGCTGCCGGGGTAAAGCCGGACGTGTTCTTCGGCTTCCGCGACACCCCCTACTGCATGGAGGAGTACCGCAGCATCGCAAACCTCGTCAAGGTGTCCACCGACACCGGTGCGGTGGGCTTCCACGGCTTTGTCACCCAGCTGTACGACCCCGCCGATTACGACGTGGTGCTGGTGTGCGGCCCCACCGTGATGATGAAGAACGCCGCTCGCCTGTGTGCGGAAAAAGGCACCCCCTGCTTTGTGAGCATGGAAAAGAAGATGGCCTGCGGCATTGGCGCCTGCCTTGGCTGCACCTGCGAGACCAAGGGCGGCGAGGGCAAGAGCGTGTGCAAGAACGGCCCTGTATTTGACGCAACGGAGGTGTTCTTCTGATGGCAGACCTGAAAACCAACCTGCTGGGCTTTGTAATGAACAGCCCGGTCATCGGCGCATCCGGCACTGTGGGCTACGGTGTGGAGTACGAGGAACTGGCCGATTTTGCTAAGATCGGCGGCATCTCCGGCAAGGGCCTTACCCTGCACGGCCAGTACGGCAACAAGGGCGAGCGCCTGTGGGAGACCCCCTCCGGCCTTATCAACAGCATCGGCCTGCAGAACCCCGGCGTGCAGCACTTTATTGACGTGGAACTGCCCGAGATGCTGGAACTGAAGCAGAAGTACGGCACGGTGGCCATTGCAAACCTTGGCGGCCACAGCGAGGAAGAGTATGTGGAAGGCGCTGCGATGCTGAGCGAGAGCGCAGTGGACATCGTGGAGCTGAACATCTCCTGCCCCAACGTCAAGGTGGGCGGCATGGCCTACGGCGTAAAGGCCGAGGCTGCCGGCGAGGTGGTGCGCATGGTGCGCGCTGCCTGCAAAAAGCCCCTGATGGTCAAGCTGAGCCCGCAGGCCGAGAACATCCCCGAGATGTGCAAGGCTGTGGAGGCCGCCGGTGCGGACGCTATCAGCCTGACCAACACCTTCCAGGCCTGCGCCATTGATCTGGAAAAGCGCCGCCCGGTGTTCAACAACATCTTTGCCGGTCTGTCCGGCCCGGCGGTGCGCCCCATTGCCCTGCGCATGGTATGGCAGGCCGTGGGTGCGGTGAACATCCCGGTGGTGGGTCTGGGCGGCATTGCCACCGGCCGTGACGCACTGGAGTTCATCATGGCAGGTGCCACTGCAGTGCAGGTGGGTGCCGCAAACTTTGCAAACCCCCGCGCCATGGAGACCATTGCGGACGAGATGGCAGCATGGATGGACAAGAACGGCGTGAAAACGCTGGACGAGATCCGCGGCTGCGCCCGTCATGCAGAATAAAAAACCGGATATCCACAAAATATCCATAAATATGCGCATAAAATAAAATGTAACGCATAAATTTGCAAATAGTGTAAAAGCGTGGTACAATACCACCCAAAGGAATATACACCACTGAAAAGAGAGGGAGAAGTACAATGAGTGAAGCACTTGAAATTCTGAAGAGCTGTGACGCATTTCTGGAGGGTCACTTCCTGCTGTCCTCCGGCCGGCACTCCGGCGCATACTGCCAGATGGCATATCTGCAGCAGTACCCGGACCGCTGCGCCGAGGTGATGAAGGCTGTGGCTGACAAGGTCAAGGAGATGGATGTGGACGTCATCGTCGGGCCTGCCATGGGCGGCATCGTGTACGCCTACGAGCTGGCCCGCCAGACCGGCAAGCGCGCTATCTTTACAGAGCGCGTGGACAACGTGATGTGCCTGAAGCGCTTTGCCATCCACCCGGGTGAAAAGTGCATCATCGCCGAGGACGTGGTGACCACCGGTATCTCCTCTCTGGAGACCAAGCGCGTCATCGAAGAGGCCGGCGGCATCTGCCTGGGCATCACCTGCGTGGTGGACCGCACCAAGCCCGAGGCTCCGTCTCCCATCCCCATTCTGGCCAGCGCCCTGAAGCTGGACCTGCCCAACTACACCCCGGAGGAGTGCCCCATCTGCAAGGAGGGCAAACTGCCGCTGGTGCATCTGGGCAGCCGCAAGATGAAGCAGGAAGCAAAGCAGACCCTGTAAACTGAAAGCTTTTGTTGAAACGAGGAAAACTATGAACGCATATCTTCTTTTGGCAAACGGCATGGTCTTTGCCGGACAGTCCGTGGGCGCGCAGGGCGTGACCGTGGGCGAGGTGGTGTTCTCCACCGGCATGGTGGGCTTTCAGGAGACCCTGACCGACCCCAGCTACTATGGCCAGATCATCACCCAGACCTATCCCCTCATTGGCAACTACGGCATGAACCACGATGACATGGAGTCCGACCGCATCTGGGCAAAGGGCTACATCGTGCGCGAGGCCTGCACCACCCCCTCCAACTGGCGCTGTGAGGAGACGCTGGACAGCTTTTTGAAAAAGAACAACACCATCGGCATCGAGGGCATCGACACCCGCCACCTGACCCGCATCATCCGGGAGAGCGGCGTGATGAACGGCGCTATCCTGACCACCTTCGACCCCGCCGACCCGGCCAACAAGGCCGAGACCGAGGCTCTGCTGGCCGAGATCCGCGCCTACGCCGTGACCGATGCTGTGAAGAACGTGACCTGCGCCGCTCCCGAGGTGTTCAACCCGGAAGGCGAGACCCACATCGTGCTGATGCACTACGGCTGCAAGCGCAACATCGTGCGCTGCCTTGTCAAGCGCGGCTGCAAGGTGACCGTGATGCCCGCCTTTGCAACGGCGGAAGAGATCAAGGCGCTTGCCCCGGACGGCATCATGCTGTCCAACGGCCCCGGCGACCCCGCCGAGCCGGTGGAGGTCATCGAGAACCTCAAGCACATCTTTGAACTGAACATCCCCACCTTCGGCATCTGTCTGGGTCACCAGCTGTCCGCACTGGCAGCCGGTGCCAAGACCATGAAGCTGAAGTACGGCCACCGCGGTGCCAACCAGCCTGTGACCGACTTTGAGTCCGGCCGCACCTTTATCACCAGCCAGAACCACGGCTATGCGGTCGTGGGCGAGGAGCTGCCCGCCGAGATGGGCGAGGTGGCACAGGTGAACGCCAACGACGGCACCTGCGAGGGCATCAAGTACAAAAAGTGGAACTGCTTTACCGTGCAGTTCCACCCGGAAGCAAACGGCGGCCCCAAGGACACCGAATTCCTGTTCGACCGCTTCCTGAACAACGTCAAAGCAGCAAAGGAGGCACGCTGAAATGCCGAAGGACCCCAGAATCAAAAAGGTGCTGGTCATTGGCTCCGGCCCTATCATCATTGGTCAGGCTGCGGAGTTTGACTACTCCGGCACGCAGGCCTGCCGCGCCCTGAAAGCAGAGGGCATCGAGACCGTTCTGCTGAACTCTAACCCCGCTACCATCATGACCGACCCGGACGTGGCCGACCATGTGTATATCGAGCCCATGACGCTGGAAGTCGTGGAGCGCATTCTGGACATCGAAAAGCCGGACTCCGTGCTGCCCAACCTCGGCGGCCAGATGGGCCTGAACCTGTCCATGGAGCTGGCACGCTCCGGCTATCTGGACCGCACCGGCATCCGTCTGCTGGCCTGCAAGCCGGAGACCATCGACCGTGCCGAGGACCGCGAGCTGTTCAAGGAGACCATGGAGAAGCTGCACCAGCCCATCATCCCCTCTGAGGTGGTGGAGACCCTGCAGGACGCACTGGACTGCGCCGACCGCATCGGCTACCCGGTCATCGTGCGCCCGGCCTTTACCATGGGCGGCACCGGCGGCGGCATCTGCGAGACCCGCGAAAAGCTGATCGAGATCGGCACCAACGGCCTGCGCCTTTCTCCCATCCATCAGATCCTGGTGGAAAAGTGCATCGCCGGCTGGAAAGAGATCGAGTACGAGGTGATGCGCGACCACAAGGGCAACGTGATCACCGTATGTAATATGGAGAACCTCGACCCCGTGGGCATCCACACTGGCGACTCGGTAGTCGTGGCTCCCTCCCAGACCCTGACCGACCACGAGTACCAGATGCTGCGTACCGCTGCACTGGATATCATCACCGAGCTTGGCATCGAGGGCGGCTGCAACTGCCAGTTCGCCCTGAAGCCGGACAGCTTCGACTACGCGGTCATCGAGGTCAACCCCCGTGTGTCCCGCTCCTCCGCACTGGCCTCCAAGGCCACCGGCTACCCCATTGCCAAGGTGGCGACCAAGATCGCCATCGGCTACACGCTGGACGAGATCACCAACGACGTTACCGGCAAGACCTGCGCCTGCTTTGAGCCTGCGCTGGACTACATCGTGGTCAAGTACCCGAAGTGGCCGTTTGATAAGTTCGTCTACGCCGACAAGTCTCTGGGCACCCAGATGATGGCTACCGGCGAGGTGATGAGCATCGGCAACAGCTTCGAGGCCGCCATGATGAAGGCTGTTTCCTCCATTGAGCTGGGCATGGACACCCTGACCCACAAGCCCTTTGAGGAACTTACCGATGAGGAAGTGGTGGAGCACATGCACGTTCAGGACGCCGAGCGCGTGTTCTGCGTGTACGAAGCACTGAAGCGCGGCATCGACCACAAGGTCATCTACGATATCACCAAGATTGACTGGTGGTTCCTGGACAAGATGCAGCATCTGGCAGATCTGGAAAAGGGTCTGGCACAGTGCAATGGTCAGCTGTCTGTGGAGCAGTACAAGACTGCCAAGAAGTACGGCTTCCAGGATAAGACCATCCGCCGTCTGGCACAGGTGGACACCCTGCCCGTGGAGAACTACCGCGCCGGCTTCAAGATGGTGGATACCTGCGCTGCCGAGTTCTCTGCCAACACCCCCTACTTCTACTCCACCTACGATGGCGACAACGAGGCCGCAGGCTTCATCGCCGAGAAGGAAGCCGAGACCGCTGCCAAGGGCGAACCCAAAAAGAAGAAGGTTCTGGTCTTTGGCTCCGGCCCCATCCGCATCGGTCAGGGCATCGAGTTCGACTACTGCTCTGTGCACTGCGTATGGACCCTGAAAAAGAACGGCTGCGAAGCCATTCTGGTCAACAACAACCCCGAGACCGTCTCCACCGACTTTGATACCGGCGACCGCCTGTACTTCGACCCGCTGAACCCGGAGAGCGTGGACAACATCATTGCCACCGAAAAGCCGGATGCCTGCGTGGTGCAGTTCGGCGGACAGACCGCCATCAAGCTGGCCAAGCACATGGACGAGATCGGTCTGCCCATTCTGGGCACCCCGGCGGACGCCATTGACGAGGCCGAGGACCGCGAACGCTTTGACGAGCTGCTGGAGCGCTGCAACATCCCCCGCGCCCCGGGCCGTACCGTGTTCAATCTGGACGAGGCTCTGGCCGCTGCCGAGGAGATCGGTCTGCCGGTGCTGATGCGCCCCTCCTATGTGCTGGGCGGTCAGAACATGATCGTGGCCTACAACAAGGCGGATATCGTCGAGTACATGGGCGTTATTACCGAGCACGTCGACATGGATCACCCTGTGCTGCTGGATAAGTACATCATGGGTACTGAGTGCGAGGTGGACGCCATCTGCGATGGCGAAAACTTCCTGATCCCCGGCATCATGGAGCAGGTGGAGCGCACCGGCGTGCACTCCGGCGACTCCATCTGTGTCTACCCGGCACAGCACCTGACGCAGGACGAGATCGACACCATGGTGGACTACACCGGCCGCTTTGCCCGCGAGCTGCACGTCACCGGTCTGGTCAACGTGCAGTACGCCGTCTCTCATGGCCGTGTGTACGTCATCGAGGTGAACCCCCGCTCCTCCCGTACCGTGCCTTACATCTCCAAGGTCACCGGCGTGCCCATGGTGGATCTGGCCGTGCGCTGCTGCTTGGGCGAGAAGCTGACGGATATGGGCTACGGCACCGGTCTGCACCCCAACGCCCCCTATGTGGCGGTCAAGGTGCCTGTGTTCAGCTTTGAAAAGCTGCACGCTGTGGATACCCAGTTCGGCCCCGAGATGAAGTCCACCGGCGAGGTGCTGGGTATTGCGCCCAACTACCACGATGCCCTGCTCAAGGGCTTGATCGGTGCGGGCTATACCTTTAAGACCCCCGGCCCGGGCAGCTGCTGCATCTTCACCGTGAAGGACAGCGACAAGCCTGAGTTCGTGGATATTGCATGGAAGCTGAAGGATATGGGCTATAAGCTCTACGGTACCTCCGGCACCTGTGCATGGCTCAACAAGCACATGGTTCCCTGCAACGAGGTGCGCAACATCTCCGGCGAGGCACCCAACATCGTAGACCTGCTGCAGAGCGGTCTGGTGGACTATGTGTTCTCCACCAGCGCCAAGGGTCGTGACCCCCGGCGCGATTCCGTCCGTCTGCGCCGCAAGGCCGTGGAGCTGAGCATCCCCTGCATCACCGCAGTGGACACCGCCGCTTCTCTGGTGGACTGCCTGCGCAGCGAGCACAGCTTGGCAAACATCCCGCTGGTGGATATCGCCACTCTGTACCGCGGCAAATAAGCCCTGAGACCCGCATAAAATAGTTCTGTACAGCGCCTGCCGAAACGGTGGGCGCTGTATTTGTGCGGGGTGCACGGAACTGAATGTGGTTCGTGCGCAATAAGCTACATTTCGTGCGCAATCCATCGAAAACAGTACGAGAAATATGTTATACTCAACAACGCAAAATTTGCCAAAAGACGTTACTTTTGGACATTCCAGGAGGATATCGATACATGACC
>CAKTAT010000083.1:0-7642 GCA_934532365.1 uncultured Faecalibacterium sp. | reverse complement strand
CAGATGACCTTTTCCATCGGCGGCTTCAATATGCAGCAGATCATCAAGCTGAACCCCATGTACTGGTATATCACGGGTTTCCGCCGCACGGTGATGTGGGGCATCCCGCTTGATCTGAATATGTTCCTTGTCTGCGGCATCTGCGCAGTGCTGTCCATGGTAGTGGGACTGTGGGTGTTCCGCAAAACGCAGGACCGCTTTGTGCTGCACATTTAAGGAGGGTGAACAATGGAACCGATCATCAAAGTGGACAATGTTTCCATGTGCTTCAACCTTTCCAAGGAAAAGCATGAGAGCCTGAAAGAGTACTTTCTGGCTATGGTGCAGGGGCGGCTGCAGTACGACGAGTTCTACGCTTTAAAGGATGTCAGTCTGGATATTATGCCCGGCGATTTTTACGGCCTTGTGGGCTTGAACGGCTCGGGCAAATCCACCCTGCTCAAGACCATTGCCGGGGTGTACAAGCCCAGCAAGGGCAAGGTGACCGTAAACGGCACCATTGCCCCGCTCATCGAGCTGGGTGCGGGCTTTGATATGGACCTGACCGCCCGCGAGAACATCTACCTCAACGGCACGGTGCTGGGCTTCTCGCCCAAGTATCTGGACGAAAAATTTGACGAGATCGTGGAGTTCAGCGAGCTGGAAAACTTTCTGGATGTGCCGCTGAAAAACTACTCCTCCGGCATGGTGGCGCGCATCGGCTTTGCCATTGCCACCATCACCAAGCCCGATATCCTTATCGCGGACGAGGTGCTGTCGGTGGGTGACTTTTTGTTCCAGCAGAAGTGCGAAAAGCGGATGCAGGAACTGATGGCGGGCGGCACCACGGTCATTCTGGTGTCCCACTCCATCGAGCAGATCGAGCGGATGTGCACCAAGGTGGCATGGCTGAGCCACGGCCACCTGAAAATGAACGGGGACACCCAGACAGTCTGCGCCGCCTACAAGGCGACCCAGCGTGGCGAGGTCTGATATGAATGTACGGTTGAAACGCGCCAAGGAGCTTGCCGGCTACGCCGTGCAGCTGACAAAGGAAGAGGGTCTGCCCACCATGGTCAGACGCGGCGCGGGCTTTGTGAAGCGCCGCTGCTTCGGCAAGCGCGCACGCTACCTGCCCGCCAAAAAGGTGCTGGAAGCCCAGCGCGCAGAGATGGCAGGCAAAACGGCGGCAGACTGCGGTCTGCCCATCATCTCGGTGCTGACCCCGCTGTATAATACCCCGGAAAAATACCTGCGGGAGTTTCTGGATTCCTTTGTGGGGCAGACTGCGCCTAACGGGCAGCTCTGCCTTGCCGATGCTTCGGACGCCGCCCACGGGGACGTGGAACGGATCGTAAAGGAATATCAGCAAAAGAATCAACAGATCGTATATAAAAAGGTCGAAAATAAGGGCATTGCGGCCAACACCAACGCCGCCGCGCAGCTGGCAACAGGGGAGTATCTGGCGCTGGCCGACCACGACGACATTCTGGCACCCCATGCCCTGTACACCATGGGCAAGGCGATCCTGCAGCTGCGGCAGCGCGGCGAACCGGACGGCTTTCTGTACAGCGACGAGGCACTGTTCACCAAGAGCATCCGCCGCCCCATGGTGGCGCACTTCAAGCCGGACTACGCCCCGGACTACCTGCTGTGCTGCAACTACATCTGCCATCTGGCGGTGTTCCGGAAAGTTTTGTGGGAGCAGCTGGGCGGCGAGCGCCCGGAATGCGACGGCAGTCAGGACCACGACCTGTTCCTGCGCCTGCTGGAAAAGACCGGCGGTGCCGCCCATGTGCCGCAGGTGCTGTACTACTGGCGGGTGCACGCGGGGTCTACCTCCGGCGGTGCAGACGCCAAGCCATACGTTGCGGCAGCGGCCAAAAAGGCGCTGGCAGACCACCTGACCCGCACCGGGCGCACCGGCACGGTGGAGAACGGCCTGTTCCCCAGCACCTACCGGGTAAAGTGGGATATCGTGGGCGAACCGAAGGTGAGCATCCTCATCCCCAACAAGGACCACACCGAGGATCTGGAAAAGTGCCTGCACAGCATCTGGACAAAGACCGAATGGGAGCACTTTGAGGTCATCGTGGTGGAGAACAACTCCACCGACCCCGCTACCTTTGCCTACTATAAAAAGGCGCAGCAGCGCTACGACGGCCTGCGGGTGGTCACCTACCCGAAAAAGGGCTTCAACTTTTCCGGTATCAACAACTTTGGCCGCAAATACGCCACCGGCGAGTATCTGCTGCTGCTGAACAACGATGTGGAGGTGCGCAATAGCGACTGGCTTACCGAGCTTCTGCGCCAATGCGCTCACCCCGGCGGGGCGGCAGTGTGCGGTGCCATGCTCTGGTACCCGGACGAGACCATCCAGCACGCGGGCGTTATTACCGGGCTGGGGGGCTACGCGGGGCACAGCCATAAGTACAAAAAGGCCGGCGGCAGCGGGTATCTGTTCCGCGCCGCCACGGTGCAGGACTTTTCCGCCGTCACCGGTGCCTGCCTGCTGGTAAAGACCAGCGTGTGGGACGAGGTAAAGGGGCTGGACGAAGCCTTTGCGGTGGCCTTCAACGATGTGGACTTCTGCCTGCGGGTGCGGGATGCGGGCTACCGCATTGCGTGGACGCCCTACGCCCAGCTGACCCACTACGAGAGCAAGAGCCGCGGCGGGGACGAAAAAGACCCGGTAAAGGCACGGCGCTTTGCCGCCGAACAGCAGCGTCTGTACGATGTGCACGGCAGGGAGAACATCCTGCACGACCCCTACTACAACCCCAACCTGACCATGGACCGGGAGGATTTTTCCGAAAGCGATGATCTGCGCGGGCTGAAAGAGGGACGCATCACGGTGCAGTGGAGGGAATAACAGCATGAACATCAAGGGTCATTTTGAGACCATCACCCGGCACAAGCTGCTGGTGATGAAATACTGCTTTGAATGCGGGCTGTATGAGCAGGGCCTTGCCCACGACCTGAGCAAGTACAGCCCCACCGAGTTCATCCCCGGGTGCATCTATTATCAGGGCGACCACAGCCCCAACGAGGCCGAGCGCGCAGCCAAGGGCTACACCTCGGCGTGGCTGCACCACAAGGGACGCAACAAGCATCATCTGGAATACTGGATCGATTACAGCACCACCAAGACCGGCCTGACCGGCATGAAGATCCCCCTGCGCTACGTCTGCGAGATGGTGTGCGACCGGGTGGCGGCAAGCCAAATCTATCTGGGCGATAAGTACACCGATGCCTCCGCATGGGAGTACTACCAGCGCAGCAAGGATCACTACCTGATGCACCCGGAGACCCGGGCGCTGCTGGAAAAGCTGCTGTGCATGGTGCGGGATCTGGGGCGGGAGCGCACCTTTGCCTACATCAAATTCCTGCTTGGCTGCGAGACAGATTACTGAACCCGAAAGGCTGCCGCACAGAATGTGCGGCAGCCTTTTTTGCGCGGACTGCTGAAATTTTTTGAAAAACTTTAGGGCTTCTGTGCATTGATAGAAATGCAAAAGCAACGGTACAATAAAGGAAAGCAGGATTGGCATACGTCCGGGCTGCAGAGAATACTGTCTGACGAAAAAAGGAGGCATGAAACATGAAATGGTTCAAAAAACTGATTGCGATCACGCTGGCTGCTGTGCTGGCGCTGGCTATGCTCACCGCTTGCAGCGGTATATCGAGTATGCCTATGCCGGATAAAACGGAAGAAGCAAAGCAGATTGTGGACAACATCAATGCGGTTCGGACGAAAAATGGCCTGTCGGCACTGGAGGTCAACACGGCTGCAATAGACATTGCCAATAAAATTGCGGCGGTACAGGAAAAGAAGGAACTGTTGCTGATTTCGGAAGAGGACTGCAAAAAGAAATTGGAGGAGCTGGCGTCCATTCAGGTGGATGGAAGAAGCCGCGACGGCTATCTGATAGGTGTATTTCTCTTCTCGGGCGAGAAGAGCCTGACCGAGAAAACCTGGCAGGAAAGGTATGACATGCACAATATAAGACATCCTAATCGCAGGATCGTGCGCAGCGCTAATGCAAAATATGTTGGCGTTGTCATAAAACAGATCAGCAACGGTAGGTACATTACGGTCGTTGTGACTTACTGACCTATAATTTGAAACCGCGCAAACGCCGCTGACGAAAAGTCGGCGGCGTTTTTGTGTGGTTTGCCGGACAACGCAAAAACACCCCGGCCGGGCGGTTTTACCGCTTGACCGGGGTGCTGTTTTGCAAGAAATAATTACTGCTCGTTTTCGTAGATCTGGATATAGCGCGGGGCGCTTTTATCCTGCCAGAACAGCAGAATGGCGGTCAGGGCGACAGCCAGTGTGGTGAGGACGGCGAGCAGAGCTTTGAGAACTTTCATGGTTTGGTGCCTCCTTGTGAAGTTCGGGAGCGGAGCGGGGGACGTTCCGCCTGTCATGTTAGGTATAGTATAGCATATTCCCGCAGTAAAGGCAAACGGCAGAAGGGGGAGAACAAAAAGAAAAATACGGTGGTTAGCTAAAACTAATTGACGAAAACGAATAAGAAAGTTCAGGAAAATTCATCATTTGAGCCGTGATGTCGTTGACTTCCCGCGCCAAAATGATACAATAAGTGTGTTAAGCAGCTGCTGTCCCTGTACCAGTGCGCCTGCATGGGCGAGGGGATGGCAATTCAAGCAGAATGGGGGATTTGAAATCCATGTTGAACAAGCTGAAACGTGCGGCGCTTGGCGCGCATACGCCGCATGACAAGGCAACTGCTGCAAGCAAACCTGTCCCGATGCCTCTGCCCGCGCAGGTACGCATCCTTATGAGCCAGCACATTGGCGCACCCGCCAAGGCACTGGTGAAAAAAGGCGATGAAGTGTTCGTCGGCACCAAGATCGGTGAGGCGGGCGGCTTTGTCTCCGCAAACATCCACTCCAGCGTTTCCGGTACGGTAGCTGCAGTGGAGGCTTTCCGTCTGTCCAATGGCCGTATGTGCGATTCTGTTGTCATCAATACCGATGGCAAGCAGACCGTAGACCCGGCCGTCAAGGCACCGGAAGTCACCGATAAGGCCAGCTTCCTTGCTGCCGTGCGCGAGTGCGGTCTGGTCGGTCTGGGCGGCGCAGGCTTCCCCACCGATGTGAAGCTGCAGCCCAAGCAGCCGGTGGATACTTTGCTGATCAACGCTTCCGAGTGCGAGGTGTGGCTGACCAGCGATACGCAGGAGATGCTGGAGTGCAGCGATGATATCATCCGCGGCATCAAGGCTGTGCTGCAGTATACCGGCATTCCCAAGTGCATCATTGGTATTGAGAACAACAAGCCCGAGTGCATCGACCTGCTGTGCAAAAAGACCAAGGACGACAGTGCTATCGAAGTCAAGCCCCTGCCCAGTGTCTACGGCACCGGCGCAGAGCTGATCCTCATCGAGAAGTGCCTCGGCCGCGAGGTGCCCCACGGCGGTCTGCCCGCCGATGCAGGCGCCATCGTGATGAACGTGACCAGCGTTTCCACGCTGGGCAAGTATCTGGCTACCGGTATGCCGGTGGTGCAGCGTACCATCACCGTGGACGGCGATGCCTGCGCAAAGCCCCAGAACGTTGTCGTGCCCGTGGGCACCGCCTATCAGGACATTCTGGACTATGTGGGCGTCAAGGGCGAACTGGGCAAGGTGGTTGCCGGCGGTGCCATGATGGGCCCCGCTGTGGAGAACCTTTCCTACCCCACCACCAAGACCACTTCCGGTCTGATCCTGCTGAGCAAGGCAGCTGCACAGCCCGCACAGGTCAACCCCTGCATCCGCTGCGGCCGCTGCGTGGAGTACTGCCCCATGGGTCTGGAGCCCGTGGAGGTCAATCAGGCCTACGCCGCCCGCGATGTGCAGGAGCTGGGCAAGCTGCACGCTGACTACTGCTTCAACTGCGGCAGCTGCTCCTTCGTCTGCCCGGCAAAGCGCCCGGTCACCCAGATGATGAGTCTGGCCAAGGCCTTCTATCTTGGCGAAATCAAAAAAGGAGGCAATAAGTAATGGATACGAAGCTTATTGTTTCGGCTTCCCCGCACGTCCGCAGTGACGAGACCACCCAGAGCCTGATGGCCAACGTGATCGTTGCACTGTGCCCCTGCGTGGTTGCCTCTGCGATCATTTTCGGCGTGCGCGCCCTGCTGGTCACCGCCGTTTCCGTGGTGGCCTGTGTGGCTTTTGAGTGGCTGTACTGCAAGCTGCTGAAGCGTGCAAACCCCATCAGCGACCTGTCCGCTGTGGTCACCGGCATCATTCTGGCCATGAACGTGCCCGTGGGTATGCCCATCGGTCAGCTGATCATCGGCGATCTGGTGGCTATCATCGTTGTCAAGCAGCTGTTCGGCGGCATTGGCATGAACTTTGCAAACCCCGCTCTGGTGGGCCGTATCGTGCTGTTCATCAGCTTTGCCGGCTCCATGAATAAGTGGGTGTTCCCGGATGCAGCGGTGGACCAGCTGTCCAAGGCTACCCCGCTGGCTGTGGCAGATCCTTCCAAGCTGAGCCTGCTGGACCTGTTCATGGGCATCCACGGCGGTGTGCTGGGCGAGACCTGCGCACTGGCTATCGTGCTGGGCCTGATCTATCTGGTGGCGACCAAGACCATCAGCATCGCCATCCCGGCTTCCTACGTTGGCAGCGTGTTCGTGTTCTACCTGATCGCTACCAAGGATCTGCACACCGCACTGGTTGCCGTGCTGAGCGGCGGCCTGCTGTTCGGCGCTGTGTTCATGGCTACCGACTACGTTACCAGCCCCTTTACCCTGAAGGGCAAGCTGGTGTACGGCGTTTGCCTTGGCATCGTTACCTTTGCTATCCGCTACTGGGGCAGCTACACCGAGGGCGTGTCCTTCGCGCTGCTGTTCATGAACCTGTGGGTCCCGTACATCAATGATCTGACCCGTCAGACCCCGTATGGCTATGTGAAGCCTGCAAAGAAAGCGAAGGAGGGTGCTGGCAAATGAGTAAGACTGCAAATTCCAGCTGGGAAACCACCGGTAAGCCGATCGTTGTGCTGACCGTCATCTCTCTGATCGCCAGCCTGCTGCTGGCTCTGGTGAACGGCATGACCGCTCCCGTTATCAAGGAGAACACCCGCCGCACCACCCTGGCTGCTTATGTCAGCGTGATGCCCTCTGTTTCGGACGCAGCTACGCTGGAGGAAGTTACCGATTACACCACCGCCAATGTTACCGGCGTGGTAAAGGCTCCCGATGGCGGCATTGCCATCAAGGCCGAGGAAAAGGGCTTTGACGGCGGCATCCTGACCGTGATCATGGGCTTTGACGCCAACGGCGCCGAGACTGGCATCTGGGTGGACGCTTCTACCCAGACCAAGGGCATTGGCTCCAATGTGTCCACCGATGACTATCTGGCACAGTTCAACGGCATGGACGGCACCCAGAACATTGTGATGAATCAGGATTTCGATGCGTACAGTGGCGCAACCATTTCGTCCACCGCTCTGTTTGCTGCCATCAATGATTGTATCAACTGCTTCAACGAGCTGGCATAAAAGGAGGTTGGTAAGAAATGGCACAAGAAAATAAGTCCAAGGTAAGCATCCTTACCAACGGCATCATCAAAGAAAACCCCGTTCTGCGTCTGGTTCTGGGTACCTGCTCCATTCTGGCAGTTACCACCGCAGTTTCCAGCGC